>JAZOAF010000048.1:0-19673 GCA_045595345.1 Clostridia bacterium | reverse complement strand
CACGCTCAGCTTTCTTTCGTGGGCCTTGCGGAAAACGCTTCCGCCTGCGCCAGCCTTATCTTTAACATAAGCGGGGAGATAGAAAAAGTTTCTTCCCCTACTCATAAAATAACTCAGGAGGTTTTCCCTTCCGGAGTTCGCGCCTTTTCTGAGGTTAATATATATAAGGAAAGTTTTCTTTTGGATATATTCTTTAAGAAGGCTCAGCCCGACGGAGTTGTTATTTCAAGGCATCCGCTACGGGACAATGTTGCTCTTTGCACTTTTACCCCTCGGCTCTCCCACCTTTTAAGCGAAGAAAAGAGATTTGAGATTTTTCTTCTTCCCGACAAGGACGCTCTTTCAAAGTGCATCGCGCCTCTTTCGGTGCTTCTTTCCTCTTTGGGAGAGGGAAATCGGTTCCGTGTGTTCCTGGACGGCAACTGTGTTTCAGATTTTGCGCCGATAAGTGAGAAAACCATTGATGCGTGTATTGAAAATATTTTGAGTTCCAATCTTTGCGAGGTCTTACCTTGCGATAAATCAGAGAAAATCGTTATTGCGGTTGGGGAGGCATCTTTCGATTTTGACTTTGCTCCGTCACTTGCTATTCTTTACGGCGGGAAACAGTCTTCTTGGGATTTCCCTTGCGTCTGCATTTCCGAGGCGGATATGGGGGTTGTTATTCCTCTTGAAGTTTCAAGACTTCTGAGCGCAAGAGTTTCCCCTGCCTTTTTAGAGCCCATCGGCGGGCTGGGAGTCAGTCTTGTTCCCGCCGTGCTTTCAGAGGCGGTTTCGGGGGAGGTTTCATATTGCTTCGCAAGGCATAGTGTTATCCCTCCGCAGAAAATCAGACTTTTTGATGAAAATTGGAGCGAGGAGATTGAGCTTAAAGCCATTTCCACCCATTTAAATCTTCTGCCCGTTGACATTATGTATGCTATGGAGCAAATAAGGGCGCTGGAAAGAGAGAAAAGCTCTCTGCCTTATGAAGCGAGATGCGTCATCAGGGATAAGATTAACGAAATCTGTCTTTCCTACGGAATTTCTTACGGAGATGTCGCCCTCAGTTGCTTTAAGGGCAACACTCCCCTTGGGTTTATTGATTCAAAGAGGCAGTATAAAGAGCAACTTGCAAAATATTTCAGCGAGGACACCAAAACCGTCGCTCCTCAAATCCTTTCTCTTATTCTTGATTCCCAGACGGCGGAGGGTATTCTCGCCAAGGACCTTTTCCAAAGCAGCGAAATGCTTGTTTTCTCCACAGCGGTTTCGCTTATTGCACTTTATTTATACACCAAGGACCGCTACTTAACTTTCGCAAAGCGCTCTTTGGAGTTTTTAAAAGGCAAAAAGGGGTATTGGGCAAGTACGGCACTTTCTCTTTGGGAAAACAGAGATGTTGATTTAGGTCTTCTTTTAAAGAGGGCGGATATGAAAATAATGTACGAACGGCTCGACGAGCTTTGCGTACTCTTAATACAAAATTTTGGGAGGAATCAGAAATGATAGCAATCGGATGCGACCACGGCGGTTTTAATTTGAAGAACGCCATTATGAAAAAACTTGAAGAAATGGGATATGACTATAAGGATTTCGGAACTTATTCCACCGACTCCTGCGATTATCCTGATATTGCAAAGGAAGTTTGCCAATCCATTACCTCCGGCGAATGTGACAAGGGTATTTTAGTTTGCGGAACAGGAATCGGAATGAGTATGGCTGCAAACAAAGTAAAAGGAATCCGTGCCGCTCATGTTACGGATACTTTCAGCGCCCGTATGACAAAGGAGCACAACGACGCCAATGTTATTTGTCTCGGCGAGAGAATAACAGGCATTGAAATTGCCCTTGAAATTGTTGAGGCATATCTTAACGCAACTTTCCAGGGCGGAAGACACGCAAATCGTGTTGCAAAAATCGAAGATTAATTTTTTGGAGTTTTTATGAGGCGGATTGAAATAAACTCGAACGACGCAGGTCAGAGAGTGGACAAGTTTTTAATTAAATATTTTAAGCATCTTCCCCAGAGTCTTATTTATAAATGGCTTCGGACGAAGAAAATCCGTCTTGACGGCAAGCACCCTAAAAAAGACGCTTTTCTCTCTGAGGGAAGTGTTATTGAGGCGTATGTAAACGACGAGTTTTTCCCCAAAGAGAAAGAGCTTCCCTCTTTTCTCCTCTCGGCAAAAAGTCCAATTATTGTTTACGAGGATGAGAACATTATAATCTGCGACAAGCCATCGGGAATCTGCGCTCACGACGGAGAGGACAGCCTCATAAATTCTATTCTTGCTTATTTATACAGAAAAGGGGAGTATAATCCCTTTTTGGAAAACACTTTTGCTCCCGCTCTTTGCCATCGCATAGACAGGAACACCTCAGGCCTTGTTATCGGTGCAAAAAACGCAAAAGCTCTCCGCTTTTTTAACGAGAAAATCAGAAATCGGGAAATAAGAAAAATCTATTTCCTTAAAACTGACCGCCCTCTCCCCGAAAAAGAAGGGGTTATAAGAGGCTATATCAAAAAGGACAGCGCACAAAACAAAGTTTTCTTTTCTGAAAAAGAAACAGAAGGCGCATCCCTTGCCGTAACCTCTTATAAAGCTACACAGAACGGTGTCTGGGCAGAGCTTTTAACAGGCAGAACACATCAGCTCCGTGCATCCTTTGCCTATCTTGGCTGTCCCATTGCGGGGGATGTCAAATATGGAGCAAAGAAGAACGGGCAAAAGGACTTCCAGCTCCTTCGGGCAAGGAAGCTTATATTTGACTTTAATGACGAAGGCGATTTCGCCTATTTAAACCATAAAGAATTCGAGGTGGATTAAATGGAATTTACCCCTTCTCAGAAAGAGGCAATAAGCTATAACGGGGAGAACATTCTCCTTTCGGCGGCAGCAGGCTCAGGAAAGACTGCTGTTTTAGTTCAGCGCGTCATTGAGAAGATTTTAGACGAGGAAAATCCCACCTCGGTAAACGAACTTTTAATCCTTACATATACAGAAGCGGCGGCGGCAGAGATGAAAAGAAAAATCGCCAATGCCATCAATCAGGAGTTTTTGAAAAACCCCAAAAACGCCCATCTTAAAAAGCAGAGAATGTTAATTGGCAGTGCAAACATTTCCACAATCCATTCTTTCTGTCTGGAAGTTATAAAAGGAAACATTCATCACACGGACCTTCCCGTTGACTTTTCCATAATTTCCGAAGTCGAAAACAAAACTCTGACGGATATGGCTCTTGATACCGTTTTGTCCCGATTCTACGAAAACATTGACCGCCTTCCGTCTTTTAAGAGCCTTGTTTTAAGCCACGGCTCAGACAAGACCGACGCAAAACTTCGTGCCATAATTTTAAGCCTTTTAACCTTTGCAAGAAGTATGGCGCATCCTGCAAAGTGGCTTAATGATTCAGTCCTTGATTATAAATGCGAAAAATTTGAAGACTCTCCGTGGCACAACCGTCTTTTCGCCTATGCCAAAGAGGAAATTATAAATATACAAGAAATATACGAAGAAATTCTTTCCCTTGCGGAGAAGAATCTTCCCGCCGACCACCCTTACGCTCCGTTTTTCCTTGTTGAAAATCTCAAAGTCACCGCCGTTGCATATGCAATCGGCGAGGGAGACTACAACAAAGTTCAGAACGCATTTGAGCTGCTCAATTTTGAAACTCTCCCTACAAAGAGAACCAAGGAGCCTTTGGAAGCCACCATTCAGAGCAACATAAAAGCACTCCGAGACCTTGCCAAAAGTCTTCTGGGCGAGCTTTCCGCTTTCTTCTCCTCGGACTTATCTCTTGTTTTAAAGCAGCTTAAAGAAAACGAGCCACAGATAAGAACACTTAAAAACATCGCCCTTATGACTATGCGCGCTCATAAGAAAATGAAGCGCATGGCAGGGTATCTTGACTTTAACGATTTAGAGCATGAGCTTATCTCTCTTTTAGAGGATGAAAAAGGCGCTCCCTCCTCTGTGGCAAGGACTCTCCAAAACAAATATAAAGAAATTCTGGTTGACGAATACCAGGATACCAACAATGCTCAGGATACAATTTTCTCTCTTGTTTCAAGAGACAACACCAACATATTCACTGTCGGGGACATCAAGCAGTGTATTTATAAATTCAGAAATGCTGTTCCTGAAATTTTTGCGGAGAAGGGAAGACGCTATAAAGTTTCTGATGGTGGGCACCTAATAAAACTTGCCCAGAATTTCAGAAGCAGGCATAATGTTCTGGACTTTACCAACTATGTTTTTGATAAAATTATGACTGAGCGCTCCTGCGGAATTGAATATGGTCAGGAAGAGCGCCTTGAATTCGGCGCAACCTATTATCCCCCTGAGGAAAACCCCCAGAGCTATATCCCTGAATTTAACATCGTTGACGGGCGCACAGTTGAGGATAACTCAACCGCAGAGGCATTTTCCGTTGCAAGGCGAATCAAAGACCTTGTAACAAAAGAAAAGCTTTCAATTACCGACCCGAAAACTAACGAAACAAGGCCTGTCCGCTACTCCGACATTGTTATTCTTTTAAGAAACGCCAAGACGGGCGGAAAAATCTTTGAGGAAGTTTTAACTCAGAATCAAATTCCTGTATACAGCGACATCGGGCAGAGCTATCTTGACACCGTTGAGGTGCAGACCGTTCTTTCCTTCCTTGAAATTATCGATAATCCTTATCAGGATATTCCTCTTATCGCAGTTTTGCGCTCTCCTCTTTACAGATTTACTCCCGACAGCCTCGCAAACATCCGAAGCGCCAAGAAAAGATGTTCTTTCTATGACGCACTTTGCGAAGCCTCTTCCCAAGGGGATACCATTTGCAGGAAATTCCTTGACGATTTAAACGCACTTCGTGACGAGGCGGAATATTTAAGCGTAAGCGAACTTATTTTGCTTATTCTAAACCGCTATAACTACAAGGAAATCGTTTCGGGCGAAGAAAACGGCGAAATCAAAGGGGAAAATCTTCGCCTTTTATTTGAGAGAGCGGCGGAATATGACGAAACTCCAAACGGAAGTCTTTTTGGCTTTATGCTCTACATCCGCACTCTCATAGATGCGGAAATGGACCTTACCCCTGCCAAAGCCGAAGGGGAAAATTCCAACACAGTAAAGATTATGAGTATTCATAAGTCAAAGGGGCTCGAATTCCCCGTTGTTATTGTTGCAAATGTTTTTGGAAAGTTCAACGCTTCCGACACGAGCAGGAGTATTCTCTGGCACGACAAGTTTGGTTTCGGCATTCCTTACACGGACACCGAAAAGCGTATCAAGTACCCATCTATCCCTCATAAGCTTATTTCCAAAATGCTTTTAAGGGAGCTTTCCCACGAGGAGATGAGGCTTTTATATGTTGCCATGACCCGTGCGAAAGAGAAGCTTATAATCTCTGCGGTTATAAAGAAAGCAGGAACTCCGTGGGCATCCCCTTATCTTTCAGGAAACAAAATTCTAACAGCAGGGATTTTAAATGCAAAATCAATCGGAGACTGGATTTCCTATGCCCTTGCCCGTTACAGCGGAGCAGAGGAGCTTTGCGCCTTGCATAAACTCTCCTACAACGCCGCAGAGGGAAACGAAAACTTGGTTTCTGTAACCGTTTCAGAGCCGATTTCTGCAATCGCAGACGGAGAAGAAAACAGCGACAAAAAGATGGTTGAAAGCAAAGAAGACGAAAAGCTTATGGACAAGCTTACAAATGTTTATCCCTCTTCTTCCCTCCCTGTTAAAATGTCAGTTACGGAAGCCAAAAGACGGCAGAACGAAGAGGAGATTTACACTCCGAGCATCTTCACTCTCCCATCCCTCTCTGCTGACTCTGCAAATCTTTCAGGAGCAGAAAAGGGAACGATAACTCACTTCGTTCTTCTCCATCTTGATATGAAAAAAACCTCTTCTTTTGAAGAGATTGAAAACCAGATTGAGAAAATGACAAAGGAAAACATCATAAGCGCTGTTCAAAAAGACGCTGTGGACATTTCTTCTATCCTGAACTTCTCTCAAAGCGACCTTGGAAAACGGCTTAAAGATGCGGTTATGGTCAAGAAAGAGTTCAGCTTCTATTCCGAGGCAAAGGCAACAGACCTTTATCCTCAGGAAAGCGAGGATGCAAAAATTCTCATTCAGGGAACAATGGACTGTTTCTTCAAAGAGGCAGACGGAAATATAGTTCTTCTTGACTATAAGACCGACAGGGTTTCCGAAGACAGCGCAAAAGAGCGTGGGAAAAAATATTATACCCAGCTTAAACTTTATAAAGATGCTCTTGAAACAATTCTGGGGCAAAAAGTCGATGAAGCTTATCTTTATTTCTTGAACTGTGATAAAGCAATAAGTATAGATGAATTAAAATAAGGAGTTGTCTAAGACAACTCCTTATTTATGTTTGAAATGAATACTGTTGATATTATAAGGGCAAAGCCGATAGCGTCCCAGAATGTAAAGCTTGTTCCAACGAACAAGAATGAGAACACCGCCGCCGCAACCGGCTCGATTGATGCAATGATTCCCGCTTTAACAGGGCCGATTAAATTAACTCCCATAAGATAAAGATTATAGGCAACAACCGTCCCTATAATTATAACCCCCAGCATAGCCAATACTGCAACCAGGTCAAAGCTTACCGCATATTGCCATGGTCGGATTATAAGACATAAAACAACTCCGCCGATTACCATTCCGAAGCCTGACGCTGTAATAGCGCCATATTCTTTCAGAAGTTTTTTCGGTATCATTGAATAGCCTACCAGCCCAACCGCTGAGAAGAGTCCCCAGAAAAGACACTCTTTTGAAATAACCATCGTCTTTATATCCCCGTGAGTTGCGATTAAAAATATTCCGCCTGTTGCGAAAATAAGGGCAAGAGCTTCAAAAATTTTAGGAATTCTCTTCTCCATCACGCAAACCACAACCAAAATCATAGCAAGACCCGTATATTGAAGGATTGTTGCCGTTCCTGAATTGGAATAATTTATGGTTGTAAGATATGTATACTGAGAAACCATAAGTCCGAAGATACCAAAAGCCACCAGCGTCCAGATACTTTTGGGTTTCTTAAAAATATCAAAAGCCTTCTTTTTCTCTTTCAGAAGAGAAATTGCAACCAAAATCAAACCGGCAGAAAGAAGCCTTACGCAGCTTACCCAGTCCGCGTTGAAGCCTTTTTCTTTAAATAAAACATCTCCGCAAGAGCCGCAAAAGCCCCAGCAGATTGCACCTATCAATGTATAAATAACGCCTTTTGTTGTTTTACTCATTTTGTCCCACCCTTAAAATATACTGCCCCCAGTATAAAATTAGTGAATAATTTAGATGACAACATTATCTTGGTTTTTCTTAGCAGTTGCGATATGATATAAATTCCTTAATCTCGTCCCGTAAGGACATATCGCATTACAAAGTAATATATCGCACCGCAAGGTATATCGCAAATTCAGTCAGGAATTTATATCGCTGAGTTTAATCGTGAAACGATTAAATTCATTATAGAATTAGGTGACAGAAAAGATGCACATTGTTTTTAATGAATTGACAACTCCGTTGTCATGAATTGTCGTTCCGCCATGATTTCTCGCTTCGCTCCATGAATTGAATTGCCTTTTAATGCACCGACAGGTGCAATTCATGAGACGCAAGGCTCAATTCATGAAATAGTAGATTTCAATTCATGCCGAAGGCAATTCATTGATTTCATCAAAGATGAAATCATTATATCACACCTTTCCCCAAAAAGCAACTTCAAAATAAACGGCGGTGCGTATTAAAGCGCACCGCCTGAATATTTGTTTTGCTTAGTTCTTCTGCCATTCTTCAGCTTTTGTCACAGACATTCTTGTTATTGCTTCTTTTGGATACTTTGACTCTTCTCCTCCGTTTGTATAAAGGAAATATTTTCCGTCCTGTGTCTTATAAAGACTTTCTTCATAGCCGTCTTTATCCCCGAAAGCTCCGAATGTCTTTTTCTCAATAAGCATAGACGCGTCTGTATCATATTCAACTTTGCAAATAATTTTTTTCATATTTTTCTCTCCTTGCCTTCAAGTTATATACATATTTTATCACAGGCTTTTAAAAAAATCAATGCTTTCTACAAATTTATACAAAAAAGACGAGCAAAACGCTCGTCTTTTTTATTTATCAAATTTAAATTATTCGATAACCTTTGTTACAACGCCGGAACCAACTGTTCTACCGCCTTCACGAATAGCGAAACGGAGACCTTCTTCCATAGCGATGTGTGTTGTAAGTTCAACTGTCATAGTAACGTTATCGCCAGGCATACACATTTCTGTGCCTTCTGGGAGGTTAACGATACCTGTAACGTCAGTTGTTCTGAAATAGAACTGTGGTCTGTAATTTGTGAAGAATGGTGTATGACGACCGCCTTCTTCCTTAGTAAGAACGTAAACTTCGCCTACGAACTTTGTGTGAGGTGTGATTGAACCTGGCTTAGCGAGAACCTGTCCTCTTTCGATTTCGTTTCTCTGTACGCCACGGAGAAGAGCACCGATGTTATCACCAGCTTCAGCCTGGTCGAGAAGCTTTCTGAACATTTCGATACCTGTTACAACAACCTTACGGCTTTCGTCAGCGAGACCAACGATTTCAACTTCGTCAGAAACAACGAGTGTACCTCTTTCAACTCTACCAGTAGCAACTGTACCACGACCTGTGATAGAGAATACGTCTTCGACTGGCATTAAGAAAGGAAGGTCGCTCTTTCTTTCTGGTGTTGGGATGTATCTGTCAACTTCAGCCATAAGTTCGTGGATACAAGCGTATTCAGGAGCGTTAGGATCTGTTGATGTGCTTTCGAGAACCTGAAGACCGCTACCCTTAACAATCGGAATATCGTCACCCGGGAATTCGTATTCAGAAAGAAGTTCTCTGATTTCCATTTCAACGAGTTCGAGAAGTTCTGGGTCGTCTACCTGGTCAACCTTATTCATAAATACTACGATATAAGGAACGCCAACCTGACGGGAGAGAAGAATGTGTTCTCTTGTCTGTGGCATTGGGCCGTCAGCAGAAGAAACAACTAAGATAGCGCCGTCCATCTGAGCAGCACCAGTGATCATGTTCTTAACATAGTCAGCATGTCCTGGGCAGTCAACGTGAGCGTAGTGTCTTGATTCTGTTTCGTATTCAACGTGAGCTGTAGAGATTGTGATACCTCTTTCTCTTTCTTCCGGAGCCTTATCGATCATATCGTAAGCTTCGTACTGAGCCTTACCGTCCATAGCAAGTACCTTTGTTATAGCAGCAGTAAGAGTTGTTTTACCATGGTCAACGTGACCAATAGTACCAATGTTTACATGTGGTTTGGTTCTTTCATATTTAGCTTTTGCCATTTTGAAATTCCTCCTTGTATTTAACTTTTAATTAATTTACTTCTTATCAGGGAAAACCCTTCCATATAATTTTACTATGTTTTTCAATAGTTTTCAAGAGTTTTTATAAAAATTTATAAAGATTTTGCAAAAAGACAAAGATTAGTCTTCCTTCTTTGCTCTTTCGCTGATAATCTTCTCCTGAATGTTTCTTGGAACTTCGCTGTAATGAGAAGGTTCCATAGTGTACTGGCCACGGCCCTGTGTACCACTTCTGAGTACGGTTGCATAACCGAACATTTCAGAAAGCGGAACATTTGCTGTTACCTGTGTAACGCCACCGCTTCTTGATTCCTGGCTCTTAATCATACCTCTTCTTGAACTGAGGTCGCCGATTACGAAACCGAGGTAATCATCAGGAGTGATAACATTTACAAGCATAATAGGTTCTTTTAATACAGGGTCAGACTTTCTCATAGCGTCTTTGAATGCCATAGAAGCAGCAATCTTAAACGCCATTTCTGATGAGTCGACTTCGTGGTAAGAACCATCATAAAGTGTTGCTTTAAGGTCAACAACATTATAACCTGCAAGTACACCGTTAAGCATAGCGCTCTGAATACCCTGGTCAACAGCAGGAATGTATTCCTTTGGAATAGCACCGCCGACAACAGCGTTTTCAAATACATAGCCCTGTCCTTCTTCGAGTGGCTCAAACTTAACGAGTACATGACCGTACTGACCTTTACCACCTGACTGACGAGCGTACTTATGCTCAACATTAACAGGATTTCTGAATGCTTCGCGGTAAGAAACCTGAGGCTGACCAACATTTGCTTCTACTTTAAATTCACGAAGAAGACGGTCAACGATGATTTCAAGGTGAAGCTCACCCATACCGGCGATGATTGTCTGTCCTGTTTCTTCATCTGTATAAGTCTTAAAGGTTGGGTCTTCTTCTGCAAGCTTTGCAAGAGCGATACCCATCTTTTCCTGACCTACCTTAGTTTTTGGCTCGATAGCAACACGGATAACCGGTTCAGGGAATACCATTGATTCAAGGATAATTGGAGCCTTTTCATCACAAAGGGTTTCACCTGTTGTTGTGTTTTGAAGACCAACTGCTGCTGCAATATCACCGGAATAAACGATGTCAAGGTCTTCTCTGTGGTTAGCGTGCATCTGAAGAATTCTACCCATTCTTTCTCTCTTATTCTTGCAAGAGTTAAGAACATAAGAACCCTTTGCGAGCGTACCGGAATATACACGGAAGAAGCAAATCTTACCAACGAATGGGTCTGTTGCAATCTTGAATGCAAGAGCTGCAAAAGGAGCATCATCTGATGATGGTCTTTCGTCTGCTTCGTCTGTGTCAGGGTTAACGCCCTGAATGTTTGGAACATCTGTTGGGTTTGGCATATATTCGATGATAGCATCGAGTAAAAGCTGAACACCCTTATTTCTGTAAGAAGTTCCGCAAAGAACCGGAACGATTTCGTTATTGATTGTAGCTTTTCTTAAAGCCTTTTTAAGCTCAGCAACGGAAATTTCTTCGCCGTCGAAGAATTTTTCCATTAAAGCTTCGTCTGTTTCACAGATAGCTTCAACCATCTGCTGACGGTATTCTTCAGCCTTGTCCTTCATATCAGCAGGAATTTCTTCCTTGTGATACTTCTGACCGAGTTCATCTTCATAAACTTCGGCTTCCATATTCATAAGGTCGATGATACCTATAAAGCTGTCTTCAGAACCGATAGGGAGCTGAATCGGAACACCGTTTGCATGAAGTCTCTCATGAATCATATTAACAACATTATAGAAGTCCGCACCCATGATATCCATCTTGTTTACATAAATCATACGCGGAACTTTATAATCGTCAGCCTGACGCCATACAGTTTCAGACTGTGGTTCAACACCGCCCTTAGCACACATAACTGTTACAGAACCGTCAAGAACACGGAGTGATCTCTGAACTTCAACTGTAAAGTCAACGTGACCCGGTGTGTCGATTATGTTAATTCTGTGCTTAATGCCTTTAAACGGGCCCTCAGCAGGCTGCCAGAAACAAGTTGTTGCAGCAGAAGTAATTGTAATACCACGCTCCTGTTCCTGAGCCATCCAGTCCATGGTTGCAGAACCTTCATGGGTTTCACCGATTTTATGGTTAACACCTGTGTAGTACAGGATTCTTTCGGTTGTTGTAGTTTTACCGGCATCGATGTGAGCCATGATACCGATATTTCTTGTTCTTTCCAATGAGAACTCTCTACCCATAATTTTCTCCTTTCAAAGCATTCTAGCAGAGAATGCTTATATCGCTTTTGCGGAAAATCCGCAATGTCTAAAAATGTCTCCGTTTGTTTGGGGTAAACCCAAAGACCCTAACGGGTTTTTACGAAGAAAATTGCCTTAGATTTGGCAAACTTCAACGCAAGCTTTTGCAAAGAAATTTGCTTTATATTTGGTGGATGCGAGATGATGAAAAGCACAGTCGTATGATGATACGACGAGCATTTTCACATTGAGCAACTCCGCCAAAGATGAAGCGAATTTCGAAGCAAAATTACCAACGGAAGTGAGCGAATGCCTTATTCGCTTCTGCCATTTTGTGTGTGTCTTCTTTTTTCTTGAATGCACCGCCTGTGCTGTTGATTGCGTCCATAAGTTCGTTCGCAAGTCTTTCGGCCATTGTTCTCTCATTTCTCTGACGAGAATAAAGAGTAATCCAGCGGAGACCAAGTGTTTCTCTTCTTTCAGCACGAACTTCAATCGGAACCTGATAGTTAGCACCGCCTACACGTCTTGCTTTAACTTCGAGAACAGGCATAACAGCGTTCATAGCTTCTTCAAAAACCTCAACCGGGTCTTTGCCTGTTTTTTCCTTAATAATATCAAAAGCATCGTATACGATAGCCTGGGCAACGCCCTTCTTACCGTCTAACATGATGTTATTGATAAGACGAGTAACAGTCTTACTGTTGTAAAGTGGATCAGGTAACACGTCTCTGCGTGCAATATGTCCTTTTCTTGGCACTTATCTTCCCTCCATTTCTTAGTGGTTAAATACCCACAAGGTACTCAATACCTATCTGGTACTGCTAGCGCTGTATCTACTATCACTCATCAGTGGGAACGCTATGTTCGCTTCGATATATATAAAATAGTAATATACGCACTATACTGATTTTCTAAAACTTTTTAAGCTTTCAAGGATTATTTAGCATCCTTCGGTCTCTTAGCACCGTACTTAGATCTTGACTGGTTACGCTTAGCAACGCCGGCAGTATCAAGTGTTCCGCGGATGATGTGATAACGCACACCCGGGAGGTCCTTAACTCTTCCGCCTCTTATCATAACAACACTGTGTTCCTGAAGGTTATGTCCCACACCCGGGATATAAGCAGAAACTTCAATACCGTTAGTAAGTCTTACTCTGGCAACCTTACGAAGAGCTGAGTTAGGCTTTTTAGGAGTCATTGTTCTAACAGATGTACAAACCCCTCTCTTCTGTGGAGAATTCTGGTCTGTAGGTCTCTTCTTAATGGTGTTAAAACCCTTTAAGAGAGCCGGAGCTGTTGACTTCTTTTCCGCAGTTGCTCTACCCTTCTTAACAAGTTGGTTAAATGTTGGCACTTATTATTCACCCCCTGTTGTTTAGATTTATATAAAATCGGGAATCCCCGGTTTTAACAAAGTTAGTTTTCTTTTATAAGAACCGCCACCGCCGTAGGAACTTCAACGTGGCAAGCCTTGGCAAGTTCTTTCATAGTATCTACAAATAAAACCTCAACCTTTTCCTTTTCGCAAAGAGCGATAAGGGGAAGCTTTATATGGTCATCTGCATCCTCTGCAATGCAGGCCAGCTTTGCCTTTCCTGAGAGGATTGCTTTCTGGGACTGTTTAAGTCCTGCAAGAAAATTTTGACTTTTTAGTCTTTCCATTTATTTTTGCTCCTGTTTTACTAAAAATATACTTTTTTGCAAAATTTAAAACTGCAAATGGACATAGTACAACACTTAAACATAAAGCACTTTATTTTACCATTTTTTATTTAATTTGTCAAGCACTATATATAGAAATTTTCTTGATTTTCCGCACAATTTATGGGGTCAGCCCCCTTTCCCCTTCTTCTCGGACATATTCGCCCGAAAATTCATAAAACAAAAGAAGGTTTTCCGCCTTTGCGAAAAACCTTCTGTAAAAGATTCTAAATTCTGATTAAGGAAAAATTACTGGATAGGGTTGATTGTAATATCAAGGGTTGAGCTTACAGGAACATTTGTAACACCAACAGCAAATCTAACATTACCTGTGAGGCCTGTGCCAATAGCAAAGCCACCCTCTACTGTCTTTTCGCCGTCTGTTACAGAATAACCGTATGTTCCGGCTGTTCCGTCAAGAGTGTCATCCCAGATGAAACCTACTGCCTTTGTTTCTCCTGTTGTAAGTGTAAGAGTTACAGGATTTTCATCTGTCGCAGAGTGAATGTTTCCGTTTGCATCAAAATAAATGCTTCCTGCTAAATCAAGGTCAGCGCCTGCTTTGTTCTCATATGTAACTGTACCGCCATCAGCGATATCAACATATGCCTGAACAAGTGTTAAATAACCAATATCCAAAGTCTTGCCGTTTGGAACTGTGATTTGTCCGTCTTCACAGTCAACAACAGTTGTAACAGACTGCGGAACACCGCTTACAACTGCAATGCTGTATCTGTCAACAGCGCTGCTTGCTGTTGCAACGGCAGCAACAAGGTAGCCTGTGTAGTCAGGGTCATCGAGTCTGATTTCGAATTCACCTGTCGCTTCGTCCTGATCAATACCAACTACAACATGATTTGCAGCTTCGCTGAATGCAGGTGCGCTTGAATCGTCACCAACCTGGTAAACCATAATTGTTGCCTGTTCTTCTGCCGCATAACCTTCGTAAGAAACAGTTATTGTTTTGTAATTAACCGCTGTGTTTGCTTCATCAATGTCAGCTGCTAATGCAACTGTTGAAAGCATCATTACCGCAATCAAAAGAGCTACTATTTTTTTCATTTTTCTTTTCCTCCATTCAAATAGAACCCATATTTGCCTATTGTTTTGCTTATTAATTATAACATACCCTATCATTGTTGTCAAGTATAAATTTTTATTTTTTTACAAGTGTCACAAAACGCCATTTTACGCCGTTTTTCGTTCTTAAAGCATCCTTTTTGTTTTGTTTTCATAACCTTTTATTCCTCGACAGCCGAAAAGGATTATCTGATGCCCCGCCTTTGCATAGTTATCCAAAAAGACCATTGTCTTTTCTTCTCTTGTTTCGTCATACTCATTTAAGACATCGTCCAAAAGAAGAGGAATCCGCTCATCCCCTGAAAGCATTTCGCAAAGGGCAATTCTCAGAGCCAGATAGCTCTGCGCCATTGTGCCGCGGCTTAAATACTGCCAGTTTCTGTAACC
Organism: Clostridia bacterium; assembly: GCA_045595345.1. Classification (GTDB taxonomy): domain Bacteria; phylum Bacillota; class Clostridia; order Monoglobales; family Monoglobaceae; genus SIG454. The sequence goes on along the minus strand of JAZOAF010000048.1, from coordinate 4,904 downwards.
CATTGTATCTTCCGACTTGATTTCAACCTCATATTCCTTGTCGGTGCTTAGCTTCTGATATTTGCCATCTGTAAGCTCGCTCAGAATTTCCGACGCTCTTTCATTAAGCTTCGGAGCAAAGCATCTTCGCATTTCATCCTCTGCTTCGGCTAAAACCTCTGCCGCAAGAGAGAGGCTTTTATAATAGTCCCGCATTTCCTTTTCTTTTTCAAGATTTTCCGCGAGGTCTTTTTTAAGGGTTTCAATATTTACCCCGTCTGCACCAAGGAGACCTTTTATTTCAAGAAGGCGTTCGTTCTTGTTGCGGATTTCTTCTTCTATTGCCTCGGCGTCAATTTTTTCGCTTTCCTCAGGAGCTTCCTCTCTTAACTTTTCAGCAAGGACGTGAAGTTTAGCGCCGTCCCCTTCCTCAACGCCATAATTTTCGCCATAAGTTTTTGCCTCGTTTGCAAGACGGACTTTCTCGGCATTTTTCTCTTTTATTCTCTCCAAAAAGGATTTTGCCTCGTCAGCTGTTGAAACGCTCTCATATTTCCCTATATATAATATGAAGCTTTTTTCTTTTTCATCAAAGTCTTTTTGGGCGCGGTCATAGATTTCTCTTTTAGCGGAAAGTTCGATACCCTTTCGGTACGCTCTTTCAAATTCCGCTCCGTCCTCACAGCCTTTGCTCTTTAAAAACTCCTTGAAATCTTTCTCGGCTTTGGCTTTCCTTTGCCCTGCCTTTTTGTCTTTTAGGAATATAATAAGGAAGAAAACCCCTGATGCTACGAAAACCGCGAGGGCAGGAATAAGCAAAGCCTTTAACACGCCTTTTCCGAAAATCGCAGTAACAATTGCCAGAATTCCGAAAAGACCTGCAAGTATAGCTTTCCATAAGCCTTTTTTTCTTTCAGCCTGAATAATTTCTTCTTTGAGTATAAAATACTTTTTCATATCCTCTTCGGAAACAGCTTTTGCTTCTTCCCCTTTGTCAGTCTCTTTAAGTTTACGAAGGGAAATATCATATTCCTCCCTGAGCTTTTCTCCCTTCAACAAGAAAGACTCGACATTGTCGCCCTTTAAGAGATTTTCAATTTCTTCCCCCTTGTTTTTTACAGCATCGTAAAGCCTCGCAAGAGCCTCATAGATTTTCGCTCTTGTTCTCTTTTCCTCATTTTTAAGAAACTGCCTGCCTTTTTGGGCTTTCTCCTGTAACAATCCAAGCTCTTCTTCAATTTTTCTGTATTCTTCTTTATATTCGTTACGGCGGGTTTCCCTCGCTTCCGCCTTTTCGATTTCTTCTTCGAGACTGCGGGAAGCTTCTTCAAGAAGAGTCAGCCTTCCTTTTCCTCGTTTTTTAACAAGGTCGTCCATAGCAGATTCAATTCTCTCTTTCGCCTCTTTCGGAGAGGTGCTTTCGTCCCCTGTCCGAGAAAGGTTTGAGAGTCTTACGGATATGTCTCCGCTTTCTTCCCCTGCAAAGCTTTTTGAGGTTGCGGAAAAGATACTTTTCTCAAAGCCGACATTGTCAATGCCCAGAAAATATTTTCCCACCTCGGTATCAGGAGGAAGATTCAGCTTCTCTCCTGTTTCTATATCTGTCACCGTAACCAAATCGGTTTTAGCCGATGCACGAAACTCCTTATGAACGCGATACAGCTTTCCCTTATGCTCAATTTCCAAATCTCCTGCCATCTTCCCGCCATTCCAGGGGAGATACTTTTTCCTCAGATTCTGAGTCAAATCCTTCTGAGAACTTTTCCCCGCATTTCCATAAAGCATCAAAAGAATAAATGCCATTACGGTTGATTTTCCGTCTTCGTTTTTGCCAAAGATAATGTTAAATCCGCCGTCAAAATCCATTGAGAAGTTTGTAAACTTGCCAAAGGAAGCAATTTCAACTCTTTTAATCTTCATCAAAAGTCACCTCCTCGGAAAATGCACAAAGTCCGATTTTAAGAGCCTCGGAAACATCCTCGCCCCTCGCCTCTCTTTCAAGCATCTTTCTTACAAAAATTCCTCTAACGGAGTTTTCCTCCGCAATATCTTCAAGAGCCTTTCTCGGCGCCTTTGTTTTATTCTTAACCCTTGCAAAGTTTATTTCTTCCTCTAATCCTGCGGAGATTTCCGATGCGGAAAAAGCAAGTCCCGTTTCCCCTGTTAGGTTGATTTTATAAAGCCACTCAACTCCATCTTCTCCGTACTTTTCCTTTATGTAAGTAAGGACAATTTCGGCGATTTCCCGTTTGTTCCTTGCAGAAGATATATCAACACTTTCCTCTATAAACCGTCTCCTGCAAACAGGGATAAATTCCATTTCAGCCCTGCCTTTTCCAACCGTGCCGAAATAGACACCCTTTTCTCCCGTTTCGTCAAAGCCCTGACCCTGAGGGCATCCGCAATAGGCATAAAAGGTCTTTCCCTCTTTTAAAATTTCTGTTCTTTTATGTATGTGTCCCAAGGCGATATAATCCATATTGCTGTTTCTTATATCTTCGGCAGTAATTGGAGAATAGGGACTTCCTGCTCCCAAATCTCCGTGAACTACGGCGATATTTATGGCATCGTCATTTGCCGTAACGCCCTTTAAGATATTGTCTTCTCTGTAAACGCCCTCAAAAGCGCCGCCGAAAACCTTTACAGATAATTCAGGAATAGAGACAACCTCTTTGCCGTTTTTAAAAACAGTTACATTTTCAGGAAGCTCCCAAGCCGTCCAGAAGGTACTTTCTCCCCAGAAATCGTGGTTGCCGGGAGAGATAAAAATCTGTCCCGAAAATGCAGAAAAAGCCTTGGCTATTTCCTCTAAAATATCCTTAGAGATGTTATGGCTATCAAATAAATCTCCTGCAATCAAAAGAAGGTCTGCCCCCTTTTCCTGAGCCAGAGAAACTACTCTCAAAAAAGTTCCAAGAATCTCTTTTTTAAGCTTTGCGTTTTTTCTTACTCCGCCTCGTGCTCCTATATGAACATCTGCGCAATGCATAATTTTGATTTCCAATTATACCACCTCTACATTCATTTTAACATTTGTCCGAAAATTTTACAATATAAAAGTGGACATTTTTTGATTTTTATGCTAAACTGGTTTAAGATAATAAATTTTGAAGGAGGCTTTAAGATGCGTATACTTATGACCACTATGCAGCTTGACATAGGCGGGGCGGAAACTCATATTGTCGAGCTTTCAAAGGCCCTTTCCAGAAAAGGAGCTGAGGTTTATGTTGCGTCTTCGGGAGGAGCTTATGAAAAAGAGCTTTCCGAGGCAGGAATAAAGCATTTTAATATTCCCTTAAACCGAAAAAATCCCGCTTCTATGCTTAAATCTTTCCGCCTTCTCAAAAAGCTTATAAAGGAATATAAGTTTGATATAGTTCATGGACACGCAAGAATTCCGTCTTTTATATGCGGAATGCTCCACAAGACTATGCGTTTCCCTTTTGTTACTACTGCCCATTGGGTTTTTAACGCATCTTTCCCCTTTAACTATCTTTCTGACTGGGGTCAAAGAAGCCTTTCAGTAAGCGATGACATCAAAAAATATCTGGTGGACAGCTACGGCATAAACGAAGAAAATATCCTTACCACCATTAACGGAATTGACACGGAAAAATTTTCAAAAGATACTGACTTTTCTTCTGTCAGAAGAGAGTTTTCTCTCGGGGAGAATAAAAAACGAATAGTTTATGTAAGCCGAATGGATACAGACCGAAGCCTTGTGGCTCATCATCTTATTGAGATTGCTCCTGAGCTTTATAAAAAATTCCCTGACCTTGAAATTTTAATTGTGGGAGGCGGAAATGATTATAATGCAATTTCCGCAGAAGCAAAGGCCGCAAACCGCAAAATGAGCGGAAAAGTTATTTTTACCACAGGAGCAAGGACCGATATAAACAAATTTGTCGCAAGCGGAGACATTTTTGTTGGAGTTTCCCGTGCCGCCCTTGAAGCTATGGCGGCGGAAAAGCCTGCAATTATCGCAGGGAACGAAGGCTATATCGGTATTTTTGACGAGAGCAAATTGCAGGTTTCCATTGACACAAACTTCTGTTGCCGCGGGTGCGGAGAGTCTACCCCTGAAAAGCTTTTAGGAGACATTGAGGAATTATTCCTGTCCCGTGACCTTGAAGAATTGGGAAAATACTCACGGGAAATTATCAAAACAAGATATTCCGTAGACACTATGGCAGAGGACGCCCTTAAAATGTATACCTCTGCTTTGACGGGGGAAAAGATAAATGAAGCAAAAGCTTTATCTCCTGAGGAAATCGAAAAATATTCTCTTCCTTACGGAAGAAAAATCAAAAATGATGTTGTTGTTTCAGGTTATTACGGCTTTAAAAACAGCGGAGACGACGCCAGTCTTAAAGCTATTGTTGACGGGCTAAAAGCTCTCTCCCCGAAAATCCGCATAACCGTCCTTTCCAGAAATCCCGCAGAAACGAGGCGGGTTTACGGGGTTAACTCTGTAAACAGACTTAACATTTGCAAGATAATAAAGGTTATGAAACATTCCTCCCTTTTAATAAGCGGAGGCGGAAGCTTAATTCAGGATGTTACCTCGGAAAAATCTCTTGCTTATTATCTTTTCATTATCCGTCTTGCACAGCTTTTAAATCTTAAAACTATGCTTTACGGCAACGGAATAGGTCCCGTTTTAAACAAGAAATCCTATCCGCAGATTGCAAAGGTTTTGAATAAGGTTGACACAATCACATTAAGAGACCCCAAATCTCTTGACACCCTTTCAGAAATCGGGGTTAAAAACGAAAATACTGCCGTTACAGCAGACGCAGTTTTCTCCCTTTCCGAAAAGAACTTCTCTTGGCCTTGGGACAGGCTCTCTGTTATGGGTCTTGAAAAGGGTCAGAAATATTTCTGCGTATCTGTCCGAAGCTGGAACGACCTTGCAGAAGGCTTTG
>JAZOAF010000047.1:0-12119 GCA_045595345.1 Clostridia bacterium | reverse complement strand
TTTAAAGCATGGGCTTAAATGTCAGATAGGAGGGTAATTATGGATTTTGAAGATAAAATGCGAATAGTCCAGGAACTTGTTCCCGGCAAACAGATTACTTTGGCACACATAATTGCCAATCCGGACGATGTGCTTTACCAGAAGCTCGGTCTCGACCCTGCCCTTGACTATGCAAGGTCAGCAATCGGGATTATAACCGTAAGTCCATCTGAAACCGCAATTATCGCAGCGGATGTTGCTATGAAAGCATCTGGTGCAGATATCGGCTTTGTTGATCGTTTCAGCGGTACCCTCATTATGACGGGAACTGTTGCTCAGGTTCAGGCGGCTGTTACTGCGGTTACGGAATACTGTGAAGAAACCCTCGGCTTCACAGTTTGCCCTGTTACCAAAACATAATGAAAAAAATAATGTTTGTGGGCAGAAGCGAGGCAGGGAAAACAACCCTGACTCAGGCTCTTAAAAATCAGGAGATAAAATACGAGAAGACACAAGCCGTAAACTATACGGATGTTATCATCGACACTCCGGGGGAATATATCCAGACAAGAGAGCTGGGCTCAGCCCTTGCACTGTACGCTTATGAAGCGGATGTTGTCGGCCTCTTAATCGACGCCACCGAACCCTTTTCGTTGTTTCCGCCCTGCATAACAGGGATGTGCAACAGAGAGGTTATCGGAATCGTAACAAAAATCAATGACAAAAATGCCAATGTGGAAAGAGCTAAAAACTGGCTCAGATTGGCAGGCTGCAAAACAATTTTTCCGGTTGATTCGGTCACAGGGGAAGGCATAGAGGCTTTGAAAAAACATCTTGCTCAGGAAAAGTGATAAAAAACCACATAAACACAGAAAAAACCACATAAAAGTATTGACGAAAAACGGAAAATGTGGTAAAATAAAGACAAAATCAAAGAAATAACAAAAATTTACCAAGTAAACAAACACAAATCAACATAGAAAAGGAGAAAAGACTATGGTTTCAGAATACGAAATCAAAAAACAAATTTGCGACATCGGCAAAAGAATCTACGACAGACGAATGGTTGCTGCAAATGACGGTAACATCTCCGTTAAGATTTCAGATAACGAGTTCCTTTGCACACCAACAGGTGTAAGTAAAGGTTTCATGACTCCTGATTATATCTGTAAGATTGACGGACAGGGAAACATTCTTCATGCAAACCCAGGTTTTAAGCCATCTTCTGAAATTAAGATGCACCTTAGAGTTTACCAGAAGAGACCGGATGTTAAAGCTGTTGTACATGCTCATCCGATTTTCGCAACAGCATTTGCAATCGCAGGCATTCCGCTTACACAGCCAATTATGCCTGAGGCGGTTATCGCTCTCGGTTGCGTTCCGATTGCGGAATACGGCACACCATCTACTGAGGAAATTCCGGACAATGTTGAGAAGTACTTACAGTACTACGATGCTGTTCTTCTTGAAAGCCACGGTGCTCTTACATATTCAGATTCTCTTCTTGCGGCTTATCACAAGATGGAATCAGTAGAGTTCTATGCAGAGCTTTTATACAAGGCAAGACAGCTCGGCGGTCCTAAGGAATTCTCAAAAGACCAGGTTGAAAGACTTTACGAAATCAGAAGACAGTTCGGTATGACAGGTAAGCATCCTGCTAATGTTTGCGCAAACGCAAAGGATGGCAAGGCAAGCTGTCATAGCTGCGGCGGAAACTGCACTTGCGGTAAAGGCGAAGACAAGAAGGATTCTGATTTAGTTGCATCCATTACTAAGAAGGTTTTGGAACAGTTAAAATAATCAGTTAAATGAGGTGAAGCTATTGGATAACAGAGAGATAGACAAGATTACAGCCATTGTCAAAAAGGAAATCTTAGAGGCAACAAGCTGTAAGATGACTCTTTCCTTAGCAAAAGAACTGATTGAAAAAGTTGAAGAGAAGGCAAAAGAGATGGGAGTTAACGCTGTTGTTGCAGTAAGCAACGAGGCAGGCAATCTGGTAGCCGTTGAATGTATGGATGATTCCTACATAGCAAGTTACGATGTTGCAGTTAACAAAGCCTTTACGGTTGTGGCTCTTAAAATGTCAACAATGACACTTAAACCACTTTCCCAGCCGGGCCAGTCTCTTTACGGAATTCAGTTTACCAATAATGGCAGAATTGTTATTTTCGGCGGCGGCGACCCACTTGTGTGCGGCGATAAGATAATCGGCGGACTTGGGGTAAGCGGCGGAACGGAAGAACAGGATGCTGCTCTTTCTGCATTCGGTGCAGATATATTTAAGAAAATTTTAAAAAGGAGAGAAATGCTATGAATTCAGAACAAATAGAACAGATTGTTAAGCAGGTTCTCGCCGGAATGGACACGGGTGCGGTAAGCTCAGCTCCTGCAAAAAGCGGTGACATTCCAAAAACAAGCCGTGCTGCATTACTCACAGGCCTTGAAAAATTCGAAATCAAGGAATATCCGATTCCTGAAATCAGCGATGACGAAATCCTGGTTAAGGTTGAAGGCTGCGGTATCTGCGGAACAGATGCTCACGAATATAAGCGTGACCCATTCGGCTTAATTCCTCTCGTTTTAGGACATGAAGGAACAGGCGAAATCGTTAAAATCGGTAAGAATGTTAAAAAAGACAGCGCAGGCAAGCCTCTCGGCATTGGCGATAAGGTTGTAACCTGTATGATTTTCAACGATAATCCTGACATAACAATGTATGACTTAAACAAGCAGAATGTCGGCGGCGGAGACATTTACGGTCTTATCCCCGATGACGAGGTTCACTTAAACGGTTGGTTTGCAGACTATATGGTTATAAGAAAAGGTTCAACCGTATTTAATGTAAGCGATTTAGACCTCGATATGAGAATCTTAATTGAGCCTTGCGCAGTTTTAATCCACGCAGTAGAGCGTGCTAAGACAACAGGCATTTTAAGATTCAACAGCAGAGTGGCTGTTCAGGGTTGCGGCCCTATCGGTCTTATCTGTATAGCGGTGCTCAGAACATTGGGTATTGAAAACATCGTTGCAATTGACGGCGAAGAAAAGCGTCTTGAATTTGCTAAGGAAATGGGCGCAACAAAAACTGTTAACTTCAAGAACCATAAGGGAATTGAAGAACTCGCAGGTGCAGTTAAGGAAGCTTTCGGCGGATATCTCGCTGACTTTGCGTTCCAGTGCACAGGTTCACCTGTTGCTCACAGCAACATCTATAAGTTTATAAGAGACGGTGGCGGCCTTTGTGAGCTTGGTTTCTTCATAAACGGCGGCGATGCAACAATCAACCCACACTTTGACCTTTGCTCAAAGGAAATCACACTTGTTGGCTCTTGGGTATACACATTAAGAGACTATGCAACAACTTTTGATTTTCTCAAGAGAGCAAAAGGAATCGGACTTCCGCTTGAAAAACTTATTACACATAAGTTCAAGCTTGAGGATATAGACGAAGCTTATAAAACAAATCTTGCTATGACAGGATTAAAAATTGCAATTATTAATTAATTATTTTTAAGGAGGATATAAAAAATGGCACAAGAAGCATTAGGTATGATCGAAACAAGAGGATTGGTTGCAGCAATCGAGGCTGCAGACGCAATGGTTAAAGCAGCAGAGGTTGCTTTAATCGGAACTGAGAAAATCGGTTCTGGACTCGTAAGCGTTATGGTAAGAGGCGATGTTGGCGCAGTTAAAGCAGCTGTTGAAGTTGGCGCTACATCTGCAACAAAGCTCGGCGAATTAGTAGCTTCTCATGTAATCCCAAGACCACACAGCGATGTTGAGAAGATTTTGCCTAAGTTCTAGTAGGTGATCTGAATGGCTGAGAAAAAAACAGAAACAACTTATGCTCCAAAGGTTAAGCCTGCGGTAGAAGCAGAAGTTGTGGTTAAAGAAGAAATTAATGAAATTAAAAAAGAAACTAAGAAGGAGGAAATCAAGATGACTCAGAAGGAAGCTTTAGGAATGATTGAAACAAGAGGCTTAGTTGCAGCTATCGAAGCAGCAGATGCTATGCTTAAAGCAGCAAATGTTGAATTAGTTGGAACAGAGAAGATTGGTTCAGGTCTCGTAAGCGTTATGGTTAGAGGCGATGTTGGTGCTGTTAAGGCAGCTGTTGAAGCTGGCGGCGCATCTGCTACAAGACTCGGTGAGATTATAGCTACACATGTAATCCCAAGACCACATAGCGATGTTGAGAAGATTCTTCCTGCAATAAAATAAGAATAACAGTATTGGATTAATTCCGCTGTTGATGGCTGAAATGCCATAACGGCATTTCAGCCAAACTTATGAAAGGAATGAGAAATATGATAGTAGGTAAGGTTACCGGTAGTATCGTATCCACAAGAAAAGTTGAAGAGCTTGTTGGAAACAAATTTTTAATCGTTGAGCCTCTCGATAAAGAGATAAAGCCAATGATTGCTGTTGACCATGTTGGCGCAGGTATCGGTGAAAAGGTGCTTGTTGCATTTGGCAGCGCAGCTCGTATAAATCAGGGTCAGATGGAGATGGCTCCTATTGACGCTGCAATAGTAGGTATTGTTGACGAAGAAAATTAATAGTAGACGTGAAGTATTGAAGACATTTATAGAGGGTTATATTTTATGGAAATTACAGCACTAGCCGAAATTCTAAAAAAACACGGTGTTGTTGGCGCAGGTGGGGCAGGTTTTCCGTCCTATGCCAAGCTTAATGAAAAAGCAGACATCGTCATACTGAACTGTGCCGAGTGTGAGCCTCTTTTCAGGGTTCACAGACAGACACTTGCAAGCTATGCGGCAGAGATTCTTTATGCCTTAAACGAGGCAAAGAAGGCTGTTGGTGCCAAGGAAGCAATTATTGCCGTTAAGGATTCCTATAAGGATGCAGTTATGGCAGTTGAAGGATGTATCTCCGAGTTTGAGGGGATGAGCATAAAGAAGCTTCCTGAAACATATCCCGCAGGAGACGAAGTTGTTTTAATTTATGAAGCAACAGGCAGAGTTACTCCACCGGGGCAGATTCCGATTTCCGTTGGCGTTATTGTTTATAATGTTGAAACAATGCTTAACGCATACTATGCTATAAAGAAGAATGAAAGCGTAACAACAAAGCTTGTGACGGTTTCAGGCGAGGTTAAAAAGCCTCAGACCTTCAAAGCTCCTCTCGGGATGACTCTTAAAGAGTTGGTTGCCCTTGCAGGAGGAGAGACGGTTAAGGACAGCGTTTACATAAACGGCGGTGTTATGACCGGCAAAATTGCAAGTCCTTATGATGTGGTAACAAAAACCACAAACGCCGTATTGGTCTTCCCGAAAGACCATCCGGTTGTGCTTAAAAAGACGGCAAAGACAAGAGTTGCATTAAAAAGAGTGCAAAGTGCTTGTTGCCAGTGCAGAATGTGCACGGATTTATGTCCGAGAAATCTTTTGGGACATCCAATCGAGCCACACGCAATTATGAATGCGGCATCAAACGGAGATACAAGAGATATAAGGATTTTCACAGGTGCACTTTATTGCTCGGATTGCGGACTGTGTGAAATGTATTCCTGCGGTCAGATGCTATCTCCGAGAACGATTATCAATGAATTTAAAACAGAGCTTAAAGGTAAGCCTGAACTCAAAGATATGCCAAAGCAAAAGAAGGTAAGTCCTGCAAGGAATTACAGACGAGTTCCTATGGATAGGCTTATAACAAGGCTTGGTATTAAGAAATATGATGTTTCATCTCCTATAACGGATAAGGAGATAGACGCTAAAAAAGTGAAAATTATGCTTAGCCAGCATATCGGCGCTCCCGCAACCCCAGCGGTTAAAGAGGGAGACAGCGTGGTTAAAGGTCAAGTGATTGCAACAACAGGCGATAAGCTTGGGGCAGACATCCACGCATCAATAAACGGAAAAGTTGGCGAGATTACAAAAACATATATTAAGATTGAAAGGACGAACTGATTATGGGCAAGGCTCTTGGAATGATTGAATATACAACGGTTTCAGCCGGTGTCAGGGCAGCCGATACTGTGGCAAAGACTGCTGAGGTAGAGATTATTGAGGCGCAGGTAGTTTGTCCCGGTAAATATATCGCTCTTTTTTCAGGAGAATTAAGCGCGGTTAAGTCGGCTATTGAAGCTGCAAAAACCCAGAACGGCGAAAAGCTTATTGACAGCTTTGTTCTGGGAAATCCACACGAATCTTTGTTCCCTGCCATTTATGGCACGGCGGAGATAGATAATAAACGGGCTCTTGGAATTGCAGAAACCTATTCGGCGGCATCAATTATTGTTGCAGCTGATGCGGCGGCAAAAACGGCACTTGTTGACCTGATAGAGCTCAGAATTGCAAGGGGTATGTGCGGTAAGTCGTATATGTTCCTTAGCGGTGAGGTTGCGGCAGTTGAAGCGGCAATCCGTTCAGCAGAAAAAGCATTAGGGGATGGCGGAATGTTCTTAGACAGCTCTGTTATTGCAAACCCTGACGAAAAATTATGGAAGACTATTGTGTGAGGTGAATCAAAATGATAGATGAAAAGTACATAAGTGATATTGTTGAAAATGTAATAAAGAGCATTAAGCCAAATATTCCTGCTACTCATCAGAAAGGTGTTTTCATGACAATGGGGGAAGCACTTGAAGCGGTTTCAAAGGCTTATGTTGAGTTCAAGAAATACTCTGTTGCTCAGCGCGAAAAAATGATTCAGAAGATAAGAGAATATACTCTTGCTGAGGCTGCTGTTATGGCAGAAATGGGCGTTGAAGAAACAGGTATGGGACGAGTTTCCGATAAGATTATCAAGCACCAGCTCGTTGCTAACAAAACTCCTGGTACAGAGGACTTAAAGCCAACAGTTATGACAGGGGATGCAGGTATGACCCTTGTTGAAATGGCACCATTCGGGGTTATCGGAAGTATCACTCCATCAACTAACCCAAGTGAAACTGTTATCTGTAACTCAATGGGTATGATTGCAGGGGGAAATGCTGTTGTGTTTAACCCTCATCCACACGCAAAGAGAGTTGCAAACTATGCAGTTGAGCTTGTTAACCGTGCAATCTTAGAGGCAGGCGGCCCTGAAAACCTTGTTGTTTCAGTTTACAACCCAACAATGGAAACCTCTAACGAAATGGTAACATCTCCGATTGTTCGTATGCTTGTTGCAACAGGCGGCCCAGGGGTTGTTAAGATGCTTTTATCCTCAGGAAAGAAAGCAATCGGCGCAGGCGCAGGTAACCCACCGGTTATCGTTGACGACACAGCCGATATTGAAAAAGCAGGTAAGGACATCGTTGCAGGCGCAAGTTTTGACAACAACCTTCCATGTATTGCTGAAAAAGAATGTTTCGTAATCGACAGCGTTGCAGACAGACTTATTAAGAGTATGACTGAAAACGGCGCTTACCTTTTAAGAGGTGCAGACATTGACAGATTAAGAGATTTCGCTTTGGTAAACAAAGACGGAAAATACTCAATCAATAAAGACTGGGTTGGTAAGGATGCAAGACTCTTCCTTGAAAAGCTCGGCATTAACGCAGACCCAAGACTTATTATCTGTGAAGTTCCAAAGGACCATCCTTTTGTTTCAGTTGAAATGATGATGCCAATTTTAGGTATCGTAAGAGTTAAGGATATTGACGAGGCTATTGAACTTGCGGTTAAAGCTGAACACGGCAACCGCCACAGCGCTCATATCCATTCAAAGAATGTTGACCATTTAACACGCTTTGCAAAGGCTGTTGAAACAACAATCTTTGTAAAGAATGCACCGTCTTATGCAGGTATCGGTGCAGGCGGCGAAGGTTACACAACCTTCACTATCGCGGGCCCGACAGGTGAGGGCTTAACAGCGGCTCATTCATTTACAAGACAGCGCCGTTGTGTTTTAGTTGACGGATTACACATTGTATAATAAAGAGGTGTTAAAGTGAAAGCACTTGGAATGATAGAGGTATATAGCTTTACAACAGCGGTTTGCGCTGCTGATATAATGGCAAAGACAGCTGATGTTAAAGTTATCGCCTTTGACAGAAACAGACCTATAAGAGAAGATGTTCCCGCACCTCTCGTTATGATTGTTAAAGTTGAGGGAACTGTGTCAGCGGTTAAATCTGCCGTTGAAGCAGGGGAAGCTTATGCAAGAACAGAGGGTAAATTCATCGTTTCCCATATTATTGCAAACCCTGATAATGGCACAGAAAAAATGGCATATCTTCTTGATGTTAACAGAGATAAATATAATAAGAGCCTTCCAAAGACAATGAAAGACTATCCTGAGGAAAAGATTAAGGATGTTGACGAAGCTTTCGGCCTTTTGGAAATCTCAGGATGCGTTGCGTCTGTTGAGGCTCTTGACAGTATGACAAAGGCAGCAGATGTAAGAATTATTCATACTGAAAAGCGTTTGGGCGGAAGACTTGTAACCTTGGTTGTAATGGGACAGGTGTCTGCGGTTAAGGCGGCTGTTGAAGCGGGCGCAAAGAACGCGGCTCATCTTGGAAAGATTTACGGCACAGCTGTTATTCCTCGTCCTCACAGGGAAGTTGGAAAATATTTTGAATTTTAAAGGCAGGGGTAGAAAATGAATTATGATGAAAAAATGATTGAAGCCGCTGTCAGAAAAGCAATTGCTGATGCAAAACAGACGGCTGCCGAGGAAAACGGCGAGATTAAAATCGGTGTTTCTCAAAGACATATTCATTTATCTCAGGAAGACCTTGAAACCCTTTTCGGAAAGGGCTACAAGCTTACTGTTAAGAAGGTTTTAATGGGCAGAGAGTTTGCGTCAAACGAGGTTGTAACCTTGGTTGGCCCGTCCCTTAAATCCATTGAAAATGTCAGGGTTTTAGGACCTGTTCGTAAAAACACTCAGGTGGAAATTTCAAAAACAGATACATTTGTTTTAAAGGTTAGCCCCCCTGTAAGACCATCAGGGAATGTTGAAGGCTCTGAAAGACTGGTTGTTGTGGGACCTAAGGGTAGTGTATATCTTAAAGAGGGCGTTATAATCGCCAACAGACATATACACTTAACTCCACAGTATGCGGAAAAGCACGGCATCAAGGATAATGACTATGTTGATGTTTTAGTTGAGGGTATTAAGCCAACAAAGTTCTTTGATGTTCAGGTAAGAGTAAGAGATGACTTCAATGTTGAAATGCACATCGACACAGATGATGCTAACTCAACAGGACTTAAAAACGGCGACCTTGTTAAAATTATAAAAGATTAACTTAGGGAAAAGTTAAAGTTTGTTATGGTGGAGGTATAGGATGTTTGCACTTGAAAGACAAATGCGAATAACTGAACTGCTCAAAGCCGAGGGCGCTGTGGGAGTTAGTAAACTTTCCGCGGAGCTTGGAGTTACGGAAGAGACTGTTAGACGAGACCTTGAAAAGCTTGAAGCTCAGGGAGTCCTCAGAAGAACTCACGGCGGAGCGCTACCGATTGAAGAGAATAACTACGAGCTTTCCTTAGAGGAAAGAAAAAACAAAAATGTTGAGGAGAAGAAAAGACTTGCCAAGATTGCGGCAGGCTATATAACTCCGGGCAACACTATTTTTCTTGATGCGTCCACGACCACATTTTATATGGCCAGGGAAATCAAGAATATGAACAATGTAACAGTAATAACTAATTCGCTCCGTGTAATATCGGAGCTTATTGGCGTTGAAGGAATAAAATTAATCGCTGTGGGTGGCCTTGTGAGCCAGAACCAGTCCTTTGTGGGAAGCTTTGCGGAAAATGTTATAAAAGAGAACTATTTTGCCAGCAAGGTTTTCTTTTCAAGCAAGGGTGTTGTGGAAAGTGCAGGGATTATGGAAAGCAACGAGCAGGAGTTTGGCATCAAGAGAAAAATGATTGAAAACTCCTCCAAGAAGTTCTATATCTGCGACCAGTCAAAAATCGGGAATATAGGCTTTGAAAAGCTTGCAGATTTTTCGGAGATTGACTATTTCGTTACAGACGGAGAGATAAGCGACGAACTGCAAGAAAAATTTGACGAATTAGGCATTGAAATAATTAGATAAAGGCGGGAGAAGAAATGAAAGTTCTGGCTTTCGATTTAGGCGCGTCAAGCGGACGAGGCATTATAGCTGAGCTCAAAGACGGCAAAATCACACTTAACGAAATTCACAGATTTGCAAACAACGGTGTTAATGTTCGCGGAACACTTTATTGGGATATTTTATATCTTTATGACCAGATTAAGCAGGGTATAGTTAACGCAAAGCTTGCCGGCGGATTTGACTCAATCGGTATTGACACCTGGGGTGTTGACTTTGGTCTTCTTGATGAGAATGGCGACTTAATCGGAAACCCTGTTCACTATCGTGACATAAGAACAGAGAACATCCCTGACGAGCTTTATAAGGTTGTCAATAAAGAGAGCCTTTATAATAAAACAGGAATTCAGATTATGAATTTCAATACAATTTTCCAGCTCTATTATCTTGCAAAATATAAAAGCGATATGCTCAAAAAAGCGGATAAGTTCCTATTCATCCCCGATTTACTTAACTATTTCTTAACAGGGGTTAAAAAGAGCGAATATACAATCGCATCAACTTCCCAGATGCTCAATCCTTACGAAAGAGACTGGGATAAGGAGCTTTTGGAGGAGCTTGGAATACCGACTGACCTCCTTTGCGATATTTTGGAGACAGGAAGCATTTTAGGAAAGGTTTCCGACGAGGTTTGTGAAGAGCTTGGAATTGACAGCGTTCCGGTTGTTGCGGTTGGTTCTCACGATACAGCCTCAGCGGTTATCTCCGTTCCGACAACAGAAAAAGATTTTGTTTATATAAGCTGCGGAACATGGTCGCTCTTCGGAACAGAGCTTGACGCTCCCGTTATAAAAGAAGAGGGCCTTAAATCCTCTTATACAAACGAGGGCGGCTATGGCGGAACAATAAGATACTTAACAAACATTATGGGACTCTGGCTTATTCAGGAATCCCGCCGTGCGTGGAAGAAGCAGGGACAGGATTTAAGCTTTAACGACCTTGAAAAAGCGGCACTTGCCAGCGAACCGTTCAAGTGCTATATCGACCCTGACTATGTTGATTTTTCAAGACCGGGAAATCTCCCGAAGCGTATTCAGGAATTCTGCGAAAGAACAAACCAGTATGTTCCGAAAGATGTGGGCGAAATCGTAAGATGTATTTATCAGAGCCTTGCTCTTAAATACCGCCACGCATTCTTGAATCTTAAAAAGATTGCTGAAAAAGACTTTACGGGCATACACATTGTTGGCGGAGGAACAAAGGACCCGCTCCTTTGCCAGCTTACTGCAAACGCTTGTAATACAAAGGTTAGTGCAGGGCCTATTGAGGCAACTGCCCTTGGAAATATCGCTGTTCAGCTTATTGCAGGCGGCGAAATCAAGGACCTCAAAGAAGCAAGAGAAATTATCAAAAACTCTTTTGATATTAAAGAATATACCCCAAGCGAAACAGATGTTTGGGATAAGGCATACGAAGACTTTAAGAAAATATTGTAGGAGGAAAGAATATGTCAAGATTTGATGAAGCAAAAGCAATTTATGGTAAAATCGGTGTTGATGTTGAAAAGGCACTCAACACTTTAAAAGATGTTCCTGTGGCAATCCACTGCTGGCAGGGAGACGATGTTGTTGGATTTGACAGCAGAGAGAGTCTTTCCGGCGGTATCCAGACAACAGGTAATTACCCTGGTAAAGCAACTACTCCGGAGGAGCTTATCGCAGACCTTGATAAGGTTTTAGAGCTTACACCGGGTAAGAAAAAGCTCAATCTTCACGCTTGCTATGCGATTTTCGAAGATGGAGAATTTGCTGATAGAGATGCTCTTTTACCAAAGCACTTTGACAGATGGTTAAAGTTTGCCAAGGAAAGAGGAATGGGTATCGACTTTAACCCCACATTCTTCTCTCACGCAATGGTTAAGGATAATTTAACCCTTTCTTCTCCTGATGAGAATGTAAGAAAATTCTGGGTTGAACACGGCAAGAGATGTCTTGAAATCTCTCAGTATTTTGCTGAGGAAACAGGAATTCCTTGCGTAATGAACATCTGGATTCCTGACGGATATAAAGATATTCCTGCTGACCGTTTTGCTCCAAGAGCAAGATTTAAAAAGTCTCTCGACGAGATTTTATCTATCCCTTACGATAAGAGCAAGGTT
>JAZOAF010000046.1:0-16195 GCA_045595345.1 Clostridia bacterium | reverse complement strand
AAAACTATAATTCCCCAAACCCAAGTGAAAGGTTGAAGCAAAGCCAGAATAAGTAAAGGAGCGTAAGTAAAGGCTGATATAATTCTTGTTTTCATAGGTAAAATTCCTTTCTTTAAACCTTGCCGAACCGGCGGTTACGCTTTTGATAGTCAATAATTGCCCTTTCCATATCCTTTTCGGAAAAGTCAGGCCAGTTTATATCGCTGTACCAAAGCTCTGCATAAGCCGATTGCCAGAGCAAAAAGTTTGAAAGTCTTAATTCTCCGCTTGGGCGGATAATAAGGTCAACGGGAGGGTTATCCCCCGTATACATATTTTTATCAAGGAATTCTTTTGTGATTTCCTCGGATGTCATTTCCCCGTTTTTAACAGCCTCGGCGGCAATTCTTGCGGCACGGACAATCTCATCCTGACCGCCGTAGTTAAGGGCCATATTAAGAATAATCCCCGTGTTGCCGTTGGTTATTTCTATGGCATGGTCAATTGCCTTGTTGATTTTCTCGGAAAGAGCCGACCTGTCTCCGATAATGCGGAGGATAATGTTTGTTCCTGCAAACTTTTCCTCTGCCATTTGGAGATAGTTATAAAGAAGCTCCATAAGGTTATCAACCTCTGCCTGAGGCCTGTTCCAGTTCTCCGTGGAGAAAGCATAGGCGGTAATTGCCTTTATACCGATTTTGTCGCAATATTTAACAATTTTTTCGAAGGTATCTGCCCCCGCTCTGTGTCCTGCACTTCTGGGGAGATGCCTCTCTTTTGCCCATCTTCCGTTGCCGTCCATAATAACCCCGATATGCCGTGGGAGATTATTCGGGTCAATTGAGCGGACTTCCTCTTTTTTCTTCTTAAAAAGCATAGCGAGCCTCCGCTTAAACTTCCATAATTTCCTTTTCTTTGTTAGCTACGATTGTGTCAATTTCCTTAACGAACTTGTCGGTAAGCTTCTGGATATCGTTTTCAAGACCTTTTAAATCATCCTCTGTGATTTCTCCGTCTTTCTTCTGCTTTTTAAAGCCTTCGATTGCGTCACGGCGGACACCTCTTACGGTAACTTTTGCGTCTTCGCCGCGCTTAGAGATAGACTTAGCAAGTTCCTTTCTTCTCTCTTCTGTAAGAGGAGGGAAGTTAAGACGGATACATCTTCCGTCATTGTTTGGTGTTATGCCGATGTCAGACTTTAAGATAGCCTTTTCAACCTCGCCTAAAATAGAGCCGTCCCATGGCTGAATAACGATTGTTCTTGGCTCAGGAACAGAAATTGTTCCAACCTGAGCGATTGGAGTTGCCGCTCCGTAATATTCAACTGTAACCTTATCTAAGATAGCAGGGTTAGCGCGTCCTGCACGAATTGCCGCAAAATCATTGTTAAGGGCAACGATAGCTTTATCCATTTTTGTTTCTGCATTTTTCATAGTAATCTTTCCTTTCTGAAATTGTATTAGTAAACTATTGTACCGATTTTTTCACCTTTAAGACCTTTGATAATATTGTCAGGGTCGTTAAGACCGAAAACTAAAATCGGGATATTGTTGTCCATACAAAGAGAGGTTGCGGTTGAGTCCATAACCCCAAGTCCCTTGCTTAAAACATCTATATAACGGAGCGAATCGAACTTTTTAGCGTCAGGGTTTAAATGCGGGTCGCTGTCATAAACCCCGTCAACAGCTTTTGCCAAAAGAATAATTTCTGCGCCTATTTCGGCTGCGCGAAGAGCCGCTGCTGTATCAGTTGAGAAGAATGGGTTACCGCTTCCG
Organism: Clostridia bacterium; assembly: GCA_045595345.1. Taxonomy (GTDB): domain Bacteria; phylum Bacillota; class Clostridia; order Monoglobales; family Monoglobaceae; genus SIG454. The sequence goes on along the minus strand of JAZOAF010000046.1, from coordinate 14,441 downwards.
CAGGCGAAGATAACAACTCTTCCCTTTTCCAAGTGACGAACGGCACGGTTGCGGATATAAGGCTCTGCAATCTGTCTCATTTCGATTGCAGTCTGAACACGGGCAGGAACGCCCTGCTGTTCAATTGCATCAAGAAGAGCAAGAGAGTTAATAACCGTTGCAAGCATTCCCATATGGTCAGCTCTTGTTCTGTCCATATTTCCGCCTGAGCGTCCTCTCCAGAAGTTTCCGCCGCCAACGACGATTGAAACCTCAACCCCCATATCGACAGCTTCCTTGATTTTCTTGGCAATGTCGTCAATTGTCGGGGTATCAAGCCCAAAGCCCTTTCCTCCTGACATAGCTTCGCCGCTGATTTTAAGCATTACTCTTTTGTACTTACTTTCCATTTCTCAAAGCTCCTTTTATATTTGTTAGTCAATATTAATTACTTCGTCATCGCTGTTTGAAGTTTCCTCAGAGGTCTCTTTCTCGGAGGTTTCTTCTCCGGAAGTTTCATCTTCGTCTTTATTTTGAGTCGGAGGGGCGTCGTCCCCTTCGGTCTCTCTGTAATAAGGAACAACCTCAACTGTGTTTCCGTCCTCGCTTACATTGATATATTCGTCAATCTTTTCAACGCTTTCAACAACGGATTTCTCCGCCTTGTCAAACTTAGGAATATATTTCCAGCCGAAAATTACGGCAAGGGTTGAAAAAACAAAAACCAGAACGCAGGAAATTGTAATTCCCATAATTGAAAAGGCAATTGCCGTTGAAGACATCTTCTTTTTAGCCTTTTTCGGTTTTCTCTGCGGAGCGCGGGAAGAAGGCATCGGCGAGTCGACGGGAGTCGCAACGATTTTCCTGGGAGCAGGAATTTCAATTTCATATTCCTTCACAGAAGGTTTCTTTTTTGGCTTGTTTATGTAAATCTCAGAGAATATCTCGTCTTTATCAAAATCGTAAAAATTACCGCTCATGAATATTCGTCCTTTCTTTTATTTTACGAGGAAGCCTAAAAAGCCAAGGCTTTCCGCTCCGATTTTGCAAAGGAGCATCATAATAAGACCTGAGGTCATAATTCCTAAGAATATAGCAGGGAGGGCGCGTTTAAGACGCATATCAAAAAGTCCTGCAATCATTGACCCTGTCCACGCCCCTGTTGTGGGGAGAGGAATCGCCACGAAAAGATAAAGGGCGATAGGCCCGAGACTTGACATTTTTCCTGCCTTTTTATGTGTTCTGTCTTCAAGCCACTGGCATATTCCGCGGAAGAGGCGAAACCTTTTAAAGAACTTTAAAAGGGGACGGAACAAAAGAATTATAAAGGGCACGGGAAGGAAATTCCCGATAACCGCGATTATATACATTATAAAAAGATTAACAAGGTCAAAACCCTGCGTAAAGCAATAAATTATAGACCCGCGGATTTCCGCAATAGGAATCATGGAAATACCGAAATTATACAGAATTTGCTCTAAGGACATAATTTTACTCCTAATACTCCAATATAGCCTAAGTATATCATATCTTATGCTTTAATTCAAGATGTTTTTTGTTTTTTAAAAACAAATTTAAGGGGCAGACAAAAACCGACTAAATTTAACTTGCATAGTAAGGAAGAAAATGGTAAAATAAAGGTGCACTCTTTTCCCCTTTCGGCATAAAATGCTTAGCAAAAGGGGGAGAGAAAATGTTTGAAACATTTTTGATGACGGTCTTTTGTATTCTGGCGGTCTATGGTGCCGTTAAATTTATATTTTTACTTTGCGGTTATTTCATAAATGCCCAGAGCAAAACAATAAAACGGCACACGGCAATTTTCTTGAAAAACAATGAAGAAGAGGCAGAAAGTGCTATTCGGGCAATGATTCTGGACCAGACAGAGTTTCGGGGGGATATTATTGCCGTATTAAAGGATTCAACAGACGGCACAGAGGAAATTCTGAGGCGTCTTTCAGGAGAGAACGAAACAATTGTTGTTATGACCGAAGAGGAATATATAGAGTTTATAAAGGGAATATAGGGAATGGAAAACAGAGAGATAAAGATTTCAGGGACAATTGAAGATGTGATTTATTTTAACCCCTCAAACGGCTATGCTGTTTGTGATGTTTCATCCGAGGGAACTCTCGTTACTATGACGGGGATTATGCCCGATATTTCCGAGGGAGAGAGAATAGAAGCCTACGGCTCATATAAAACCCATCCCGAATACGGGGAGCAGTTTTGCGTAAACAGTTACGAAAGGTATACCCCGTCGGGCGAAACAGAGATTGAGCATTATCTTTCCTCAGGGGTTTTTCCTTACATAGGACGGGCAACGGCAAGAGCTATTGTTGATAAATTCGGCAGGGACTCTCTTAATATAATCGAGAATGAGCCGATGAGCCTCCTTGGGATAAAGGGCTTAAATGAAAGCAGAATTCAGGAAATCCACCAGGCGTCGATGAGTCAGACAAGTATGAAAGAGCTTAATATGTTCTTCCAGAAATTCGGGATTTCCCTTACCTATTCCGCAAAGGTCTATATGTTTTTCGGTATGAATGCCATACATATAATAAGGGAGAATCCTTATGCCCTTTGCGAGTTCATAAGCGGAATTACTTTTGAGATTTCTGATAAAATCGGCCTTGAAATCGGCTTTCCCAAAAACCACAGATTCAGGATTATTGCGGCAATAAGAAGCACCCTTCGGAATAATGCCTACTTAGGCGGGCATACTTATCTTCCTGTGCAGATGCTTGTGGGACAAGTTTCCCTTATGGCAGACATTGGCGCAAGAGAGGTTGAGGATGCTATTGCGGAAATGCTCCTTAGTGGTCAGCTCGTAAAGGAAAACACGGGGGACTTTGACGGAATATATCTTGACGAGTTTTACCAATCGGAGTGCTATGTTGCCAAAAGGCTTAAAACCTTGTCGGGAGTGATTTTCGACACCAAAAGCGGCAAGGAAGAAAGATACATTGAAAAATTTGAAGAGGCTGAGGGCATAACTCTGGCAGACAGTCAGAGGGAAGCGATTTTTGCCTCTATGGAAAACTCGGTTATGGTTATAACGGGCGGACCGGGAACGGGAAAAACCACCATAACAAAGGGCATAATTGATGTTATGCAAAGAATGGGTAAAAAGGTGGCATTAACCGCCCCAACGGGAAGAGCGGCAAAGAGAATGACGGAAATTTCAGGACTTGAAGCCAAGACAATTCATCGGCTTTTGGAATGCAAACCGGGGGATGACAAAGCTCCATATTCCTTTGGCAAGAACGAAAACAATCCGCTGGACTGTGATGTTTTAATAGTGGATGAGGTCTCTATGGTAGACATAACTCTTATGGAGGCGCATTTAAAAGCATTCCCGACGGGAGCAAGACTCGTTCTGGTGGGAGATGCGGACCAGCTCCCGTCTGTCGGAGCGGGAAATGTATTAAGAGACATAATTGAGAGCGACAGCTTTGTCTGTATCTCTCTTACCGAGATTTTCCGTCAGGCAAGGGAAAGTATGATTGTTGTTAATGCCCATAAGATAAACAACGGGGAACACCCCTATTTAAGCGAAAAAGATAACGATTTCTTCTTCCTCCAAAGAGACAGCGCAGAGGAGGTTTGCGAAACCATAAAAGACCTTTGCAAAAACCGTCTCCCTAAGTTTTATGGCGTGGACAGCATAAGTCAGATTCAGGTCCTTTGCCCATCTAAAAAGACGGAGGCAGGGGTAAGGGTTCTAAACGGTCTCTTGCAGGATGCCTTAAACCCAAGAGACGAGAAAAAGGCGGAGAAGCTTCTTCCTCACTGTACCTATCGTGTGGGGGATAAGGTTATGAGCATTAAGAATAACTATAACATCCGCTGGGTAAAAACCGACCACAGCGAAGAGGGAGAAGGCGTCTTTAACGGAGATGTTGGCTTTGTTACGGACATTGACAACCGAGGCAAGAGAATAACTGTTTGCTATGACGATAAAATTGCGGTTTATGAGTTTTCTCAGCTTGACGAGATTGAACACGCCTTTGCAATAACTGTACATAAGAGTCAGGGAAGCGAGTTTGACATTGTTATAATTCCCGTCTGGGATGTTCCGAGACCTCTTATGGCACGCAATCTTTTATATACAGCCATAACAAGAGCGAAAAAGGTTGTTGTATTAGTCGGCAAAGAGGAATTGGTGGCGCAATACGCCCAAAACGAAAGCGTCAGACGACGATACAGCGGACTTCGGGACAAGCTTTTGTTCTAGCTTTTTGCGATTCTGTCATATTTTTGTAACCATAAATTAACACAAATAACAAATAAAAGGTATTGAAAACTTTGTCATTTTATAGTATATTTATAGTAGTGATATTGTCGGAAAATGTCACTCAAAATCTGTTTGGAGGAGTATGCTGAAATGATAAAGAAGCTTTTTTCAATAGTAATGGCGTTTGTTTTAGTGTTCTCCTGCACGGCAAATGTTTTCGGAAAAGAATATCCCGATGTGGAAAAATATACTGAGGTTTATGACGCTGTTGACTATCTTTCGGAAATCGGGGTTATCGCGGGATATGAAGACGGACTGTTTAAGCCTGACCACTATATAACAAGAGGCGAGGCGGCAACCCTCCTTGCAAGAACTCTTGGCTATGATGACAGCTATGAGGTTATAGAAATGCCTTTTCTTGATGTTGCATCAGGGTATTGGGCGGAAAAATTTATTTCATATTGCTATGAGGGCGGTCTTGTCAACGGAATGAGCGAAGATTCATTCGAGCCTGCCAACAAGGTTACCCATGCTCAGATAATAAAGATGCTTATCTGCGCCGCAGGTCTTGAAGAAGATGCAAAGGAATACGGCGGAGAAAAGTGGTACGACGGATATATCGGAGTTGCAACGGAGCAGGGAATTTTGGGAGAAATAGAATTCTTCCCTGATGACAGTGCGCCAAGAGGAACGGTTGCAATTCTGGTTTATAACTGCATTGCGGAGGGCCTCATCTGTCAGGACGAGGAAACCGAAGAAGACGAGGAAATTGAAGACGAAGAAGATTCCGAAAATAATGAGGAAACCATCGAAGAAGAAAAGAAAGAGCCTGTAAGAGTGGATAAAGAGGATGTTATTGAGGCGGTAAGGGTACCTGAGGACTATGAATTTGCCATTGACCTTGACTATATCCCTGAAATAGATATAGATGATGTTGATTTTTCCCAGATTGAAGACTTGCAGATAGACGGAGACCGTCTTATCGTCATTGACCCGGGACATAATTTCAGCGGATATGACATCGGTGCGCATAACGAAGAATATGAGCTTTGGGAACAGAACATAACCTGGCCGATTGCTAAAATGCTTGAACTTAAACTTACGGCTATGGGCTTTGAGGTGGTTATGACCCGAGATGATTACTTCAATAATATAAAAGGCAATTCGGCGATGGAATCTCTTTTAAACCGTGCAGGAATTGCCAACGGACTTGAAGCTGATTTGTTTATTTCAATTCATTGTAATGCTGGCGGCGGAAAGGGTATTGAAACCTATTGCTATAAAAAAGGAACAAAGAGCGAAAAACTTGCCGAATTTGTTCAGGATGAACTTGCAGAGGGGACAGAGCTTATAGACCGCGGTACCAAAACTGCAAAATTCGTAGTTTTAATGGAAACCCTTATGCCTGCAATTCTTGTTGAAGCAGGCTTTATAGACAACGAAGATGACTTTGAATATTTAATAGATACAGACGGGCAGAATGCCATTTCCACGGCTATCGCAAAGGGAGTTTACAACTATGCGGAGGAAATGTGGGGAGAATAGGATAAGGATATGAAAAAACCCGAACTTCTCGCTCCTGCGGGGAATCTTGACAAACTGAAAATTGCATTTTTATACGGCGCCGACGCAGTCTATATCGGCGGAGAGGAGTATTCTCTCCGTGTTGCGGCGGATAACTTTACTATGGACGAAATCCGTCAGGGAGTTGAGTTTGCCCACGAAAGAGGGAAAAAGGTTTATCTTACCGCTAACATTATTCCTCATAATGAGGATTTAAAAGATTTCCGCGACTATCTCAGTGAGGCAGTCAAAACGGGAATTGATGCGATTATAATTTCTGATTTGGGCCTTTTCTCCATTGCCAGAGAAACCTGCCCTGACCTTGAAATCCATATAAGCACTCAGGCGAATAATGTAAATTTTGAGAGCGCAAAGATGTGGCATAAGCTGGGGGCAAAGAGAGTTATTCTTGCAAGAGAGATGTCGTTTAAAGAGATTGCGGAAATTAGGGAAAACACTCCAAAAGATTTAGAGCTTGAAGCCTTTGTTCACGGGGCGATGTGTATCTCCTATTCGGGAAGATGCCTTTTAAGTAACTATATGACTAACCGTGACAGCAACTTGGGGGCATGCTCTCATCCTTGCAGATGGAACTATTATTTAATGGAAGAACAGAGACCGGGTCAGTATATGCCTGTCTTTGAAAACGAGAGAGGCACATTTATATACAACTCAAAAGATTTGTGTATGATTGAGCATATTGACGAGCTTATAAAAAGCGGTCTTGACAGCTTCAAAATTGAAGGCAGAGTCAAAACGGAATATTATCTTGCAACAGTTGTTAAAGCGTATAGGGATGCAATAGACGCCTATTTTGAAAATCCCGACGGCTTTGAATTTAAAAAGGAGTGGCTTGACGAACTTTTAAAGGTGAGCCACAGGGGATATACCACAGGTTTTTACTATAAAAAGCCTGACGGGAATGAGCAGAATTATGAAACAAGCTCATATATAAGAAATTATGAGCTGTCAGGAATTGTCTGCGGATACGATAAGGAGAAGAAGCTCCTTGCGGTTGTGCAGAAAAACAGATTCTTTAAAGGCGGAGAGGTTGAATTTCTTTGCCCTGACAGACCCTTTATAAAACATAAAATAGAATATATGACGGATAACGATGGAAATGAGCTGGAAGTTGCCAACAGACCGCAACAGATTGTTCATATAAGGTTTGACCATGAACTTCCTGAAAACAGCATTATGCGTCAGGTCAAAGAAAACTGAATTTGTAAATAATTAAAAACACATATATTTTAAGGAGGCGTAAAAATGAAAAACTTAAAGAAACTTTTATGCGCATTTATTGCAGTAGCTATAGCAGTAAGTTGTATAGCCGTTCCTGCTTTCGCTGGTGAACAGCCGCTGCTTATCTCTGCAAAACAGGGAACAGTATTTTCCGATGTAGCGGGAACAGAAAAATATGCAGACGCTGTTATAACTCTCAATAAGCTCTCAATTATTAACGGCTATGAAGACGGTTCGTTCGGGCCTATGAACAATGTTACAAGGTCAGAATTTGCGGCTCTTCTTCTCCGTATGCTTGGAATGGACGAGACCGCTGCTCCTGCGGCACAGCCCTTTACAGATGTTGATACTATGTTCTGGGCAGCAGGAACAATCAATGCGGCTAAGACTATGGGAATCATAACAGGTTATGAAGACGGAACATTCCGCCCGCTTAACAATGTTTCCTATGAAGAAGCTCTTACAATGATTATCCGTGCAATAGGTTATGAAAACTATTCAGCACCAAGCCAGACTGTTTGGTATGAAAGCTATTATAACTCAGCACAGAAGCTTGGAATAACAAAGAATGCAGTAGGAAGTCTCGGAACTCCTGCAACCCGTTCTTGTATTGCCCAGCTTATTTATGATACCCTTGGCGTGAACACAAGAAAAGACGGCCTTGTTTCTTCTACAACAATAATGGAGGCATATCTCGGCATTTATAAGGAGGAAGGAATACTCGCTTCCAACACACACACCAGCCTTGAAACTCCTGATGTTAATCTCAAAGAGAATGAGATTATGATTATGGCTGAGGACGAAGGCGGCCATACAAAAAATGTGGTATATAAAGTTCAGAATACCAAGGATTATGATGATATGTTAGGTGCAAACATAACATTCTATTATAAGCCGGGAAAAGGCTCTGACTACGGCGAAATCATAATGTGCGATGTTAAGAAAAACACTAAGCAGGAAACTGTTGCCGCAGCAATGATTGAGCCTGCTGACAGTAGCGCAACAAAGCTTGCGTATTACAGAAGTGAAAGTGCAAAAACTGTTTCTTACTACAATATCGATTCTGAAAATGTAGTTATATATAATGGTAAGCTCTACGGCGACAGTCCTGAGGAAAGCCGTTTTGCTACTTCGATGATTCCTGATATTGGACAGATTTCTCTCTTAAACCGCGATGGCGACAACGATTATGATGTAATTTTTGTTGACAGCTATGTTCCTTATGCAGTATCCAGTGTAACAACTTCAACCTTTAAAATTACAGATAATATAACAGACCCATCTGCTCCTGTAAGCAAGGTGTTTGACTATACTGATGACAGCCAGATAATCCGTTTCGAAAGCATTGAGGGGACAGAACTTTCCTTCTCTTCAATCAAGAAGAATAAGGCGATCTGCGTTAAAGAGAGTAACCCAAACAGCGGAACAAAGCTAACAACAGTTGTTATTATGGGAAATCCTGTAAGCGGAGAGGTAAAGAGCCGTTCTTCCGAAAGTATTACCATCGGAACACAGGAATACAGATATTCTCCGGCAGCTCCCTGGATGAACGGAAGCGACACGGTTGCTGAACCAAGCAAGGGAGAAACATATACATTCTTTACAGATGTGAACAATGAAATTTTCGCTTATATAGCCGATGAAAATGCCGTAAAGGTAAGCTATGGATATATAGTTGATTGCGATATCGATGTCGGCGAAGGTTTTGGCGGAGGAAGCGCAAGCCTTCGGATTTTAACTCAAAGTGGTTCTAAAACCTGGTTCTCTCTACACTCAACCTCTAAAATCAACGGACATAAGGTTGAAAGCGATTTTGAGGGAGCGATGGACGGACTCATAGAGGAGTCTTTTGAAAATTATGGAGTAAGAGACTACAGACAGGCGGTTAAGTATTCAACAAAGACTGTAAAGGGCGAAACTGTTATAGATGAGCTTATAACTGTTACAGATAAGAGAAGCACAGGTTCAACAGTGCCAAAGGATGAGTTTATTATGTATGAGGGAGCGGAAGATTTCAAAAGAGATGAAGAAACAACTTTCTCACAGGAAAACAGAAACTTCGGAAACAGCGTTTTCTTGTCAAATGCAACAGTGTTCATCGTTCCTGAAAGCGGAGAGCCCGATGATTTCAAAAAGGGAAGCACCTCTGACTTTAACAGAGACGGCGGATACAAGGTTGAAGTTTTCGATATAACATCCTCAAAGAATGCAAAACTCGTTGTTCTTTACGGAACAGCTGAGGCGTTCGCTGTAAACCACAGCACACCGCTCTTCAGATTTGACAGAGTTGAAAACACATATGACGAAATAACAGGCGAAACATTAAGCGCTGTATACGGCTGGGAGAACGGTGCATACGGCGAAGATGAATGGAGTCAGGCTATGTATTATATCTCTGGTGATTCAGAGGAGGATATTGAGGACCTTAGCAAAGGCGACTTGGTAAGATTCGGAGCAGATGCTAACGGATATGTAACCCTTAAGGCAGAGGATATTCATTATAGCTATGGCGACACAGAACCATTCTTCTTTGCTTGGGATAATAACTATGACAGAAATGAAGACGCAGCTAAGAAGCGTGCAAATTCTGACACCAAGATTATTATGGGAACTCTTTACAGCGCAGGAAAAGACGGAATCGTAGTAGTTCTTGACCCTGAGGATGATGTGGCAGATTTAACACAGGCAATAAATGTAAGCGAATCCAAGTTTGGAAGCGCAAACTTCTTCAGCTATGACACAACAGGCTCTGAGGTGGAAATCACTTATCTTGGAACGGGTGCGGAGTGCTTTGACGGTTACTCGACATACGAAAAAGCACCAGATTCTGCTTCAAGGGTTTTAGTCCACGTTACAAGCGGAACACCAAAGATGGTTATCATTTTTGATGCTGAATAATAATAAAAAAAGGAGATGCTCTGCATCTCCTTTTTGATTTAAAAAGAAACAAGGGCGAAGCGTAAAGCTTCGCCCTTATCTGGTAAGGAATAATCCCCATATCTAGACAATTTAAATTTCTTCAGGTTCTTCAGGATTTTCAGCCATAACTTCCTCGAATTTTGCAAGGATTGCAGTTTGAAGAAGTTCTCTTGTTTCGCTATTGATAGGATGAGCGATGTCCTTGAATTCGCCGTCCGGAGTCTTAATGCTTGGCATAGCAATAAAGAGCTTCTCCTGTCCTTCGATAACTTTAATATCGTGAACAACGAACGCGTCATCGAAAGTAACGGAAACAACCGCTTTCATTCTTCCCTTAGCGTTAATTTTCCTAACCTTAATGTCTGTAATAGTCATTTCAGGTCCTCCTTAATTGGATTTATGTAAAATTTAATTCTTTTCCCTTTTAAAATTATTGATATTTCCGCGCCATTGTGATATACTTAGTATATAGCCAAATTTTTCCGAAGGAGCTTATTTAGAATGAATGATTTCAATATTAAAAATTTAGCACCCGGTTCACATATACATATGATTGGAATTGGCGGAATAAGTATGAGCGCTATCGCTCATATACTGCTTTCTTTGGGTTTTAAAGTAAGCGGCTCCGACAGGACAAAAACCAATCTTACAGACAACCTTGAAAAGCTTGGCGTTCTGGTTATCGAGGGTCAAAAGGCGGAGAATATAGAAAATCCTGACCTTGTTTGCTATACGGCAGCAATCGCAAAAGATGACCCTGAGCTCCTTATGGCAAGGGAAAAAGAAATCCCGTGTTTAGAGCGAGCCCAGCTTTTAGGTCAGCTTATGACACTCTACCGTTATCCTATCGCAGTAGCAGGAACACACGGCAAAACCACAACAACCTCTATGTTGTCACTTATACTTTTAAACGCAAAAATGGACCCCACCATCCTCGTTGGAGGAGAACTTCCGCAAATAGACGGAAATTACAAAATCGGGGCGACAGACTACCTCGTTTGCGAGGCCTGCGAATATGTTGAAAGTTTTCTCAATTTTCGACCTTTTTTGTCAATAATTACTAATATTGAAGCCGATCACTTAGATTACTTTGGCAATCTAACTAATATTATAACATCTTTTACGAAATTTGCAAGCCTAAATAGCCCCTTAGGACACATTATTGTATGTTCTGACGATAAAAACACCCTTTCTGTTGTGCAAAACACCCATACAAATGTGGTTAAATATGCAATAAAAGACAAAATGGCGGATTTTACGGCAGAAAATATCAGGATAAATGAGAGCAAGGGAGCATCCTTTGATGTGCTTTATAAGGGCCAAAAATTTCTTTCTTTGAGCATGCGGGTGTCAGGGGAGCATAACATCTTAAATGCACTGGGGGCTCTGGCTGCGGCATATTGTCTCGGCGTCTCAAAAGAGGCAATTAAGGAAGGATTGGAAAGCTTTTCCGGGGCAAAACGCAGATTTGAAAAGCTCGGTGAATTTAACGGTATTCCTGTCATTGATGATTATGCCCACCATCCGACAGAAATCAAGGCGACTCTTTCTATGGTAAAAGAGCAGGGATATAATAATGTCTGGTGCATTTTCCAGCCTCATACCTATTCAAGAACATTAAGTCTTTTTGATGAGTTTGTGGAGGCTCTTCCTATTGCGGATAAGCTCATAATTGAGGATGTTTATTCCGCAAGAGAGAAGTATGACGGAAGAATTCATAGCTGCGATTTAGCAGGAGCAATTCCCAAGGCGGTTTATATGAACAATTTTGGGGCAACCGTAAGATATATAAAAGAAAATGCAAAGCCGGGGGATGTTGTTTTAACTGTCGGCGCAGGGGATGTATTTAAAATAGGAAAAGAACTGGTGAAATAGATGAAGTTAACAAACCCAAGTGAGCTTAAAAACATTTTAGGTGCATACGGCTTTTCCTTTTCGAAAAGTCTCGGGCAGAACTTTTTGATTGACGAAAATGTTTTAAATAAAATAATTGAAGGCAGTGGAATAAACAGTGAATGGGGCGCACTTGAAATCGGTCCCGGAGCAGGGACTCTGACTCGTGCCCTCTCTCAAAACAGCAAGAAAACCGTTGCCGTTGAGATTGACAAACGGCTTATGCCTCTCCTTGATTATACTCTGGGGGAATTTAAAAATACCAAGGTCATAAACGAGGATGTTATGGCGGTGGATTTGGACGCTCTCATTCAGGAGGAATTCGGAGATATGGATGTTGCCGTTTGCGCAAACCTTCCATATTATATAACCACGCCTATTATAATGAAGGTTCTGGAAGACTGTCACAGAGTACGCTCAATGACGGTTATGATTCAGAAAGAGGTTGCAGAGCGAATGGTTGCAAAGCCCGGCGGAAAGGACTATGGTGCCCTTTCTGTTGCGGTGCAGTTTTATACGGAGCCCAAAATTGTCTGTCAGGCAGACCCACATTGCTTTATGCCTCAGCCAAAGGTTGCTTCAACGGTTATAAGCCTTAAAGTTCTAGATAAGCCTTGTGTAGATGTTAAAAACAAGAAATTGTTTTTTGAGATTGTTAAGTCTGCTTTCGGGCAAAGGCGGAAAACCCTGCTTAATGCCCTATCAAAAAGTCCCTATATAAAAGTTGAAAAAGAGATAATTATGGGGGCAATAGAAAATGCAGGGCTTAGCGCAGACATAAGAGGAGAAAGACTCAGCCTTGGCGGTTTTGCAAAGGTCTCTGACTATATAGATGAAAGGATAAAAAAGAATGATAACAAGTAAACAAAGAGCATATTTAAGGGGCCTTGGAAGTAAAATTCCCGCCAATCACCAAATCGGGAAAGATGGCATAAGTGAAAACTTTGTAAAGGCAATAAGCGATGCCTTAGATGCAAATTCAATGGTTAAAATTCATGTTCTTGAAAATGCACCATATACCGCAAGAGAGGCATCAATTGTAATGGTAGAAAAGCTTGGGGCAGAATGTGTTCAGGTTATAGGCAGAAAGTTCGTTTTATGGAGAGAAACAGAAGACTCTCCGAAACTTTTAACAATTTAAAAATAAAAATGGAGAAACTTTCGTTTCTCCATTTTTTTATGAGTGTTTTTAAAATCATTAGTTTAAACTGTCAATATAGTTGCAGGCAGATATTGCGGCAACTGCGCCGTCTGAAACTGCTGTTGCAACCTGACGGACGGTTTTCTTTCGGCAGTCTCCTGCAACGAAAATACCCTTTTTCTCTGAAGCGCAAACTTCGGAGTAGTCAGCATAGCCGTATTTGTCAAGAGCTATAACATTCTCAAAATTCTCGTTCTGAGGAGCAAGACCGATTGCAACAAACATTCCGTCAAGAGGGAGATTTTGTGTATCCTTGGTCTCTTCGTTTTTAATAACAATTCCCTCGAAAGTTTTATCTCCTAAAATCTCGGCAACTGTGTGGCCCAAGATAATGTTTATATTATCCTTTGCCTCAGCCTGTTTAATAAGAGCATTATCCCCTGTAAGATAAGGAAGGTTCTGCACAACATAAACGGCTTTTGCAAGCTGGGAAAGTTGAAGAGCCTCAACTAAGGCAGAGTTTCCGCCTCCTATAACCGCAACTGTTCTTCCTGTAAAGAAAGCTCCGTCGCAAACGGCGCAGAATGAAATGCCGTCGCCGATGAAATCTTCTTCTTTTGGAAGGCCTAAGCGTCTGTGCTTTGCCCCTGTTGCGATTATAACTGTTTTTGCCTCAAAGGTTTCCCCGTCGGTAACAATCTTCTTAATGTCCCCGTCAATGATTTCCTTAGCCTCGCAGGACTCAAAATCAACACCCTGGGAAATTGCCTGGTCAACTAACTTCTCGGCAAATTCGTTTCCTGTAACGGCGGCAAACCCCGGTATATTCTCAACCTTTGGAGAATAGGTAATTTGTCCGCCAAAGGAGGCCTTTTCAATAACCAAAGCGGTTTTGTTGGCACGCCTTGCGTATATCCCCGCAGTAAGTCCTGCGGGGCCGCCTCCTATAATAACTACATCGTACATTTTTTGCACCTACTTTTCTATTGCTGTCTTAATTGCGCCTACTCCTGCAAACTTCTGAGCTTCGCCGCCCTTAACAACAACGAGGGTTGGAGCCTGCTTGATTCCGAGAGCGTTTGAAAGCTCAACATTTTCATTTGCCATAAGCTTTGTATAAGGATATTCTGCCTTTTCTAAGAGAGAATATGCAATTTTACAGTTAGGGCAAGTTGGAGATGCAAATAAATAGCTTCCGTCTGCTAATGTTGTGTTATCTGCTTCCTGAGCAGCATCAGCTTTAACTTCTCTTTTAACATTGTCTAAATTGTAGCAGTCGATTTCATATTCTTTTCTTTCTTTGTATTCCTGAGACTTACCAACATTCCAGTTTCTAACCGGACGGTAGTAGCCTGTGATTCTGCTGTAAACTTCTGTTTCTTCGCCACAGGTTGGACATTCGAAATGTTCGCCACTGATGTAGCCGTGTTTTTTACATACAGAATATGTCGGAGACATTGTGTAGTA
>JAZOAF010000045.1:0-4721 GCA_045595345.1 Clostridia bacterium | reverse complement strand
TATAAATATAAAAATTAATAGGGAATAGATTGTTTCTATTCCCTATTTTTTACGATTTTAAAAAATATATTTTTATGTGGTATTAAAAAATAATAGCAAATAAAAATATATTATTTTATTTTTTTTGAAATATCATATACGCCGTTTTCCTATTGTTATAGCTACTTTTTGCTTAAAATTTTGACTGACTTTTTGACTGACTGACTGACTTTTTGACTGACTTTTTACTGTTCATTACTGTTTGTTGTTGTATGCTTACAAATAGCTCAACCACGGGCTTTTTTAGCATTTTTCAGCGTGGTTATCGCTCTTTAAAAAATCAGTATTTTTGTCCTCTCACGGCGGCTACAGGGGTTCGAATCCCCTAGGAGTCACCAAAAGGCTTAAAACCTACGGTTTTAAGCCTTTTTTATTTACAAAAAGCCTCGGAATTTCCGAGGCTTTTTAATTTACTTTGAATTATAATTTTGCACAAAGGCTTCGCACTCTTCAAGTGGGAGGGGCTTTGAATAGAACCAACCCTGAATATAGTCACAATCAGAGGATGATACCAGACTATTCTGTTCCTCCGTTTCTACTCCCTCGCATATAACCTTGATATTTAAACTATGAGCCAATGCAACAATTCCTGAGAACAAATCCTTTCCCTTTGGATTATCAGCTTTAAGGAGAATATCACGGTCGATTTTTACAACATCTATCGGATAATCGCAAAGATTTGCCAGAGATGTATATCCGCTTCCCAAGTCGTCAAGATATACATTAAACCCAAGCTCTTTACATTTACGCACATTCTGCGTTGCCGTTTCTCTGTCTTTTTCCATAGCGTCTTCTGTTATCTCAATAGAGAGCTTGGACTTATCAAAGTTATAACTGTTTGAAATCATCATAAGCTTATCTATGAAATTGTCTTCCGAAAGCGTTATTCTTGTAAAGTTACAGGAGATTGAAATATCTTTATATTCTGTATTGCTCCACTTTTCAAGCTGTCGGCAGGCAAGGTCAAACATATAAAAATCATGCTTGCTGATAAGACCTGCCGATTCCATATTGCTAATATATTTGCTGGGACCGATTAAACCTTTTTCGCGGCTGTCCCATCTTGAAAGGGCTTCACAGGAAGTAATCTTCTTTGTTTTGTTATCAACAATGAACTGCAAATACATCTTAAATTCGTTATTTTCAAAGCCTTTTAAGATGCTCTCCGTAATTTTCTTTTCCTCCTGAACCAAATTCATAGAGTGGACATCACAAAAAATAATCTGTTTTTCTGTCCCAAAAATTTTATTACAGTTTTTTCTCAAATTAAAAAGCAGGAGCTCGCAATTTCGGTCTGAGGCTGAGAGGTGGTAAGCTGCGCAATGGAATACTATCTTATTATTCTTCTCTTTCATCTTCTCGAAACCGTTAAGCTTATTCATAACCTCTTTAAGCCTTTTTTTCGCATCTTCGTCATTAGTGGCCTGAAATGCATATGCAAAGCCGTTTTCAGTAATTCTTGCAGACATTTCTCTGTCCCCTGTGTGCTCCGACAATACATAAGCCGTATATTTGAGCATATCCTCAAAGGAGCTGTCGCCGTGATAGGAACGGAGATAACTGCTGTCTAAAACGATATAGGCAATATAATACAGGCTTCTTGAAATATCGCTGATACTATATTTAAAATGATGCTTGAAAAATCTGAGATTTCCCATTCCGGTTTCCGTATCCGTCAGTTTGTCAAATTCATTTTCTTCTTTCATCCTGCTTATACGAATAAATAAAAATACTACTAAGCCTATAAGCAACAGCGAAAATGCAAGGGCGATTATAATCCATATATAATCGGGCTTCGTGCTTTCCGATGCATAGGATAAATAAATACCGTTCTTCTCATCAACAGATATTTTGTTTGCCGCAGATTTTATATCTGCAATTTTTCCGTCATTTAAAAGGGATGTGAAAACAAGACCGCATTTAACTGTTTCGCCGTTATTCTTATACGAAACGAGTTCAAGATAGTCTTTTCCGTATGATAATTCTTCCCCATCATTTACAGAAGATATGATGTCTGATTGAAGGTTTTCCCCAAGCATATTTTTATCGTTTTTATTGCCGTTAATATACACGAAATTTATACCTGAATTCTTTGATATTTTATCCAGCAAATCGGGAATAATCCCCTGATATGCTTTTAAATCTTCATCATAATATTCTATTGGGTAATTATCGGGGTCTCCTGCAACATAAATATAGTCACCATACCCTTCGGTTTTTTCGGTTGTTATAACCTCCGCAAATGTTATCTGCGAAAGGATAGTAACGACAACCATAAAAACCGTAACAAACTTTCTCATTTCCCTTATCACCTCCTAAATATTCATTTTCTTTCTCTCTATCCGTCCCCAGTCAAGCTTTTTCTTTTTGTATCCTTTAAAGGCGGTAAGACGGACAAACGCCATAATAAATCTTAGTGTTGTAACCTCAAAAAAGCAAAGCATAATAGCTTTTAAGCAATCTTTAAATTTTACCGTCAAGTCAATGGTCTGTATTCTTGAGAAGAATGCAGTAAGGGTTAAAATTGAATTATATGCCGCATAAATCAGCAAAAACAGAAGCATAAAGGGCAGATTTAAAAGGTCAATACAATATGCAAATATCATTGTAAATACGCCAAACACCTCGATAAATGGCGACAGCAATTCGTATAAAAGAAAATACAAATATGACACAAGCCCAACTGCTCCGTATTTTGGATTCGCCATCATTTCCTTATGCTTCCACATAGTCTGGAAAAGTCCTAAATGCCAGCGTTTTCTCTGCTTTTTAAGGTCCCCTAATTTTTCAGGAACCTGTGTCCAGCACACTGCATCAGTTGCGTATTTTATCGAATAAGGGATTTTATTCGTAAGGCAATAAGAGTGGAGTTTTCCAACTAATTCCATATCCTCTCCCATAGTCCCGTGGTCATATCCCCCTGCAGCAATAACTGTTTCTTTTTTGAACATTCCGAAGGCTCCCGAAATAATAAGAGAGCCGTTAAATCTGTCAAACAAAATTCTTGATGCCAAAAATGAACGGTCATATTCCAGTAGTTGCATACAGGCTAAAATATTTTTGGGGAGTCTGTATTTTTTAACTTTTCCCTCAAAAAGCTCAACATCATTAGACGGTCTTACCGTTCCGCCAACTGCCACAACATTTTCCTCTTCTAAAACAGGCACAACCAGTTTTCTAAGCGAGTCATATTGGAGGACAGAATCGGCGTCCATACAAATAAAATATGGATACTGGGCAGCGTTTATCCCCATATTAAGAGCGTCCGCCTTGCCTCCGTTTTTCTTACGGATTAAGGTAAGAGGAACTTTCTGCTCGTGGGATTCATATATAAATTCCTCCGGTTGACAAGGGATGCTTCTATGAAGGGGTCTTCTTACCTGGTGCATATTATAGGCATCAATCAGCTGCTGTGAGGTTGTATCCTTTGAGCCGTCATCCACCACAACTATTTCGTAAAGCTTATAGTCAAGGGTGAGCAAGGACTTAACCGTCTGCACAACGGTTACCTCTTCATTATAAGCAGGAACCACAATGGTTATAGGCACGAAATAATTTTCCGTAAACTTATTCATAAGTCTGTCCTGCATTTTTCTTTTGTAAAGGGTTGTTGCCCCGATGACCACCGACAAAAACAAAAATGTTGAATAGCCGATAAGATATACCACAAAGCAAACACCGATAATATCGAAAATAAGCTTTAAAGTTTCCATTTCTATCATACTTTCACCGCCTCACTTCCGGCATTCCGTTTGTCAAGATGATAGCGCATCATTTCTCTTGCATATCTGTCGTCCCCGTCAAAAACACCTATCAAATCATAATAGGAATATCCCAGCTTTTCGCAGGAAATAGCGCTGTTTTGTCTGATATGCCAATTTGAGCTCGAAAGATTTTTCACTAAAATTCTAAAAGTTACATCATCAGGATAAGATTTAAGGGCAGAGGTTGCAATGGCCTGATACTCCCAGGTTCGTCCCTCTAAATTTTCTGCAATGCTTTGCAGAACAGGTCTTGCTTCTTCGCTGGGGAATTTCTCAAAATAGCGTATTGCCGAAAAGCGAATTTCGTTATTTTCTTTTTCGTTTTTAAGTATTTCAAGCATTTCGCTGTCGCATTTTATATTGCCAAACCTGAAATAATTTAAAATATTCACCCGCATCTGCACAGAAAATTCTTTAAAACTACTTAAAAGCTTGTTTTTTAATTCGACCTTATCCCCTTTATAGGCTAAAAGTCCATCGCATATAAGCTTCGGGTGGTGAAAAGTTAAGTTTGTGTCCAGAATTTTTAGTGCCGATACTGCCATATCGGGATTTTGCATACTGTAAATCGCTTTTATTGTATTCTCCCTGCAATATACGTTTACAGACCTTAAAAGTCCA
This sequence comes from Clostridia bacterium, assembly GCA_045595345.1. GTDB lineage: Bacteria > Bacillota > Clostridia > Monoglobales > Monoglobaceae > SIG454. The sequence continues at coordinate 297 of JAZOAF010000045.1, read as the reverse complement.
AGCAGAGCATCCTTTAATCTCTCGCTTTCATAATGCTTTAAGATTTTGTATTTATGTAATATGTAAGGGAAATATGCGATTTTAATAGTGTCCTTGCTTATGTAGCGATGAGTCAGATATTCAAAAACTGAAAAGGTTTCAATAAGATATTTCTGCGTTGCCTCAGGCTCTTTTTCATATATTTTTTCAAGAGCTTTATCAAAGGCTGTAATCCCTGCTGTTTTGTCAAGCTTTTTGCAGAGGAAATCCTTATGCTTTTGCAAAACTGTTTCGCCTGCCTTGAGTTTTTCAATTTCC
>JAZOAF010000044.1:0-4630 GCA_045595345.1 Clostridia bacterium | reverse complement strand
AAATTCAACGCCCTGACCGATACGGATAGGACCTGAGCCTAAAACAATAATCTTTTTCTTGTCGCTTACAATTGATTCGTTCTCGTCTTCATAAGTTGAATAGAGGTAAGGGATGTAGCCCTCGAACTCGCTTGCGCAAGTATCAATCGTCTTGTAAACAGGGAAGATGCCGTTGTCCTTACGGAGTTTATAAATTGCATCTTCATCGGTTTTCCATAGATGAGCGATATATTTATCGGAAAATCCCATCTTTTTAGCTTCTTTGAGAGTGTCAATGTTGCCGATGTTTTCTTCGGCTTCTAAAACTCTTTCAAGGTCAACGATGTTTTTGATTTTGTCAAGGAAGAACATATCAATATGAGTTATATTACAAATTCTGCTGTGGTCAACACCAAGCCACATAAGCTGAGCGATGGCATAAATTCTGTCGTCTGTGCCCTCAGCGATATAAGCGAGGAGGTCGTCAACAGACATTTTGCTCTGGTCAAACTTTGACATATAGATATGGCAAACTCCGATTTCAAGAGAGCGGATAGCTTTAAGAAGACTTTCTTCCAAGGTTCTGCCGATGCTCATAACCTCGCCTGTTGCCTTCATCTGAGTTCCAAGCTTGTTGGAAGCCTTGGCGAATTTATCAAACGGGAAACGAGGCATCTTTGTAACAACATAGTCAAGAGACGGCTCGAAACTTGCAGGGATGTTTGCAAGTTTAATCTCGTCAAGAGTCATACCAACCGCAACCTTTGCTGTAACCCTTGCGATTGGGTATCCGCTTGCCTTTGATGCAAGAGCGGAAGAACGGGAAACTCGTGGGTTAACCTCAATTACGAAATAGGTAAATGACTGTGGGTCAAGAGCGAACTGAACATTACATCCACCCTCGATTTTAAGGGCACGGATGAGGCGAAGTGCCGCATCGCGAAGCATATTATATTCCTTGCTTGTTAAGGTCTGGGCAGGAGCAACAACTATACTGTCCCCTGTGTGGATACCAACAGGGTCCATATTTTCCATACTGCAAATTGTTATTGCAGTATCGTTGCTGTCACGCATAACCTCAAATTCGATTTCTTTATAACCTTTAATGCTCTTTTCAACCAAAACCTGACCAACAGGAGAAAGTTGAAGAGCGTTTTTCATTATCTCGCAAAGCTCTTCTTCGTTGTCGGCAAAACCGCCGCCGGTTCCGCCAAGAGTAAAGGCAGGACGAAGAACAACAGGATAGCCGATTTCTTCTGCGGCTTTAATACCTTCTTCCATGCTTGTTGCAATTAAGGATGGAAGAACAGGTTCGCCAAGCTCTTCGCAGAGTTCTTTAAAGAGCTCTCTGTCTTCGGCTCTTTCAATACTTTCACAGCTTGTTCCAAGGAGCTCAACCTGACACTCAGCAAGAATTCCCTTTCTTGCAAGCTGCATAGCAAGGTTTAAGCCTGTCTGTCCGCCGATTCCGGGAACGATAGCGTCAGGACGCTCATATCTTAAAATCTTTGCAACATATTCAAGAGTGAGAGGCTCCATATAAACCTTATCGGCAATGGTTGTGTCTGTCATAATTGTCGCAGGGTTTGAGTTAACCAAAATAACTTCATAGCCCTCTTCTTTAAGAGCAAGACAAGCCTGAGTTCCTGCATAGTCAAACTCTGCCGCCTGACCGATAATAATCGGACCTGAACCGATAACTAAAACCTTTTTTATATCCTTGCGCTTAGGCATTTACATTACCCCCTTCCATAATATCAACAAACTGGTCATATAAGCACTTAACAGGGTTTGGACCCGACTGTTTTTCAGGAAGATACTGCACGGAGTAAACCTTGTCCTCAGGGCAGGCAGTTCCTTCAACTGTGCCGTCTAAAATGTTTATATGAGTAAGGGTAAGCTTTGTTTTTTCTAATGACTTTTCATCAACGGCGTAGCCGTGATTCTGGCAAACCACATCGATTTTGTTTGTTATAACATTCTTAACAGGGTGGTTTGAACCTCTGTGACCGAATTTAAGCTTGTAAACCTCAGCACCGTAAGCGAGATTTATAATCTGATGGCCAAGGCAAACACCGAAGATTGGATATTTGCCAATAAGCTTTTTAACTGTTTCAACTATTTCTGGAACATCCTCAGGACTTCCGGGACCGTTTGAAACGAAAACGCCGTCAGGATTCATAAACTCAATTTCGCTAGCAGTTGTGTTATAAGGAACAACTGTAACATTACAGCCTCTCTCTTTAAGCTTTTCGATAATGTTAAGCTTAATTCCGCAGTCGATAACAACAACATTGAACTTATGGTTGGATGTTCTTGCATACCAACGCTTCTTACAGCTTATTTTAGCAACACTGTCATGGGGGATAGGTGTGCTCTCAATCATTTTAACTGCTTCTTCGCTTGAAACGGAAATGTCGGTTATAATTCCCCGCATTGAGCCGTTCTCTCTTATAAAGCGAGCGAGCTTTCTTGTGTCAACTCCATAAATACCGGGAATGTTATTTTCCTCCAAAACCTCGGATAAGGTCTTTGTATATCTGAAATTGCTTGGCATATCGTTATAGTCCCTAACGATAAGTCCGCCGATTGTTGGGTTCTTAGATTCAAAATCATCCTCAACAATTCCATAATTACCAATAAGCGGGTAAGTCATAACAACCATCTGAGAAGTGTAGGAAGGGTCAGAAACCACCTCCTGATATCCAACCATGGAAGTATCAAAAACAACTTCGCAAACGCTGTCAACTTTTCCGCCAAAGCCGAAACCTAAGTATTCGGTTCCGTTTTCCAAAACTAATTTTCTGTCAAAAATTTTTGCCACCGGCTTGTCCCCCTATTCTGTTTTTATATGATAAAAACCATAATATTCTAATTTATTATTATAACATTTAAAAGCGACCTGTGTCAACTTTTATATTTTAATTTTTGCATAATATTATTCGTGTGATTTACACAGTTTTTCACAAAGATATAGAAATTTTGTTTACCCTCTTGACGAGGGATAAATATTCTGTTATTATAAGAATGATTTTTCTCAAAAGGAAAGCGTGGTGCCAAAGGCATCACGCTTATTTTTTTACAATAGTCATATCAAATTCAAAAGGCTCATCTAAACTGAAATGTCCGCCAAATTCAGGATTTTCCTCGCCCTCAATATTAATCTTAACCTTTTCAATGCCATCAAGGGCACAAAGAGTGTTAACAATAGAATAAATAGCCATAACCTCTTTGGTTGTGCCGCCTGTATTATATTCTGCAAATTCAGAAGACAAATCAACTGTGCAAAGTCCGTTTTCTGATTCTACGGATAAAACATCAACATCCCCGAAAACAGAAGGGTTTAGTTTTTCTGAAACAGGACCATTTATAATAGACGCAACAACGGTTTCCAAAAAAATGTCCTTATCTGCATTAACTTTTATAATTTCAGGACAAAGATACATAACCGCTTCATCAGGGAAATAGAAGGTAACATCCTGACTTAAAACCTCCTGCTCGGGTTCAGAGGAAGGAACCTCAGGCTTCACGCATCCTGAAAAGGAAACAAAAAGGCAAATTACAGTTAAAAGAATAATTGCTTTTTTCATATATATCATCTCCTTAACAAAATAATAACACAGACCCATAAAAATATCAATACATTCGGGCAGAAAAAACGGCAAAGCCGAAAAAATTCAGCCCTGCCGCAATTTTAAACAAGATTAATCTTCAACCTTAATGACTTCCTTGCCTTTGTAAGAACCACAAGCCTTACAAGCTCTGTGAGGCATTTTGAATGCACCGCACTGTGGGCAAGCAATCATACCAGGAACGCTAAGCTTCCAGTTAGCTCTTCTTTTATCTCTTCTTGCTTTTGATGTTTTTCTCTTTGGAACTGCCATTTTATACACCTCTCTCCAAATAATAAATGTTTAACAGGATAACCCTGCATAATCTACTTAAAAAAGTTGTCAAGAACATCAAATCTCGGGTCAGTCTCTCTTGTGTCGCAAGAGCAGTCCCCTTCGTTGAGGTCCTTTCCGCATTTTGCGCAAAGCCCTTTGCAGTCAGCCTTGCAAAGCTTTTTAGTCGGGATGTTCATAAAAATGTTTTTATAAACAATCTCATCTAAGTCCACCGAGTTGCCTTTGAAGAAAATAATGTCGTTATCCGTATTTTCCTCGTTTTCAAAAGGAGTTTCTTTCTTTAAAACTTCCTCGAACTCAACGGAAAGAGAAGAAGGATAAGCTTTTGCACATCTGTCGCAAGTATATTCAACAGAGCAATTAACCCTTCCTTTAAGATTAACTTCACCGCCAAGGGAAGAGAAAGTAGCTTCAACCTCAGAAGGAGAGGAGAATTTAACATCAAATTCGCCTTTATCTCCAAAGTCAATGGTGTCATTAACCTTTAAAACCTTGCCTTCAATGTTTATAATTGATAATAAATCAACCGTCATATAAACACCCTTTATAAGAAATGGTGGGCACAATAGGGCTCGAACCTATGACCCTCTGCTTGTAAGGCAGATGCTCTCCCAGCTGAGCTATGCGCCCCTATGTAATTTAACGCTGAAAAAAAGTGTGGTGGGCACAATAGGGCTCGAACCTATGACCCTCTGCTTGTAAGGCAGATGCTCTCAAGTCGGAGGCCAAGCGGTCTTAGGAAG
>JAZOAF010000043.1:0-1958 GCA_045595345.1 Clostridia bacterium | reverse complement strand
TGAACTGTATCCGCAAGGAAGAACAAGTCCTCCCGTTGTTATGGGGAGACCGATTTCGTCAGTTTTACTTTCTCCGCCGAAGCGTTTTTTAAGTGTCAGCTTATATATGTTTTCCATTACGCTTCCCGAAAGTCCCGTTGTGTATGAATTTACCAAGAAGAAAAGCGGATTGTCTGACATAACATCCATACAGAGATTGATAAGTCCGAAAAGCTCGTCCTCTATCTTCCAGACTTCCCCTGACGGACCTCTGCCATATGAGGGCGGGTCCATTATAATTCCGTCATATTTATTTCCGCGACGGATTTCTCTTTCAACGAATTTTTTTACATCGTCAACAATAAATCTTATGGGTCTGTCTGCAATTCCCGACAAAACCGCATTCTCTTTTGCCCAAGTTACCATCCCTTTTGATGCGTCAACATGACAAACAGATGCTCCTGCTGAAAGGGCCGCCATTGAAGCGCCGCCCGTATAGGCAAAAAGGTTTAAAACCTTAACATCCTTTCTCCCTGATTTTCTTATAATACCCGAAAACCAGTCCCAGTTTGTTGCCTGCTCAGGGAAAAGGCCTGTATGCTTAAAGCCCATCATTTTGATACCGAAAGTAAGCTCCTTATAGGAAATGTCCCATTTTTCAGGAACTTTTTTATTGTACTCCCAGTGTCCGCCGCCGCTGTTGCTTCTTATATAGGTGGCGTCCGCCTTATCCCAGAGCTTTGAGCGCTCGGCTTTCGGCACATTCCACACAATCTGAGGGTCAGGGCGTCTTAATATAATATTCCCCCACCTTTCAAGCTTTTCGCCGTTTGCGGCATCTATTAATTCATAATCTTTCCATCCGTCTGATAAAAACATACTATCTCCCATTTTCTTTTAAGGTTATCTTTAATTTTACCATTTTTTTGCGGTTTCGTCAAGTAAATACACACAATTAAAAAGCCCGACTGCAATAAAAACAGTCGGGCAAATTTTAAGCCGCAGGCTCTGTAACTGCATCCTGAGGAGTGTCAATATCAACAACTTCTCCGTCCTCGCCTAAAAGAGCTTCTTCGCTTATATGTTCGCAATATTCATCGGGAGCATTTTTCTCTGTGAACGGAAGTGTAATTCCCTCGCATCCTTCACTTGCCAAAAGTCCCGTATCCTTGCAGACACTAAGCATTATTATTCCGTCAGGAACAGAGATTGACCTTGCTTTTTTCTGGCTGTGAACTTTATCCATAACCATTCTGAAAGCTATCTGGCTTCCTGATGTGTTGCTTGACACAACGGAGTTCTTGTCATAGCCATGCCATATTCCGCAGACATAGTTAGGGGTAAAGCCCATAAACCATTTATCTTTATTGTCATCTGTTGTTCCTGTTTTACCAGCTGCAAACACACCTGTTGAGAGGTTTGCCTGTCCGCCTGTTCCGCTTGTTACAACTCTTCTTAAAAGCTGAGTCATAATATATGCAGTTTGCGGACTTAAAGCTCTGTTTGAATGAGGATTGCTTTCTAAAACAACCTCTCCTGTTCTGTCGTAAACCTTTGTGTAAATATAAGGCTCGGTATAAATTCCGCCGTTTACAAAAGGGGTGTATGCCGCTGTCATTTCAAGAGGAGATATTCCCTTTGTCATACCGCCAAGACCGAGAGCAGGCAGGTTTTTATCCGAATCGTAAAGGGATGTCACCCCAAGATTATGCTTTAAGTGGTTATAGGAGGTTTCAACCCCCAAATCTCTTAAAACACGACAAGCGATTATATTGGAAGAACGCTGAACAGCCACTTGAACTGTCTTATCTCCGCCGTCTTTATAACTGTTTCTCGGAGACCAGCCGTTGAAATTTTCAGGCTCGTCGCTATAAGAAGTTGATGCGTGGATAATTTCTTCTTCAATTGCAGGAGAATATACCGCAATAGGTTTTATTGATGAACCCGGCTGACGGGGAACAGTTGTTCGGTCTAAAATA
>JAZOAF010000042.1:0-11096 GCA_045595345.1 Clostridia bacterium | reverse complement strand
ATAGTTATAGCTCTCCTCCGCCTTATCAATTCCCAGCGCAATAACATATGCCGTTGTGTCAATCTCCTGATTATCATAGCAACCGCAAAGGGATAAGGTGCTTAAAACCGCAAAAGCTATGCAAATTAATTTTTTCAAGTTCTCTTCCTCCTTTTAAATGCGTAAGCTATCCCCACCGCCAGAGCTATTAAAAACACTGCTCCCATAAAAGACCAAAGAGAAGTGTTAGCAATAACATTTGCTCTTTCCCGACTTTTCGGAAGAAGGGATAAAAACATAACCAGAAGTCCCAGAGAATAAGAGAGCGGTCTTGTTTTTGGAAGAGAAAAAACCTCTTTCGCCCCATAGGATATGAAAAAGATATTTCTTGCAAGGGAGAGTATTCCGCATCCTGCAATTGCATACATAAAATATCCGTCAATTCTCTGGAAAAACCGCCCTGCCGAAAATAACTTAACAAGCTGCATAAAGGGATGGCTTATGGTATCCGCCACGGCGTATGGAGCAATTATAGTAAATCCCAGTATAACAAGAGTGTTTATCAATACCCCTGTCAAAACAGACCAAAGCGCCGTTCTTTTATAGCTTACCTCTCCTTTCGTAAAAGGGAAAAGCATAAAGAGAATAATAAGGTCGCTGTAAAGACCAACCGAAGAAAGTCCCTTTATAAATGTATTCCCTATTCCGTAGCCGAGATAGGGGGTAAGATAGCTTATATCCCCTTTGGAAAATCCCATAGCAAGGACCGCTCCGCCAACAATCAGGGTTATTGGGATAATTACGCTGTGGCAATTTGCGACTGCGTTAAACCCCTGGGCGCAACAAACCACCGCCCCCAAGGTCACGATTAAAAGTATAAATATAACGGGTGCTGTGGGAAATGACACGGCGGAGATAAGCTCTCCCGTCTCCCTTAAAGTAAGGGATGAAGAAAATAAAAGATAGAGTGCAAGAACAATGAAGACCACTCTGCCCCCTGCTTTGCCAAAACAATCTGTTGCCATATTAACAAGTGTTTTGTTTTCATTCTTCTCGTATAGCTTAAAAAGTCCCCGGATAATAAGCCAGACCACTGCCCCTGAAAAGAGTGCAGTAATGGGCGCTGAGGGGCCTGAAACATCCGAAAAAATTTTTGCATAACCCGTGAAAATTCTATATACCGAAAGGTTAATCACAAAAAGGGACAGCTCCCATTTTCTTAAATAGTATTTCTCCTGCATTATTCCACCTCCCTCTCCTGCGCCCATTTTCTGCTGATTTGAGGTTGCATATATTCTCTTTTCGCTTTAAGAAAGGATGCCCTTTTTTCTCTCTTCCAAAGAGGCGGAACAAAGATTGCCCGTCTCATCCCCTGCTTTCCTCTTGGTGTTATGGGGGCAAGATAAGGAACTCCAACCGAGGTCCTTGACGAAAGGGCGGAAAGGCTTATGACAAGCCCTAGTGCAAGGCCTAAAAATCCCGCAAGAGCACCTAAAACAATAAAGACAAATCGCATAAATGAAATAGCTCTTGAAAGGGAAACCGAGGGAATTGCAAAAGCCCCAAGACCTGCAACAGAAACCACAATTATTAAAATGGGACTGACTAAATTCGCCGAAACAGCCGCCTGCCCTAAAATAAGACCGCCCACTATTCCGATTGTCGCACCTATGGGACTTGGAATTCTTATGGACGCCTCTTTTATAAGCTCAAAAGACAGCTCCATTAAAAGAAGCTCTGTCACAATAGGGAAAGGGACCACCTCCCGCGTGGCTTCAATGGCAAAAAGCAAATCCGTCGGTATTGACTCGTGGTGGTAAAGGGAAATCGCCACAAATGTTCCCGGTAGCAAAAGGGAAATCAGTATGCCGAAAATCCGGACAACACGCATAAAGTTTGCTTCAAGGGTTCTGACATAGTTATCCTCTGTTGCTTCAATCAGGTCAGGCATAGTTGCAGGGAGTACCAAAGCAAAGGGGCTTCCCTGAACGATTACAACCACCTTTCCCTCAGCAAGATATGACGCCACTCTGTCAGGCCTTTCCGTTTTCAAAACCTGAGGGAGTGGGAAAAGGGCGCTCTCCTCAATAAACATTTCCACCTGAGAAGAGGAAAAAATATATTCCGTTTCAATTCCGCTCAGCCTTTTCCTTACCTCGTCAACAAGAGATGAATTGGTTAAGCCGTTTAAATACATAAGAGCGCAGGGGGTTTTGCTTTTGCTCCCAACCTGAATGTTTTCGCTCATTAAATTGGGGTCTTTCAAAATTTTGCGGACCAGACTTATATTGGTCATAACCTGTTCCGTAAAAGCTTCCTGAGGGCCGGTCAGAACCGCCTCTGTAACAGGTTTATCCACCCCTCTTCCGCTCCAGCCTTTAACATCCGCCACAAAGGCAAAAGGAATCCCGTCAACAAAAATTCCGCAGTTGCCAAATGCCACAAATTCAAGAACCTGCCGCATCTCATCAGTCTCAGAAAGCGCCGCCTGAGAGATAAGGCTTTTGTAAACCATTGCCTCATCTATTTCTCTCGCTTTAAGGCTTTGGGCATTTTGAAGAAGAGCGCCTAAAATATCCCTGTTTATAAAATCCTTATTCGCCATCCCGTCATAGAAACACAAAAATCCCTTTTTCTCCCCTTTGGCGCAGGGAATGGAAAACTCTCTTATGACAACATCGAAATTCCGTTCCGTGCAAAAGGCATTTTTAATAAATTCTAAGTTTTCCTCTATTTTATCGCTTACCTTTCCTTCTTTATAGAGGACTGTATCCTTATCCTTAATTTCCGTTTTTATATAGCTGTTGACATCGTTATTATAATCCTCTTTTTGGGGAGGCGAGATGGTAAAATCCTTATGCACCTTGTCACTTTTATATATAAACAAATCTTTAACGCCCATATTTTTCTCCTTTATTCTTTTTTCTATTTTTTACTGCACAGAAGAAAAATATGTAAAGAAAAAAGCCCAAGGCTTTTCGCCCTGGGCATTTGTATTAACTTAGTCTGCAGAATATGGTAAAAGCGCAATATATCTTGCTCTCTTAATTGCAACTGTAAGCTGTCTCTGGTGCTTTGCACAACAACCGCTGATTCTTCTAGGAAGAATCTTAGCTCTTTCAGTTACATATCTTCTGAGTTTTGCAACATCTTTATAATCGATGTGTTCAACTTTATCAACACAGAACGCACATGCTTTTCTCTTAGGTCTTCTCATGTGGCCTCTGTCCATTTTTTCTCTTTCTGGCATATCAGAATACCTCCTTTTTCGTTAAATCTTAGAACGGCAAATCGTCGTCAGTATCAAGCGGTGAGAAACCGCCGTCATCCATAGGCATAGATGGGATACTTTCAGGAGCAGACGCTCCCTGAGAAGAATAATCTCCGCCATCTCTTTTGCTTTCGCCGAAAGCAACTTCATTTGCCACAACCTCAGTCACATAGTTTTTCTTACCGTCAGAACCTTCCCAGCTTCTTGAACTGATTCGTCCTGTAACGATAATCATTCTGCCCTTTGCAAAGTATTTACTTACAAATTCGGCAGTTTTATTCCAGGCAACACAGTTAACATAGTCTGTCTGTGCGTTTTCGCCATAGCCATTGTTAATAGCGATAGAGAAACTGCAAACAGGGGTTCCTGAATTAGTATGTCTGAGCTCCGGGTCTCTTGTAAGTCTGCCCATTAAAATCGCTTTGTTAATCATAGCAATTCCTACCTATCTTCGCACTTGCGAATTATTCTTCGTCTTTTCTGATTGTGATTTGTCTTAAAATACCGTCTGTAATACGGAAAACTCTTTCGAGTTCCTGTGGAAAATCAGCCTTTGCGCTGAAGTTAACCAAAACATAGTAGCCATCAACCGCATCCTTGATTTCGTAAGCAAGTCTTCTCTTGCCCCATTCATCAACAGATTCGATAGTACCGTTGGCTTCTATTAATGATTTAAACTTATCAACCAAAGCAACTGTTTCTTCCTCAGTCTTTCTGCCGTCAATAACGAAAATAGTTTCGTACTTATTGATAACTTCAACCATTTATTTCACCTCCCCTTGGACTTTTGACTCCCGAATTTCCCCGAGAGTAAGGATTGTACTTTCGTAACCATCAAATTATATCACACCTTGAAAATTTTGTCAAGGTTTTTCCCTAAAATGCGATAATGTGAGTTATGGTTTCTTTTTCCCCGGCAGGCAAGAACTTCATACGATACTTTTCTTCAAAATTATCCGTCTTATCCCACGGAACATCGGGTGCCCCTGCCCATGTTTCAATGCAGGCAAAAGGAGCCTTTGGTTTTCTCCAAATCAAAATAGAATTGTTTCCCTTAAAGTCAACATGAATCTGACTACCGTCCCTGTCATCACGGAGGGCAATTCCTGTGGATTTTATATCAAAAAGGATTATGGCGTCAACTGTGAAAAAATTGTCGCTGAGTTTAAGCTCACGGGAGTTTTCGAAACAGGGAATTCCCTTTTCGCAGATAATTCCGTTTGGCTCAACCTCAAAGCGGTCAAGGGTTTCAATTTCGTCCAAAACCAGACTGTAATTATCAATAGTTCCGCTTATTTTATACGCCTCGTGAGAACCCACATTATAGAGCATTTCCTCCTCGCCCTTGTTGTCGGTTATATAAGAAACAATAAGCTTTTTGTCTTCAAGGGTAAACTTTACGCGAAACTCAAACAAGAACGGATACTGCTTTAAAGTTTCCTCATTTGAAGAAATAACAAAGGTTACGCTGTTCTCACTCTGCTCTTCAACCTCAAACTCCGTCTCTCTGGCAAAGCCGTGTGCCTTCATTTCGTAAGTCTTTCCTTTATATGTATATCTGCCGTTTTTAAGACGCCCGACAATCGGGAAGAGAATAGGTGCCTGAGAATCCCAGAACTCAGGTTTACCTTCCCAGATATATTCCTTTCCGTCTTTATCCGTAACAGATGTAAGCTCTGCCCCAAGACTTTTTATTTTCGCTGTTAAAAATTCATTTTTAATTGTTATAATCGCCATAAGAAAAACCTCTTTTCTCTTTTTTAAAAGTATAACATAAAAAGTAAAATTTTTCAATCATATTTGAATTTATTTCTCATAGTATTTTAGTATGAAAAAATACTTTTTACTTTATCTTATAACAATTTTATCCCCATGTCTGCTTCCCCTTTTCGCCCTTTTTGCCCCCGCGGGTTCGGGGAAGAGCTCCTCTGCGCCCAAAAGTAATACAAGCATCCTTGTTTATAACGAAAAAACGGACAAGATAAGCGAGGAAAATCTTGAAGAATATCTTGTGGGCGTTGTTTCTGCCGAGATGCCTGCCTCTTACGAAATCGAGGCGCTCAAAGCTCAGGCCGTTGCGGCGCGGAGCTACATTTTAAGCCGCAAAGGAAAAGGGAATCCCGACCATCCCGATGCCGATGTCTGCACCAATCCTGCCCACTGCAAAGCCTACATCTCCTCTACCGAGGCTATGGAAAACTGGGGAGATAAGGGCGAGGAATATCTTGAAAAAATAAGCCTTGCCGTCAGGGAAACTCAGGACGAATACCTGTCCTATAACGACGAGATTGTTGTAGCCTGTTTCTATGCGGTAAGCAGCGGAAAGACGGAGAACGCCAAGGATGTCTGGGGCGGGGATGTTCCTTATCTTGTTTCTGTTGACAGCAGCGCCGACCTTACCTATGAAAACCTTACGGAAGAGGCTTCCTTCTCCCTCTCAGAAGCCAAAGAGCTTCTGGGCGTTGAGAGTCTCAGTCTTGGGGAAATGGAAAAAACCGAAGGCGGTTCTGTCAAGACCATAAAAATCGGAGACAAGGCCTTTTCAGGAGTGGAAATCAGGAGCCTTTTCGGTTTGAACTCGGCAAACTTTGAAGTCTCCCTTTCAGACAGCGCCATAACTTTTGTCACAACGGGCAAAGGCCACGGCGTCGGTATGAGCCAATACGGTGCCAATATGATGGCGAAGGATGGGAAAAACTATACAGAAATCCTTTTGCACTATTATTCAAATGTAACAATTGAAAAAGGCGAAGAAATATGATATACTGAATATACAAAACAGGCAAAGGGGACACGATATGGAAAAAATAGTTATTACAATCGGCAGACAGCTTGGTTCTGACGGCCGTAAAATAGGAAGAATGCTTGCTGAAAAACTTGGCATACCATTTTACGATAAGGAGCTTATCGTTGAGGCTGCAAAGGAGAGCGGACTTTCCGAGAAAATGTTTGAGAATTCCGACGAAAAGCCGACAAACAGTTTCCTTTACTCCCTTGTTATGAGTATGCAGCCGGGAACGGGGCTTTATAATCATTACAGCGACTTTTTAAACAGCGACCATATTTTCAAGATACAGTCCGATGTTATAAAAAAGGTTGCCCAAAACGGTTCCTGCATCGTTGTAGGCCGTTGCGCTGACTATGTTCTTCGCGAAACTGAGGGTGTTATCAGAATTTTCATCTACGCAGATGTGGAAACAAGGACAAAGCGAATTGCAATCCGAGACGGCGTTGATGAGAAAAAGGCGAAAACAGCAGTTTTAAAAGCTGATAAAAAGCGCGGAAATTACTATAATTTCTACACTAATCAGGAGTGGGGAGATGCCAAAAACTATGACCTTTCCGTTGATTCGGCAAAGCTATCGGCAGAAGCCATTGTTAAACTTTTAGAGGACTATGTAAACTTGCGCAAAAACAGTTAAAAAAAGGCGATGCAATTGCATCGCCTTTTAAATTTTTCCTTATTCGGTTTCAATAAGACCGTATTTGCCGTCTTTTCTTCTGTATACAATATTTGTTTTCATTGTCTCAGGATTTGCGAAAACGAAGAAGTCGTGGCCCAGCATATTCATCTGGAGGACCGCCTCTTCCGGAGACATTGGTTTAGAAACAAATTTCTTTCTTTTTATAATGCTGATTTCATCCTCCAAAACCTCAGACGGTTCATCAAAAACAGGGATATAGTTTTCAAATCCGCCGCCGCGAACACTCTTTTCAAGGCGGGTTTTATTTTTTCTTATCTGTCTGTCAAGATTTTCAAGGCAAATATCTGCTGCGGTCTGTAAATCCTCATTTCTGGCTTCAGCTCTTATGAAAAAGCCTTTATAAAGAATGGTTATCTCCAAAATCATCTTTTCCTTCTGCTGAGAAACAACAATCTTGCAATCATCGCCGTTGCCAAAGAATTTGTCAATCTTCTTAATCTTTCCCAGAAGCTTTTCTTTGGTTCCCTCTGCCAATTCGATTTGTTTGCATACTAAATTGTAAGTCATACTTTTGCCTCCATTTCTGATTTTTATAAAAGATTATATAAAATATAATTTTTTATTTCTTTTTCCTGTACGCATATAAAGCAACTATAACCGTTATTGCCCCAAAGATTTCTCCGAAAATTGCCGTTGTTCCGACAAAGGCGTAATAAAGCGTCCATATAAGGCAATTGCCAAGGCTGAACCATCTTGTTTTCTGCTCATCTCTGACAAACACGCTTATCATAAGGAACAGCGCCCCGACAATCGGCAATATTTCAAGAAAATTCTTAGCGCTTATCTCCCAAACAAACTCAGGAGCCGTTATCATTCCGAAAATACCAAAGCCAACATACAACACAGAGAAGAGTATTTGTTCAAACAGGGTTACTTTGGACTCTTTTTTAACATGGTATAAAGACACAATGCTCTGAATTATGGCAACAAGATTAAGAAAAACCGCAGAGCCTATTTCCTTTAAAAAAACAAGACTTAAAATAACGAAGAAGTTTGCCGCCATAGTGTTTACAAGCATCATCCACTTTTTCTTAAAAAGGGGACCGATAAAGCAGCAAACAGACATTAATATTCCAAAAAACTGACCGATTATGTATTCCATATAAGTACCTCTCTATATCTCCCGTCTTAAATGCCTTGTAACATGACAGCTTATATTAACGGCAACGGGAAGCCCCGCTATATGAGTCGGGAAAGTTTCAATGTTTACTCCCAGAGCGGTTGTCTTTCCGCCAAAGCCCTGAGGCCCCACATTAGTTTCGTTTATCTTTTTAAGAAGCTCGTCTTCAAGCTCGCTGTAATATTCGTCCGGATTTTCCTCCCTTATATCCCGCAGGAGCGCCTTTTTAGAGAGGATTGCCGCCTTTTCAAATGTTCCGCCAATGCCAACCCCGACTACGATTGGAGGGCATGGGTTGCTCCCTGCATTCTTAACCGTATCGATAACGAAATCTACAACTCCGTCTCTGCCCTCAGAGGGTTTGAGCATTTTAATTGCGCTCATATTTTCGCTCCCGAACCCTTTCGGAGCAACCGTTATTTTAACCCTATCCCCTTCTGCAATTTCCGTATGAATTATTGCAGGGGTGTTGTCTTCTGTATTTCCTCGTCTTATAGGGTCAGCCACCACGGATTTTCTCAGATAGCCTTCCTTATAGCCTTGTCTTACGCCCTCGTTTACGGCATCATAAAGATTTCCACCCGTAAAACAAACGCCCTGACCTATTTCAAGAAAAACTACCGCCATACCTGTATCCTGACAGATTGGTGAGTTCTTTGCTTTTGCAATTTCGGCATTCTTTAAAATATCTTCCAGAACGCTTTTGGCAATCTCACTATTCTCGTTTTCAAAGCCACTCTCTATTGCTTCTTTTATGTCCTCATTAAGACAGCAGTTCGCCTCAATGCACATTTCTTTTATGGCTTTTGTTATTTTATCAACGGGAATTTCTCTCAAGCTTTTCATCTCCGCTTCTTATATCTCGCTATTTTCGATAAGCTCCTTGTTTATGCTTATGTCGCTTTCCTTGATAAGCTTATTTATAACCTCTGTATACCCCTTGACCCTCTTTATAATCATAAAAGAATAGTCTGTTTCAACAATATCGCTTATATCCCCAATTTTGAGGGAGAGGGCAGCTTTTTCCATATTTTTATATGGCTCAGCAATAGAATCTTTATAAATAGCTGCAATCATCGGAGTTTCCATATCGTCCTGACTGGCAACATATGCCCTTGCGACCTCTTTCCATACTGTATCAAAATCGTCACCCTTTAAGAGACGCTCTTTAATCTCCTCCGCTTTCGCATAGGCATTGGCTCTGTGGACTTTACCCTCGCCGATAGGGATTTCAATAACTCTTACTGTTGCACTCTTGTCTGATGCAAAAAGAGCTAAATCTGTGTCAGCGAAATATTTGTCAATATTGGCACTTACCTCTTCTCTTACCTTGTCCTTTAAAATAAGAATATCTCTTACTTTATAGTAAGTATCCTCATCCTTTATGCCAAGAAGTTCATACGCATTTTCCCCGAAAAGACCAAGGCGGGCATCAATATCAACAGTCTTTTTTCTGTCTTCGTCTGTTAAAGCAATCCCCCATTCAGGCGCTTTCTCGCAGACAGCCATATCGGAAAGAAGCTTAACCGTTGCATCATATTTAGCTTTCTCCAAAACAGTCTGAGAATTTATTGTCTCTTTGTTCCAATCAACATCTTCAAGGAAAAGATTGTTGTTTTCGGCATATTCCTGAGCCTCACGCATAAAATAGTAGTCCCAGACCTCTTTTTCTATTTCTGTATCATTTATTCTGATTGCAACGCCCGCGTCAGTTATTTTAGGCGTGTCCTTTATAAGCTGTGCATAGTTTAAAGCTCTGAAACTGCTGGGCTTTCCTAAGAAACCGAATATAAGATAAAAAACAAAAGCAACCAAAATTAAAGCGATAACACCACCTTGAATCCGCTTTTTCTTTTTAAGTTGCTTTTCGTTATTTTCAGTATTGAGAATGTCGTTATTTTTCATAACACTACCCCTCCAATCCCCTTACTATAATTTTACACTATTTTAATAGGATATGCAATAGTAATTTGAAAAATAGCGTAAAAAGCATATTGACAAAACAAATATTTACTGTTATAATATGAAAAGTGTTTTAATATAGGGGTAAGTTCAGCTGGTAGAGCGACAGTCTCCAAAACTGTAAGTCGTGGGTTCGATCCCTACTGCCCCTGCCAATAAAAGAAAGAGGAAAAACATGAAAACAACACCGGCACAATTTGTTCGCCAAGTAAAACAGGAGATTGCTAAAATCACTTGGCCGACACGATCTGAAACCATGCAAGGAACAATCGTTGTCTTGGTCATGAGTGTTGCTCTGGCTTTGTTTTTGTTTTTGGTTGATTTGATTTTTGCAACAGCAATTCGTTTTGTTGTGGGAGGATAAGGAAATGACAGCACGTTGGTATGTAATTCATGCATTTTCCGGCTCTGAAAAAAAAGTTGCCGATTTTATCATGGAGCAAGCCGAAAAGAAAGGTTTGACGGATAAAATCGAAGAAGTTATGGTGCCGACCGAGAATGTTATCAGTGTAAAAAACGGGGCCAAGGTTGAAACGGAACGAAAGTTTTTTCCGGGATATGTTCTTGTGAAAATGGAAATGAGTAACGAAACTTGGATGTTGGTTAACGGAGCGCCGAAAGTAACCGGATTCTTGGGCGGAAAAAATCCGACTCCGATCAGTGAAGCTGAAGCAATGCGAATTGTGAATCAGGTTAAAGAGGGTGTTGAACGTCCTCGTTCAATGGTTACATATGAAGTTGGTGAACAGGTACGTGTTGTTGATGGTCCATTTGCTTCGTTTGTCGGGACGGTTGAAGATGTGGATACCGGTAAAGAACGTTTAAAAGTATTGGTATCGATTTTCGGACGGCCGACGCCTGTGGATTTGAATTTTACGCAGGTAAAAAAGGCTTAAACAATCTAGTCGGGGATAAAACCGATTCGTATCCCTTGACTTTGTGGCGGACAAGCCATTGTCAGACCACAGAACTTCAGAACAAATTTTGTTTGATGAATCGGATAAAATTTTAGAGGTTATAAAAATGGCAAAAAAAGTTATTGGTTTTATCAAGCTTCAAATTGAAGCCGGTAAAGCAAACCCATCGCCCCCTGTCGGTCCGGCATTAGGGCAACGTGGTTTAAATATTATGGAATTTTGTAAAGCATTTAATGCAAAAACGCAAAAAATGGAACCGGGGACACCGATTCCTGTAATTATTACGGCCTATGCCGACAGAACGTTTTCGTTCGTTACAAAATTACCCCCGGTCAGTTATTTGATTAAAAAAGCGGCCGGTT
>JAZOAF010000041.1:0-2341 GCA_045595345.1 Clostridia bacterium | reverse complement strand
TCAGGTCCTATCCGTATCGGTCAGGGCGTTGAATTTGACTATTCAACAGTTCACGCCGTTAAGACTATCAAGGAATACGGCTATGAATCAATTATAATCAATAATAACCCTGAAACAGTTTCAACAGACTACACAACAAGCGACAAGCTCTATTTTGAGCCTTTAACTGTTGAAGATGTTATGAATATTGTTGAGCTTGAAAAGCCGATGGGCGTTATCGCTTCCCTCGGCGGACAGACAGCAATCAATTTAGCTGAGCCACTTATGAAGCGCGGTGTTAAGATTATCGGCACAGATGTTGACGCTATTGAAAGAGCTGAAAACCGTGACTCCTTTGAACACATTATGAATGTTTTAGGCATTCCTCAGCCAAAAGGTAAGGCGGTTACAAAGATTGAAGACGGCGTTAATGCTGCAAAGGAAATCGGCTATCCTGTTCTTGTTCGTCCAAGCTATGTTCTCGGCGGACGGGCAATGCAGATTGTAAACAGTGAGGAAGGTCTTCGCCATTACCTCAAAACTGCCGTTGAAATTGACGAGGATAAGCCAGTTTTAGTTGATAAATATATCGTTGGTAAGGAAGTTGAAGTTGACGCAGTTTGCGACGGCGAAAATGTTTTCATTCCCGGAATTATGGAGCATGTTGAAAGAACAGGCGTTCACTCCGGCGACAGTATCAGCATTTACCCGACTTTCAGTATTTCCGACAAGGTTAAGGAAGTTATTATTGACTACTCAAAGCGTCTGGCTCTTGGCATAGGCATTGTCGGTCTTTATAATATCCAGTTTATCGTTGACAAGAACGAAGATGTTTATGTTATCGAGGTTAACCCCCGTTCATCAAGAACTGTTCCTTTCTTATCAAAAGCAACAGGCTACTCTCTTGCCGACATTGCAACTCTTGCAATCTTAGGAAAGACTCTTCCTGAGCAAGGAATAACAGAAATTTATCCTAAGGAAAAAACCAGATGGTATGTTAAAGTTCCTGCTTTCTCCTTCTCAAAAATCAGAGGCCTCGACGCCTACCTCTCTCCTGAAATGAAATCAACAGGTGAGGCAATCGGCTATGACAAGAGCAGAACAAGAGCTCTTTATAAGGCTCTTCAAGCATCAGGAATGAATGTTGTTAACTACGGAACAATCTTCGTTTCACTTGCCGACAAAGACAAAGAAGAGGCTCTTCCTCTTATCGAAAGATTCTATAAGATGGGCTTTAATATTGAGGCTACAAAGGGAACTGCCAACTTCCTTAAATCCCACGGAATTAAGACAAGAATCAAGAAGAAGCTCAAAGAGGGCAGTGAGGAAATTTTAGAGTCAATCCGCAAAGGATATGTAAACTATGTTATCAACACCCGTGATATTGGCGAAATGGACGAAGAGTCAGACGGATATATGATTCGTCGTTGCGCAGTTGAAAACAATGTTACAATGTTTACGGCTCTTGACACAGTTCATGGACTCCTTGATGTTTTAGAAGAAATGACAATCTGTATTTCAACTATTGACAGCGAAGAATAGATAAAAAAATAAACCCCAAAAGCGAAAAGCTTTTGGGGTTTTGTTTTATCTTTTCCAGATTTTTCGTGAGAATAAAATCAGCATCGGGAAGATTTCAAGTCGGCCTATAAGCATAAGCGCCGATAGAATCATTTTTGAAAGGTTGGAAAATCCCGAGAAATTGCCCGTCGGGCCTACCACAGAAAGACCGGGGCCAATGTTTCCTATCGTGGCTGCCACAGCCGTAAAATTAGTGGTAAAATCGAAATTATCAAAGCTTATAAGAAGCAATGCCCCTGCAAAGATGAACATAAAAGCAATAAAGAAAACATTTATTGAGCGAAGAGTTTCGTGCTCCACCATTCTTCCGTTAAGCTTGACCTTTATGACGCTTTTGGGATGAATAAGAACCTTTATTTCTTTTATGATGGTTTTAAACAAAATGAGTATTCTTGACACCTTCATTCCGCCGCCCGTGCTTCCTGCACAGGCACCGCAGAACATAAGCAAAACCAGGATTATTTTGGAGAACTCAGGCCATAGATTAAAATCTGCCGTAGAATATCCCGTTGTTGTTATTATTGAAGCCACCTGGAACGAAGAATGCTTTATTGTTTCAAAAACATTTCCAAATGTGGAATAAACATTCAAACTTATAAGGATAATCGATGATAAAATTATCAAAAGATACGCCCGCACTTCTTCCATCTTGATGGCATCCTTGACCTTTCTCATAAGAAGTAAATAATAGAAAGAAAAGTCTATGCCGAAAATAACCATAAATACGGTTATCACTATCTGCACATATGAGGAATACCCGCCTATGCCCGAATTTAAAATT
>JAZOAF010000040.1:0-5576 GCA_045595345.1 Clostridia bacterium | reverse complement strand
TCCTTCCCAAAAAACTCTCATTTTTTGGGAGCCCTGGTTTTCGGGCTTCGCCCTTCACCTCTTTCAGTGAGAGAGCCTATTTAGTATATCACATCCTACCCTTCTTGTCAAGCTTTTTTTGAAACTTTTTAAGCTTTTTTTCAGGTGTTTTTCTGTGATATATTTGCTGTTCCCTCAGGCGACAGCTTTACCATATTACCACATATCCTACCCTTTGTCAACCCCTTTTTTGAAAAAAGTTCAAAAAAATTTTAAGCACCCTTTTTCGGGTGCTTAAAACCTTATTTTTTACTTTTCCACCTTGCTTTCAAGTCTTTCAACCTCTTGTTGAAGGGGCTCGTTTTTTCCGCTTTTACAGCCTGTTACGGAAACAACTAACACAAGCAGCATTAAGATTGCAACTATTTTCTTCATTATATATTAGTCCTTTCGAATTATTCAAGATAATCTTTAAGCTTTTTGCTTCTGCTTGGATGACGAAGCTTTCGGAGAGCCTTCGCCTCAATCTGTCTTATCCTTTCTCTTGTTACATTGAATTCCTTACCAACTTCTTCAAGAGTTCGTGCTCTGCCGTCGTCAAGACCGAAACGAAGTCTTAAAACCTTTTCCTCTCTTGCAGTCAATGTGTTGATAACCTCTGAGAGTTGTTCTTTAAGGAGAGTAAAGGTTGCAGCCTCAGATGGAGCGGGAGCATCTTCGTCCTGAATAAAGTCTCCCAGATGGCTGTCTTCCTCTTCGCCGATTGGAGTCTCCAAAGATACAGGCTCCTGAGCAATCTTCATAATCTCAGACACCTTATCAAGAGGCATATTGAGTTCCTTTGCGATTTCCTCAGGGGATGGGTCACGGCCCAATTCCTGAACGAGCTGTCTTGTTACTCTTATAAGCTTATTGATAGTTTCAACCATATGGACAGGGATACGGATAGTTCTTGCCTGGTCCGCAATAGCACGGGTTATAGCCTGCCTTATCCACCATGTTGCATAGGTACTGAACTTATAGCCTTTTGTATAGTCGAACTTTTCAACGGCTTTAATAAGGCCCAGATTACCTTCCTGAATTAAGTCAAGGAAGAGCATACCTCTGCCCACATAGCGCTTTGCAATACTGACAACCAAACGAAGGTTCGCCTCAGCAAGACGCTTTTTCGCATCAGCATCGCCCTCTGCCATTTTCTGAGCAAGTTCAGCTTCCTCAGCGCTTGAAAGAAGGTCAACCTTACCGATTTCTTTAAGATACATTCTTACAGGGTCGTCAATACTTATACTGTCCGGAACGGTCAGGTCTTCAAGCTCTTCGGCTGTTATTTCAAGGTCATCTTCAATATCTTTCATCTCTTCATCGAAGTTGCCTGTTATCTCTATGCCTTTCTTTTCAAGATATTCATAGATAAGGTCTATCTGCTCCCCGTCAAGTTCAAGCTCTTCGGTTTTTGCAGCAATCTCATCATAGGTAATTACACCGTTTTTCTTACCCATTTCCAAAAGCTCCTGAAGAACTTGCTTCTTAGAACTTTTAGCGGTTCCTTTTTCTTCTGCCATAGCTAAACTTCCTCCTACTGTTTCTTTGACCGAAGCTGACGGAAATACTCCATAAGCCCCTCATCATCATTTTTGTCAAGACTTTCTATCTTCTTGCTCTGCATATTTTCTTTGATTATTTCAAGGGGCAGCGTTATCGCTTCCTCCCTGCTTTCTACATTTTTGTCGTCCGTCAGGATTTCGGAAACATCTCCAATTTCCTCACTCTCAAATTCGGACACAAACCGCGTTGCTTCAAACTTGCACCCCTCTTCGTGAAGAGCATAAAGCTTTTCGCACATTTTCTTATGTAGCTTCTCCGTCATATCCTCAGGGGAGACCTCGCTTTTCACTATGTCATAGACCTTCTTGTCACAGATAAGGTTTAAGAAAAGCTTCTCAGCGTCATAAAGCTGTCTTTCCTTTGGCGTTCTCTCCCGTCCTCCCCGTCGGGTTTCGATGCTTCTCATCTCTTCCCGAAGAGCCGTTCTTTCTTCCTGACCTTTATCGGTCTTCCGAAGGCTCTGAATCTGAGCCATAAACTTCTGAGGACTTATATCCACTTTCTTGGCGATATCGTTAACATAAATCTCCATTTTCATCGAATCTTTGATTTCCGCAAATATCTGCGCCGCTTCTCCAATGAAAGCTATTTTTTGTTCTATATCGTCAAAATTATATTTTTCCGCAGTTTTTCTTATTTTATACTCAATAAAGTTTTCCGCCTTATCAATAAGGCCCTGAAACATCTCAGGCCCATACTTATTGATATATTCGTCAGGGTCTTTGGCGCCCGTCACGGTTAAAACCTTAACAGAAATTCCCTCATCCATAAGGATTTTCCCTGCGGCACTTACCGCTTTAACCCCTGCCTCGTCCGAGTCGTAGCAGAGGATTACTCTGTCTTTATATCGTTTTATTAATCTTGCCTGCTCGGGAGTAAAGGCTGTTCCCAGAGACGCCGTTGCGTTATCAAAGCCTACCTGATGGAGAGATATGACATCCACATTCCCTTCCATAAGCAGAAACTCGTCTTTTTTCGTATCCTTTGCCCGATTGAAAGCAAAGAGGGTCTGGCTCTTGTTATAGATTATGGAGCCGTTGGAGTTAATATACTTCGCTTTATCGTCAAAGATTGTTCTTCCGCCAAAGGCAATAACATTTCCTCTTATATCAAATATAGGGAACATTATTCGTCCGCGGAATTTATCAAAATAGCCATTGCTTCCTTTATATATAAGGGCGGCATCTTCCGCCTCGGAATAGGAAAAACCTTTTGACCTTAAATAGTCTCCCAGTCCGCTCTTTTGAGGAGCATAGCCTATGCCGAATTTTTTAATGGTTTCCTCAGAGAGATTTCTCTTTTTAAGATACTCTCTTGCGACAGCATTTTCTTTATCCAGAAGGCAACTGTAAAAATACCTTGCCGCCTCTTTGTGCATAGAGAGCATTCTTGTTTTTCTATCCCTTTTTATTGCCGCCTCACGGGACTCTCTCGGGGTCTGTTTTTCAGGCATCGTCATTCCTGCCCTATCTGCAAGGAGCTTAACCGCCTCCATAAAGTCAAGATTTTCTTTTGCCATAATGAACTGGATAACCGTTCCCCCTGCACCACAGCCGAAGCATTTAAAAAGTCTGTTCTGGGGGTCAACGGAGAGGGAAGGATTTTTTCTGTCATTATGAATGGGGCAAAGCCCGCGATATGTTCTTCCCGAGCGTTTTAGCTTTGCGTACATAGAAACGACTTCAACAATATCGTTTTTATCAATGAGCTCGTCAATAAAGCTCTGGAACTCAACCGACATCGCCATAAAACGCCCTCCTTTTTTCTTTGCTTATTTCTATTTTTCGACCAAACTCTTATTTTTCCTTTTTAAATGTTCCAGGATTTCGGAACAAAATTTTTCTCAAATGCAGATATTGCATATCTGTCTGTCATTCCTGCTATGTAATCTATAATTTCCTGTTCACTCTTTCCTTCTCGCAGATACATTTCATAAAGGCTGTTAATAATGTTGCGAACTTTTTCTTCATTCTCTAAGGCAGTTTTGTTGAAATATACATTGTCAAACATAAACTTTCTAAGCCCCATCATAGCCTCGAAGTTTTCCGCATCCATTTTTATATCCGCCCCGTGACTGCTTTCAATCAGGCTGGTTATCATATTATTTATTCTCTCCGACTGACTGTTCCCAAAGCGGATAGTAAATTCCTTCGACACATTTTCATAGTCTAAAATTCCCGCTCTTATAGCGTCGTCAATGTCGTGGTTTATGTATGCAATCTTATCTGCAATACCGACAATCCTGCCCTCAGGAGTGTCCGCCTTCCTCTCTCCGCTGTGGCAGAGGATTCCGTTCCGAACCTCTTCCGTTAAGTTAAGCTCTTCTATTATGTCCACAGTGCGAAGGCTCTGTTCGTTATGATGAAAACCGTTCTTGCAAAGGCTGTCCAGTGCTCTTTCTCCGCTGTGTCCGAAAGGGGTGTGCCCTAAGTCGTGCCCCAAGGCGATTGCTTCGGTTAAATCCTCGTTAAGCCGGAGTGCTCTCGCCGCAGTTCTTGCTATCTGCGCCACCTCTAAGGTATGGGTAAGACGGGTTCTGTAATGGTCTCCCTCGGGAGCTAAGAAAACCTGCGTCTTATGTTTAAGACGGCGGAATGATTTGGAATGGATAATCCTGTCTCTGTCCCTTTGAAACTCCGTTCTTAAATTGCAATAAGGAATCGCATCTTTGCGTCCTTTTGTGTTTTTACTCAAAGTGGCATAAGGACTCAGGGTTTCCTCTTCTATTCTCTCGCTGACAAGTCTTGGACATTCCATAACTCTCGTCTCCTTTAATTTCCTCTTTTTGATAAAATTCCACGCTCTTTGCCAATTTCCTTTTTTCTCTTGACAAGCTCTTTCCCTCAGTTTAAAATAAAGTTAATAATATATATAAGGAAGAAACAATGAAATTACCCAAACTCACACCAAGACTTCAAAAAATTTATGATATTTTAACCCCTTGCGAAACTGTCTGCGACATCGGGACAGACCATGCCTATATCCCCGTTTGCCTGACATTAAGTGGAAAGTGTCAAAAGGCGATTGCTTCGGATATTAAAAAAGGGCCTGTGGAAAGGGCAAGAAAAACCGTTTCCCTCCATGGCGCAGAGAATATGGTTGAGGTTCGTCTTGGCGGCGGTCTTGAAACCGTTTCCGTTTGCGAAGTCGACGCAATTATAATTGCAGGAATGGGAGGGCTTTTAATCGCCCAGATTTTAGAGGAGTCTGAAAGCATCGCAAAGTCGGCAAAGGAGCTTATTCTGCAACCAATGACGGCAATTGCTGAGCTTCGGGGGTT
Organism: Clostridia bacterium; assembly: GCA_045595345.1. Lineage (GTDB taxonomy): Bacteria > Bacillota > Clostridia > Monoglobales > Monoglobaceae > SIG454. Next base: position 712 of record JAZOAF010000040.1, on the reverse strand, counting down.
TCTTAACAAAAACGGCTATACAATAAAGGAAGAGCATATCGTCCGGGAGGAAGAAAAGCTTTATACCATTATGAAAGTCAGCGTCGGCGAGGATATGCCTTATACCGAAGCGGAGCTTTATATGGGAAAAGCCGTTATAAAAAGCGAGCATTATGAAGTATATAAAAACGGGCGTCTTGCCAAAATAGAAAAACAGATTGCAGGGCTTAACCGCTCCCGCAACCCTCTCTTTGAAGAAAGGCTCAATAATCTTTTATCCTTAAAGGAGATGATTGAAAATGAAAATCAGTGATATCATTCGTGAAATGGAGAAAATCGCGCCCCTTTCCCTTGCGGAGAAGTGGGACAACCCCGGCTTTTTGCTTGGGGATGCGGAAAGAAATGCAAGCAAGGTTTTTATCTGCCTTGAAGTTAACTCAGAAACCTTAAAGCAGGCGCAAGAGTTCGGCGCAAATCTTATAATAAGTCATCACCCTCTGATTTTTAAGCCTCTTTCCAAAATCACAGAGTCAGACCCTACGGGCAGACTTGTTATCTCTTTAATCAAAAGCAATATAGCGGTTTACAGTATGCACACCAACTTTGACAAGGCTGACGGTGGAATGAACGACCTTCTCGCAAAAACTCTGGGCCTTGAAAAAGTCCGCCCATACACCGAGGACGAATGCAAGGACGCTTTCGGAAACCCTCTTGAAAACATCGGCAGGGTTGG
>JAZOAF010000039.1:0-4534 GCA_045595345.1 Clostridia bacterium | reverse complement strand
GGGTCTTACAATTCTTATCCCTAAGAAAGAAAATGCAGGAAACGGGAAACTAGGCTTTCTTAAAAATATGATAAACCCGGGAGTAATCAGTATTGTTGCGGGTGGAATTTGCGGTCTTTTAGGCATTAACAAATATATCCCCGGCTTTTTGGATAAAGCATTGGTCAGTGCAGGAAATAACTGTATGGGCCCTGCGGGAATGCTCCTTACGGGTATAGTAATCGGCAAATACGATATTAAGACGCTGTGGTCTGATAAGAAAGTTTACATAGCGACATTTTTAAGACTGCTTGTCCTCCCTGCCTTTTTCGCTCTTTTAACTAAGGCAATTAACGGCGGAGAAGAAATGATGATTTTTGTTCTTATGCTTTTCGGAACCCCTTTCGGACTTAACACAATTGTTTTCCCGGCAGCCTATGGCGGTGAAACAAAAACAGGGGCAGGAATGGCGCTTATATCCAGCATATTGGCGGTTATAACAATGCCGCTTCTGTACTACATATTTTTAACACTACTATAAAAAAATAAAAGGGTATGCAATTGCATACCCTTTTTTTATTTAACATAGTCAAATTCAAAATCGTAAATATTAACAAGGTCGCCCTCTTTGACGCCTGCCTCTTCAAGCTTGTCGATAACTCCGTATTTCCGAAGAGCTCTCTGGAAATACTGTAAAGACTCATAATCATCAAAGTTGGTTGACTCAACAAGGTTCTGAATACGAAGCCCCTCAACAAAGAAAACTCCGTCTTCAATAACGACCTCAATTTTGTCCATATCAAGTTGCTTATACTCGTCAAAGTCGAACATTTCATATTCTTCCGTTTCCTCAGGAAGAGTGGAAAGAAGATGATAAACCTCGTTTAAAACTTCCGTAACGCCCTTTTTGGTTGCTCCTGAAATTGCGAAAACCTTGTAACCCATTTTCTCAATTTCGTCTTTGAAAGTATAAAAATTATCGTTAAAGGTCGGAATATCCGCCTTATTTGCAACAACAATCTGAGGCTTTTCCGAAAGTTTTTCGCTATACTCAAAAAGCTCACTGTTAATAGTCTTAAAATCTTCAAGAGGGTCTCTGCCCTCAATGCCTGAAACATCAACGAAATGGAGAAGAACCTTTGTTCTTTCAACATGCCTTAAAAATTCATGACCTAAGCCAACGCCTTCGTGAGCACCTTCAATAATTCCCGGAATATCAGCAATAACAAAGCTTCCGTCACCCATATTAACAACCCCAAGGTTTGGCTCTAAGGTAGTAAAATGGTAGTTGGCAATTTTCGGCCTTGCATCGCTTACAATGGAGAGGAAGGTTGATTTTCCCACATTAGGAAATCCTAAAAGCCCAACATCTGCAATAAGTTTAAGTTCAAGAGTGATTTCTCTCTCGTCTCCGGGAAGCCCCGCCTTTGCGAATTTAGGAGTCTGTCTTGTGGAGGTTGCAAAATGTGAATTTCCCCAACCGCCGTTTCCGCCTCTTGCAATAATAAAACTGTCTCCGTCATTTTTAAGGTCGCAGATAACTTTATTTGATTCCTTGTCACGGATTATAGTTCCGCAAGGGAATTTAATAATAAGGTCCTCGCCGTTTTTTCCGCTTCGGCGACCGTCACGCCCGTTCCCGCCGTTTTCAGCGGCGTATTTTTTCTTATAACGGAAGTCGATAAGCGTGCTGACATTTTTATCTGCAACGGCAACAACATTTCCGCCGTGCCCGCCGTCGCCCCCGTCAGGACCACCCGCCGCAACATATTTCTCGCGGTGGAAGGTAACAGCTCCGTGTCCGCCGTCTCCTGCTTTTATAAAAATTGTTGAAGTGTCTTTAAACATAGAATCACCCCTTTTGTAGTATATACAATTTCTGAAAAAATAAAGGTGCACCATAAGGTACACCTTTTAGTTCATATTACTGAGCAATTTCGTAAACACTAACCTGTTTCTTATCCTTGCCCTTGCGTTCAAACTTAACGCTACCGTTAACCAATGCAAACAATGTATCATCGCTACCTTTGCCAACATTGAGTCCCGGATGAATTTTTGTACCGCGTTGTCTAACCAAAATATTTCCGGCTAAAACGTGCTGTCCGTCACCTTTTTTGACACCAAGGCGTTTAGCCTCAGAGTCACGGCCGTTCTTTGTACTGCCGACACCTTTCTTATGTGCCATAGAAATTCACCTCTCTATCTGAAAAATAACAATCAATCAAAATTATTCAGCCTTTTTAAGTTCAATCTTCTTGATTTCAAGCTTTGTGTAAGGCTGTCTGTGACCCTGCTTCTTGTGGTAACCCTTTTTAGGTTTATACTTATAGATAATGATTTTCTTATCCTTACCACTCTTAACAGCTTTTGCCACAACCTTAGCGCCCTCAACATAAGGAGCACCGATTTCAACTGTTTCTCCGCCAATAGCTAAAACCTTATCGATTTGAACCTTAGCGCCATCTTTAACATCAAGCTTTTCAACGAAAACGAAATCGCCTTCGGATACTTTATACTGCTTTCCGCCAGTCTCAATAATTGCGTACATAATTCGTAATCCCTCCTATTACCCAAGACTCGCCAAATGAGGTAAGCAAACTGCTTTTTATGAACCTTTTATGAGCGGTTACCAAAATATAATACCACAAACGAAAATGTTTGTCAATGTTTTTTTCTAACTTTATTGATATTTTTTTAGAGGGCAAGAACTGCGTCAGATGCGCCTTTAATGGGGTTTTCCTCAATGCTTTCAAGCTCTCCTTTATCACAAAGAGAAGCAATCTTTGCGTCAAAGGGAATCCGGGCAAGAAGAGGAAGACCAAACTTGGTTGCAATCTCGCCGGTTTTGCTCTCGCCGAAAATATGAATTTTCTTTCCGCAGTCAGGACAGTTAACATAGCTCATATTCTCAACAATACCGAGAATAGGAATATTCATCATATTTGCCATATTAACGGCTTTTTCAACAATCATTGAAACAAGCTCCTGAGGAGAAGTTACGATAATAATTCCGTCAACGGGAAGAGACTGAAAAACTGTTAAAGGAACATCTCCTGTGCCCGGAGGCATATCAACGAACATATAGTCAACATCTTCCCAGATAACATCTGTCCAGAACTGCTTGACAGTTCCTGCAATAACAGGCCCTCTCCATACAACGGGGGCAGTATCATCTTCAAGTAAAAGATTGATAGACATAACTTCAATTCCGCCTTTTGTTTTAGCAGGAAGAATACCGAAATCGTTTCCCGTAGCCTTTTCGGTAATACCGAAAATTTTAGGAATAGACGGACCTGTTATGTCTGCATCTAAAATAGCGGCGTTTTTACCCGCCTTGGAAACCGCTGTTGCCAAAAGGGAAGTAACTAAGGATTTTCCAACTCCACCCTTTCCTGAAACAACGCCAATAACCTTTTTAATATTGCTCATAGCATTGGGAGCCTCTAAAAAGCTCTGAGGACTCGTTCTTTCGCTGCAACTTTCGCCGCAACTGCTGCAATCGTGTGTACATTCACTCATTTATATAAAACCTCTTTTCTCGTAAAGTCTAATATAGTTTATCACTTTTATTTGTTTTAGTCAACACCGCTTAAATCAAAATCGGGGACAAAGCTCTCCTTTGCGCTTTCCCTCTCCTGAATATAGGCATTTTTAAAGCCCAAATCGTATGCAAAGTCAACAACACTGTCATATTCAAAGGAAGTGATTTTTCTGTTTATTTCAGGAGTTATGCTCAGATTTTCAGGGGGAAAATACTGGGCCATAAGGCTTAGAATAAACTTGTCCGTTCCAAACCTTTCTTTAAGCAGAGAAAGAATTTTTTTGCTGTCCTCTCTGTAAGAAGGAAGAACAAGATGACGGACAATAACTCCCCTTTCCATAATGCCGTCCTTTATCTTCGGCGCTCCCTTAGTCTCAATCATTTTTTTAAGAGATGAAAGAGCAAACTTGCTGTAATTCTCCGCATAAGAAAATCTCTTTGCAAGAGTTTTGTCATAGTATTTAAAATCTGTGAGATAAATATCAATATAAGGACTTAATTTTTCAATAACATCAGGGTTGTCATATCCACCGCAGTTATAAACAACGGGAATGTTAAGCTTATCTTTTACCAAATTCAGCGCCTTTATTATAAGGGAGGAATACGGCGTAGGCGTAACAAGGTTTATGTTGTGCGCGCCCATTGATTGAAGCTTTAAGAAAAGAGAGGCACATTCTTCTACGGAGATTTCTTTCCCGAAACCGCCGTGACTTATCTCGTGATTTTGGCAAAAAACGCAAGCCAAGTTGCAGTGGGAAAAGAAGATTGTCCCACTTCCTTTTGTTCCGCTGATTATCGGCTCTTCCCAGAAATGAAGAGCGCATCTTGCAACTTTTATTTTATCCCCTGCCTTGCAAAAACCGACCCTTTCGTGTCGGTTTATCCTGCAATTTCTCGGGCATAAAGAACATGACATAAGCTCTGACATAAGAAACATTCCTTTCCTTTAATGTTATATTATCACAGAGCAATCTTAAAAACAAGCCAAAGTAAAAAATTCCCTTGACATTGTGG
>JAZOAF010000038.1:0-2276 GCA_045595345.1 Clostridia bacterium | reverse complement strand
GCGATAGCAACAATTCATGGGAAACCAATTCGTGACAACGGAGTTGTCAAATCATTAAAATTAAAACATATCTATGGTTCTGCCTTATCAAAAAAAGCGACTTGCGTATGCAAGTCGCTTTTTATTTATTCTTTTTCAAATTTGATTATGTCTTCAATTTTGCAATCAAGAGCAATACATATTTTATTTAAGATAAAACTGTCGTATCTGACAACCTTGTTTTTATAGTAATTGTCAATTATATGATAACGAATGCCCGTGCGCTTGGTCAATTCGTATCTTGAAATATTATATTTATCTAATACAGAGTCAAGCGTAATTTTTATCATAAAACCACCTCTATATACATTTTATTTAGACGGTTTTCTAGGATAAGGCTTTTGTTCATCCGTCAAGTCTGCAAGATAATCCATACTCGTATCAAGGGCTATTGCAAGCTTTCGACACTGCTCAAAAGTATAATACCTTTTCCCGTTTTCAATTTTTGAATAATCGCTTTGGTCAATGCCTGTAAGCATCTGCATTTTTATTTGGGTATAGCCCTTTTTTAAGCGAAGTTCTTTTAATTTATTCATAAATATATCACCACTTAATATTATGGCAAATTTCCCTATTGAAATTATGGTTAAATTGACCTATAATATATATGAGGTGGGTATTTTTATGGCAGAGTTTTGTTTAGAATGTTGGAACAAATTACATGGAGCGAATGATAAGCCTGATAAATATGTTGTCACAAAGGATTATTGTTTGTGCGAGGGTTGTGCACAATGGAAAAGGGTAATTATTATGAAGAAGAAAAGTTATTATTGGTATAGCATTCGCCGTTTTATGTTTCCGTTTATATTTATTTGGAAGATTGTAGATTTCTTGGGTAGATTGTTAATATTCCCATATTTTATTTATATCTATGTCAAATATAAGAAAAAATAAAAAAGCACTTGCGGTTTGCAAGTGCTTTTATTCTTAAATATCCATAATTACCGGGAGAATCATTGGCTTTCTCTTGGTTTTTGAGAAGATATAGCCTCCCACAGCGTTTTTGAGAACGGTTTTGATTGTTGACCAGTCGGTAATGTTTTTATCCATACATTCATCAAGGGCGTCAATTGCCGCATAGCGCATTTCTTCCATAAGGTCTTCGGATTCTCTTACATAGACAAAGCCTCTTGAAATAATATCGGGACCTGCAACAACAGAGCCTGACGCCTTATCCATTGTAAGAACTATAACAATAAGTCCGTCCTGAGCCAGATGCTTTCTGTCGCGGAGAACGATATTCCCTACATCTCCAACTCCAAGGCCGTCGACTAAAACCTTGCCTGACGGAACGGTGTCAACGATTTTGGCGCTTGTCTGAGTAATTTCAAGCATTTTGCCGTTGTCCATCATAATAATATTCTTACTTGGAATTCCCATCTGCTTTGCAATATCACGGTGGGCGCATAAATGCTTATATTCCCCGTGAACAGGGATGAAGAACTTAGGCTTTGCAAGAGCGAGGATAATTTTAAGCTCTTCCTGACAAGCGTGGCCTGAAACATGGACATCGGCGAGAGCTTCATAAACCACTTCTGCGCCATGCTTTAAAAGTTCGTTTATAACATTTGAAATTGCCTTTTCGTTACCTGGGATAGGACTTGCGGAAATGATAACCAAGTCCCCTGACTCGATGTTGGCTTTCTTATGGCCTGAAAAAGCCATACGGGAAAGAGCCGCCATTGGCTCACCCTGACTGCCTGTTGTTATGATAACGAGCTGGTCCTTTGGATAGCGGTTAATTTCATCCAGAGAAATCAAGGTGTTTTTCGGGATTTTCATATAGCCAAGCTCGATTGCGGCAGAGAGAACATTCTCCATGCTTCGTCCCGAAACGGCAACCTTTCGTTTATATTTAACAGCTGCGTCAATAACCTGCTGAACTCTGTGAATGTTTGATGCAAAGGTTGCAACAAATATTCGCTTGTCGCAGTTTTCAAAGATATTATCAAAAGTTTTTCCGACTGTTCTCTCACTCATTGTATAGCCTGGTCTTTCAGCGTTTGTGCTGTCGGACATAAGGGCAAGAATACCCTCATTTCCGAGTTGACCGATTCTGGCAAGGTCAATCATAGTTCCGTCGATTGGCGTCGGGTCAATTTTAAAGTCTCCCGTGTGAAGAACAACTCCTGCGGGAGTGTGAAGAGCAACGGCAACGGCATCTGCGATACTGTGGTTGCTTCTTATATATTCAACCTTAAACTCCCCAAGCTTAAAGGTTTCGCCGGGATTAACGA
>JAZOAF010000037.1:0-5661 GCA_045595345.1 Clostridia bacterium | reverse complement strand
GTATCTTAATCCCGATTGTAACAGCTATCTTCCCTGCAAATGATCCTCTTATGATCGTTGGTATGTCAGCTTGTCTTGCAGGTGCGGTTTGCGGCGACCACTGCTCACCAATCTCTGATACAACAATTATGTCATCAGCTGGCGCACAGTGTAACCACATTAACCATGTTTCAACACAGCTTCCATATGCAATAACAGTTGCAGCGATTTCTTTCGTTTGCTACATAGTTGCAGGCTTTGTTCCAAACGCGTTTATCACTCTTCCGCTTGGAATTGTTTTAACAATCGGAACACTCTTTGTTATTAAAGCAATAACAAAAAATAAAGCAGCACAATAATTAACAATAAAATTAACGCCTCCGGCATATAATAGTGCCGGAGGTGTTTTTTATGTTTATCCACAGAGTGAAAAGAGGAGACACCCTTTTGGGGATTGCAAGTCAGTATGGGGTGTCTATCTTTAATCTCCTTGCAAATAATGACTTATCCCCCGACACACCCTTGGTTGTGGGGCAGACTATCGTGGTTTTAGTTCCAAGAATAACCCACACAGTGAAAAACGGCGAAACCCTTTTAGGAATTGCAACTTCCTATGGAATAAGCTTAAATCAGCTTTACAGAAACAATCCTCAGCTTGACGCAAAAGATAATATTTCCGTGGGCCAGTCCCTTTTTATTTCATACGAGGGAGACAGAGTAGGGGAGGCAGAGGTTACGGGCTATGCTTATGAATTTGTTGATTTGGATTTATTAAGGTTTCAACAGCCGTACCTTACCTATATGTCGCCTTTTACCTATGGTTTTACACCCCAAGGGGAACTTATTATCCCCAAGGATGAGCCACTTTTAGAGGTGGTAAGACCTTTTGGAGTAAAGCCACTGCTCCATTTATCAACTCTAACAGAGCAGGGAAATTTCAGCAATGAACTCGCCCAGCAGATACTAAATAATGAAACGGCGCAGGAAAATTTAATAAATAATGTTTTGGCGGTCATTGAGGAGAAAGGGTATAGCGGACTTGATATAGACTTTGAGTTTTTGCCTGCTGAGGATAATCTGAAATACCCTGCCCTTATTTCAAGATTTCGCCAAAGGCTAAACCCTCTTGGGAAAATCGTATTGACCGCCCTTGCCCCAAAAACATCGGCAGACCAGAGAGGTCTTTTATACGAGGGACACAGATATAAAGAAATCGGCGAGGCATCAGATGGGGTTCTTTTAATGACATACGAGTGGGGGTATACATATGGTCCGCCTCTCGCAGTTGCTCCCATTGAGCCTGTTCGGCGGGTTATTGAATATGCCATAACGGAAATTCCGCCTGAAAAAATCTTTATGGGAATTCCAAACTATGGCTATGACTGGACTCTGCCATTTGTGCAAGGAGAGAGCAGAGCGGACTCTATTTCCAATGTTGAGGCAGTCGATATTGCACGGCGATACGGGGTGGAGATACAGTTTGATGACTACGCCAAAGCGCCGTTTTTTAATTATACGGACGAAGAGGGGAGAGGGCACGAGGTATGGTTTGAGGATGCAGAAAGCATAAGAGAAAAACTGCTTTTAATCAGTGAATATAATTTAAGAGGGGCAATGTATTGGAACTTAATGCGCCCGTTCCCACAGAACTGGGCAGTTCTGAATAGCCTATACAATATAGGCCAATAAAACGATTTGCCAAAAACTCCAATTTTCGCACTTGCTTTATCTATATCACTATTAAATGTTTTGAATATCGTACTAATATTTTGAGATGTTTGTGGAGAACATCGTTGTTGCTTTTAAAAAGAGTTTATGGTATAATATAACAAAAAGTATTTTGGAGGCAACAATATGCTTTATTATTGTGATAAATGTGGGCTTGTAAGGAGCCAACCAGAGAACTTAGAACATATATGTGAATTTTGTAAAAACAATCTTATCCCTGTGCCAAATAAATATTGGCTTGATGGGGTGGTTTGTTTAATTGATAGTCAAAATACAAAATTGCTCAGAGAAGAACTTGTAAAAACATCATCAAATTACGACGAGGAACTATTTAATCAACGTTACTATTGGGAGATTAACCTTAATAATCGGTCTCAAAGTAATCTTCAAAAAATCAAAGCACTTCAACAACAAGCATCTAATGTTCCCAAATGTCCAACCTGTCAATCTACAAACATCCGTAAAATGGGCGGGGTAGAGCGAGGTGCTTCTATCTGGGCTTTTGGTTTGTTTAGCAAAAAGATAAACAAATCTTTCAAGTGTAATAACTGCGGATATACTTGGTGATTTTTAACCAACCAAACCAATAGTCATTTCATAAAAATACTGTATAGTTTTATTAACAGACATCAAAATAAGACGCTATCAAAAGATAGCGTCTTTATTGTTAGTCATCTATTTGATAAAACATAGGAATACACCCAGATAAATACGGCAATTCATCACGATGCATATATGGTTTAAAATCCTCAAAACCACATCGTTCATAAAATCTGACTGCATCCGGAACAGAGTACAAACAAATATGCGTTGCTCCAACATGGTTTTTAGATATACCTTTAATGTGGTCTATCATCAATAATAGCAATGCCTGACTTAATGTTTCATGTCGAGACGAATCCTCTTTTAGAGGAAGTTTTCGATATGCTTCATCAATTGCATAATAATCAACTTCGATACAAGGGAGACTTGTTTTATACATAACTTGTTGCTTACTTATTGCGGTTACGGGGATGCCATCACAACTAATGGAACAAAATCCTATTATCTTGTTGTTTTCTTCGTCTAGAAACAAATATGTGACTTCTTTTTGGCTGTACAAACATTCGTTATGAATAAAATCATCTATCGACTTATTTTCGCACGAAAACCCATCTAAAATATTTTTATCAACATCAGAAGGCTTGCAAATAGAAATTATGTAATCTTTCCCATATTTGTGTTTAATCATTTGTTACCTTGGTTGAATTTAGTATTTTTTGATATAACAGACAGAATTGAATCAACCTTTTCTTTGTTTATATTATTCTTTTGTTTTAAGAACTTTTCTGCCTTTTTATCTGACAAACAAAACATCCTATCGCATTTTGCTGTAAGTATAGCCATTTTTGACCTCTCTCCTTTGCGCTGTTCTCCTTTGTTTACCACAGTATATACATCCTTTCTATCATCGTTAATAAACATAATATAATATTTGTGATAAAAAGAATGTAGAATCTTGCAAACCTCCTATAAGAATAATATCACAAATATCTATATTTGTCAACATTTTACATAAATCATTGTACACTTTTTGTGTGATTTTTACGTTCCAACAACAATTAATTCAATAAATTATATATTATTTTTACTGGTATTTGTTGTTGTGTTATCACAATGAAATTCATGTTCTATTTGATTATTCTCCGTTTCTTTCCACTTACGGTTAGGAGAACACCTTGCCATTTTTAACGATTGGCAAATCGCAGTACGGACTGTATATTATCGTAGCATTGTTGTATATAACTAGGACCAGCGGTTGTCAGTCTCTGAGGGCTTACCATCTAAGGCTATCCCTGCGAACCCACCGAGTCCACACATTGTTATTTTGCCTATTTAGTTTCCATAGAATAGGGAAGTAGTGTGAGGTTAACGTCTTTCCTCACAAATTATTAAAAAAAGGAATGTGCTTTTGCACATTCCTTTTTGGTTTTATCAAATTATTTTTTCAAAGCCTCTTCCAAGTATTGTTTGATTGCCATCGGTGTCGCTTTTCCTGTTAAGGCTCTGGTTGCCTGACCCATAAAGAAGCCGAAAACGTTTTGCTTTCCGTTGTGGTAATCTTCAACAAGGTCTGCTCTTTCCTTTAAGAGTCCGTCAATAAATTCTGAAATTGCGCTTGTGTCAACAGTAACGATAAATCCGTTTGCTTTTGCAATCTCCATTGGGTCTCCGCCCTCTTCAAACATTATGCGGATAATGGTTTTTGCATCGTTTCTGTTAACTGTGTTCTTGTCCGCCATTTCGACAACCTTTGCAAAATCCTGAGCGGAGAATGGAATTTCTTCAGCTTCGGTATCCTTAACGCGTCGCATAATTTCTGTTAAGAAAAGGTTTGCAACATTCTTATATTCAGGATAAATTGCAACGGTTTCGTCATAGAAATCGGAAAGGTATTTTTCAAGTGTAATAACTCTTGCATCCTCGTCGGTAAGCTTGTATTCGTTTACATATTTCGCTACTCTTTCGTGAGGAAGAAGAGGGATTCTTGCTTTTGCGTTTTCGATGTCTTCTTCTGTAAATGTAATAGCCAGAACATCAGGCTCAGGGAAATAACGATAGTCGTTTGCATTTTCCTTTGTTCGCATTGGGCTTGTTGTTCCCATTGCATCGTCAAAACGGCGTGTTTCCTGCTTAACCACTCCGCCATCCTCTAAAATCTCTGCCTGACGCTCAACCTCATACTCAATGGCTCTTATAATTGAGCGCATAGAGTTCATATTTTTAAGCTCTGCTCTGTCGCCAAGCTTATCTGACCCAGCAGGTTTTAAAGAAATATTAACATCGGCACGGATAGAGCCTTCCTGCATCTTAGCGTCGCAAACCCCTAAGTATTTAAGATAAAGACCGATTTTTGAAACAACCTCGGCTGCTTCTTCGGCTGACTTAATATCAGGCTCTGTAACGATTTCAATAAGGGGAACGGAGCATCGGTTAAAGTCCGCCCAGCTCTGATTATGATAATCGTCGTGGACGAGCTTTCCTGCGTCTTCTTCCAAATGGATACGGTTGATTCGGACAACATTTCCCGTTGAAAGCTCAAGTTTTCCGTTTATACAAAGCGGTAAATCAAGCTGGGAAATCTGGTATGCCTTTGGGTTGTCAGGGTAGAAATAGTTCTTTCTGTCAAATCTTGAATAGCGGTTAATTTCACAACCGAAAGCAAGACCTGCTCTGATTGCAAATTCAACTGCGGATTGGTTTATAATAGGGAGCGCACCGGGCTGACCTGTGCAGACAGGACAGATATGTGTATTCGGTGCTCCGCCGAACTCAGCACTGCAAGAACAGAAAACCTTAGCATTGGTTGAAAGCTCGGCATGTATTTCAAGTCCTATGACTGTATCAAACTTCATAATAAAACGCCTTTCTTTTCTTTAATTTAGATGTTTGCGTATTTTCTTTCGAATTCTCTCTCATAAAGGTCTGCAAACTGGATTGCCTTTGCATCGTCAAACTGTTTAGCGGAGAGAGAGAATCCGATTGGCATACCATTTTTATCATATCCGCAAGGAACGGAGATTGATGGGATGCCTACGATATTTGCTGTAACTGTGCAGATGTCTGCAAGATACATCTTAACCGGGTCATCAATGTTCTGATTTAAACCATAAGCAACAGTCGGTGCAGTCGGTGTAAGCATAACATCGCACTTTTCAAAAATCTCTGCCTGCTCACGGCGGAACTGCTGACGAACAGCCATTGCCTTTTTATAATAAGCGTCATAATACCCGCTTGAAAGGGCGTATGTTCCGAGAAGAATTCTTCTCTTAACCTCATCTCCGAAGCCTTCGCTTCTTGACTTTTTAACAAGCTCATCATAGCTTAGCGGACTATCTGTTCTGTAACCATATTTAACGCCGTCATAACGGGAAAGGTTTGAGCTTGCCTCAGCGCAAGCGAGGAGGTAGTAAG
>JAZOAF010000036.1:0-4064 GCA_045595345.1 Clostridia bacterium | reverse complement strand
CATGTTAAGCTGAGAAGTGAGAATTCCGTCCTTGCCCAGTTTCAGCAATTCACACTCCGCCCCGTTTGCTTTATATACGGACAGTATTTTATCATAAGAGGGCTTTTCTATTGCATAGATTTTATCCCGTCCCAAAAACTGAACTATAAGGCCATATAAATATTCCGCTCCTGAGCCAATTATAATCTGGTCCGTGTTTACTTTCATTCCTTTTCCTCTTGCAAGATAATCGGCAATTGCTTTCCTGAGTTCATAGCATCCCAAGTTAGGAGACTTTACAAGAATTTGCTCCCCATACTTTGAAATTACATTCCTCATAGTTTTTGCAAACACAGAAAAGGGAAATTCTCCGCTGTTATGATATGGGTTATGCTCTGCCGCCGTATATTCCTGTTCCCCAATAGGAACGAAATTCTCTTTCTGATATGTAACATAATATCCCTTGCGTTCTGCCGCCTCAATATACCCCTCATCGCATAGTATTCCTAATGCGTGTTCCACGGTTATAACACTTGTCAATGTTTCCTCGGCGAGAATACGCTTCGAGGGAAGCTTATCCCCATACTTATAAACAGCATTAGTTATATCTTCCCTGAGTTGCTGATATAGTTGCATATATACACTTTGCTTTGAATTTAAATCTAAATTATATTTCATCTGGTTATATTAAAATCTCCTCAATTGGTAATTGTTATATAATCAGCCTTATTATATAATAACTATAACAATTTGTAAAGGGGTTTTGAAAATGAAAACAAAAAGAATTGTCACGGCAGCCTTGCTTGCGGCTTTATGCTGCATCGCAACAATGATTATCAAAATACCCTCGCCTCTTAAAGGATACCTGAATCTTGGGGATTGCGTAGTCCTTCTTTCAGGATGGCTTCTGCCTCCTTTTTACGGATTTCTTGCAGCAGGGTTGGGTTCGGCTCTTGCAGATATTTTTTCAGGGTACACTTTATACGCCCCTGCTACCTTTATTATTAAAGGACTGATGGCACTTACTGCCTTTTATCTTTTCCGTTCTCTGCAAAACAAAATCCGTCCTCTCTCTGCACGAATTATCAGTGCCTTGGTGGCTGAAATAATAATGATTTTTGGATATTACATTTTTGAGGGATTTTTATATGGGTTTATCCCGTCACTTATAAATATGCCTGCCAATATTATGCAAGGCATTTTAGGTTTGATTCTGGGCGTATTCCTCATTAGAAAACTTGAAAAACACCGCTGATAGCGGTGTTTTTCTTTCATCTTCTTACAAATTTCAATATTCCGTTTTCGTAGGTAAGTTCAGGTTCGCCCTCTATTAAAGGTCTGCCGTATTTTATGAATTCCTCAGTTATGCTCATATTGTCTGCCCCTATCATACTGTCAGGAACAACCTTTTCAAGATTTGCAATCTTTGATACGGGATAGGGAACAATCTCCATTTTATATGGTGCATCGGAAACCCTCTTAAAGCAAGGCATAAATCCTGTTTCACCCTTTTCGGCAAACTCAACGCTCTTAACACCTGCCTGATACGCTTCCTCTCTGTCGCACTCCGACGCCCCTTGGGAGAAACATCTTTGGAGGGTAGAAAGCTCAATTGTTCTTGTCTTTATTTTAAGCTTTTCGGAGATTAAGTTTTCAACAATTCGTCCAACTCCGCCAAGAGCCGCATGAGCAAAACCGTCATTTGCCTCTTTTAAGGAAAGGCTTTCGCCGATATATTTGCCGTCCGCTCCTTTAATTCCCTCGGAGATTGCAATAATAGGAGCAATTCCTTTTTCGGCATTCTTTGAAACCTTTTCCAAAAACTTTTCAGGCTCGAAAACTCTTTCAGGAAGACAGATTATATCCGTTGCCAAAACATCCTCGTCATTGCCGAGAGCCGCCGCCGCTGTAAGCCAGCCTGCGTTTCTTCCCATAATTTCAAGAACGATAACTGACTTCATTTTATAAACCGCAGTGTCTAAGGCAAGCTGGCGGACTGTGTTTGCAACAAACTTTGCCGCAGAGCCGTAGCCTGGGGTATGGTCCGTTATTGCAAGGTCATTGTCAATGGTTTTCGGAACTCCGCAGATTCTTATCTCGGAGCAGATTTTTTCAGCGTATTTGCTAAGCTTATCAACGGTGTCCATTGAGTCATTTCCGCCGATATAGAAAAATGCACCGATGTTATACTTCTTGAAAATACCGAAGATTTTTTCATATGTTTCCTCATCGTCTCCGAGCTTTTTTCGGCAAGAACCAAGATAAGATGACGGGGTCTGCTTTAAAAGCTTTATAAAATTATCGTCTACGCTTTTAATCTCTATAATGTCATCCTCTAAAACTCCCGCAATTCCGCCCACCATTCCGTAGACCTTATCGAATTTCTTTGAATCAAAACCCGCCTTTATAACCCCTGCCAAAGAGGAGTTTATAACTGCTGTGGGGCCGCCTGACTGTCCTACAAGTATATTCATAATCTTTTCTCCTTACCGTCTTATCTGTCCGTTTCCTTTAATCAGGTATTTGCTTGTTGTAAGCTCTGTAAGCCCCATGGGGCCGCGAGCGTGAATTTTCTGTGTGCTTATTCCGATTTCTGCACCGAAGCCGAACTCAAACCCGTCTGTAAATCTTGTTGAGGCATTAACATAAACCGCCGCCGCATCGATTTCTTTCAAGAACTTCTGAGAGGCTTGAATGTTCTCCGTAACAATCGCTTCGGAGTGGCGTGTGCCGTATTTATTTATATGAGCAATCGCCTCGTCAACGCTGTCCACGACCTTGATTGCGATTTTGAGGGATAAGTATTCCTCTCCCCAGTCTTCTTCCGTAGCGAGCTTTGCTCCGCTTGAAATTTTGCAGACTCTCTCGTCCCCCATAACCTCAACCCCTTCTTCATGAAGAGCCGAAATCATAGCAGGGAGGAATCTCTCCGCAATTTCGCTGTGAACCAGAAGCTTTTCCTCTGCGTTGCAAACGGAAGGTCTTGAAGTTTTCGCATTTATAACAATATCTCTCGCCATAGATAGGTCGGCATATTTATCAACATAAACATGGCAGTTGCCCGTTCCCGTTTCAATTGCAGGAACCGTTGCGTTTTCCATAACCGCGCGGATAAGCCCTGCCCCTCCGCGAGGGATAATAACATCAAGATATTCGTTAAGGCGCATAAGAGCCGTTGCGGTCTCCCTTGATGTATCTTCAACCAAATTTATACAGCCTTTCGGGAACCCCTCTTTAACGAGAGCCTCCTGCATAATATTAACAAGGGCAAGGTTTGTTCCAAGTGCCTCTTTTCCGCCACGAAGTATGCAGGCATTCCCTGACTTTAAGCAAAGAGCCGCCGCATCCGCCGTTACATTTGGTCGGGATTCATAAATAATGCCGATAACCCCAAGAGGAACTCTTACCTTTTCAATTTCAAGACCGTTAGGGCGCTTGTCTCTTGAAATATATGTTCCCACTGGGTCAGGAAGCTCGGCAACCTGCGTCATCCCTTTGGCAATCGCATTAATTCTTAAAGGGTTTAAAGTAAGCCTTTCGATAAAGCCCTCTGAAAGACCGCTTTGACGAGCCAGAGCAATATCCTCTTCGTTAACCTTTAAAATATAGTCTGAATTTTCATAAACAGCCTCCGCCATAGCGATTAGAGCACGATTTTTTTCCTCTTCTCTGGCGGTTACAAGGAACTCTGACGCCATCTTCGCCATCTGCCCTTTTATAATAAGCTCGTTCATTCAATTTCACCCTTTCATTTTTCATATATCATAGGAATATTATAGCATAACGGGGGCAATTGGTCAAATAATATTATAATTTTGTGGTTAAAAGATGAAATATTAAGAAAAAACAAAAAATTTTGAGATTTTCCTTGACAAACTCGTCCTTTGGTAGTATAATATCATTTGCGTGAGAAAATCCAGCATATGCACCATTAGCTCAGCTGGTAGAGCACCTGACTCTTAATCAGGGTGTCCACGGTTCGAGTCCGTGATGGTGTACCAAAAAATCCAATGCATTATGCATTGGATTTTTGTAAAATAAGCCGCTGTGGTGGAATTGGCAGACGCGCTGGACTCAAAATCCAG
>JAZOAF010000035.1:0-12718 GCA_045595345.1 Clostridia bacterium | reverse complement strand
TCTTCCATCTTGATGGCATCCTTGACCTTTCTCATAAGAAGTAAATAATAGAAAGAAAAGTCTATGCCGAAAATAACCATAAATACGGTTATCACTATCTGCACATATGAGGAATACCCGCCTATGCCCGAATTTAAAATTGCAAAACCGCCCGTTCCTGCTGTGCCGAAGGACAGTGTTGCTGCCTCAAAAAAGCTGAGACCTCCTGCTAAAAGGAGAATAATCTCAATGCAGGTTAAAGCCAGATATATGAGATATAAAATCTTCGCTGTTGTTTTAACATGGGGAACAAGCTTTCCAACAGATGGCCCCGGGCTTTCTGCCTTTATAAGCTGGAAATTGTCTCCGCCTGAAAGCGGGAGAACTGCAACCAAAAGAACCAGAACTCCCATTCCGCCCAGCCAGTGAGTAAAGCTTCGCCAGAAAAGCAGGGATTTGGGGAGCACCTCAACATCTGTTAAAATTGACGCTCCTGTGGTTGTGAACCCTGAAACCGTTTCAAAAATTGCATCAAAAAAGTTTGGTATGTAGCCTGATGCGTTAAATGGGATTGCCCCGAAGATACTTATTATAATCCAAGAAAGAGCAACTGCGACAAAGCCTTCTTTTGCGAATATCGCTTTATTTTTTGGGGGCTTTACAGTAAGAGAAAGTCCCACAACAAGGCACAAAAGAGCGCAGAAAAGGAACAGGAACTTATTCTCTTCCCCATACGCCAAAGCGCACAGAAACGGCAAAAGCATACATCCCGCTTCTATATTAAGTGCCCAGCCTACAACATAAGAAATTACTTTTAAATTCATAAGCTTTCTCCTATTTCAGTATATCCTGTATGTCGTTATAGCCCGTATTGGTCGTAACAATTATAACCGTGTCTCCAACTTTGATAATATCCTTACCTTTTGGAGTTATAATCTTGCCGTTTCGGTTTATTGAGGCTATAATAATTCCGCTCTTTAAGTTAAGAGATTCGATAGTTTTATTGATTACAGGAGAGTCTTCTTTAATTCTGAATTCAAGAGCTTCCGCCTTGCCGTCCAGAATATAATGGAGCGTTTCAATATTATTCCCAATAGAGTTGTTCATCGCGCGGACAAAACGGATTATGTATTCCGCCGTAATCTCTTTTGGATAAATTATCGTGTCAAGATTTAAGTTGCCTATAACCTCTTCATATGCAATTCTGTTGATTTTGGTTATAATTTTCCCGTTGGTTTTTGTTTTTGCATATAGAGAAAGGAGAACATTCTCTTCGTCAATTCCCGTAAGTGCAACAAAGGACTCCGCCTTATCAATTCCCTCTTCCAAGAGCAGACGGTTTTCAGTTCCGTCTCCGTTTATTATGGTAGCCTTCGGAAGAATATCACATAAGAAATCGCATCTCTGCGGATTATTTTCAATAATCTTAACGCTTATTCCTGCCTTCATAAGTCTATGAGCCAAGTATACAGCCGTTGTTCCTCCGCCTACTATGATACAGTCTTTAACCTTATTGGTCTTGATGCCAATTTTCTTAATAAACTGAGATGCGTTTTCGATAGAAGAAATTATGCTTATAAAGTCTCCCTCTTTTAATACGAAATCACCGCCCGGGATAAAGGCTTCTTCGCCTCTTTCAACTCCGCAGACCAAAACATCACAGCTGAGCTTTTGGGAAATATCCGCAAGTCTCATATTGCAAAGGGGCGAACCGTTTGGAATTTTGAATTTCAGAATTTCAACTCTGCCTTTTGCAAAAGTATCAATCTGGACTGCGCTTGGAAAACGCAAGAGTCTTGCAATTTCGCCTGCGGCGGTAAGTTCAGGATTGATAATCATAGCAAGGCCCAAATCCTCCTTAAAATGGTGTATTTCCTTGTTATATTCAGGGTTTCTTACCCTGGCAATAGTTTTACAGTTGCCTAACTTCTTAGCGAGAAGGCAGGTCAAAAGATTAAGCTCATCCGAGCCTGTTACGGCAATTAAAATGTCTGTATCCTCAACCTTTGCCTCACGGAGAGTATCAACACTGGCACCGCTTCCCGAAACACCCATAACATCATAAGCGTTTACAATCCGCTTGGTAACCTCTCTGTTTTGGTCAATAACTGTTATGCTGTGTTCTTTCTCACGGCTTAACTCTTCTGTAAGCTTTTCGCCTATCTTTCCAAGGCCAATTATAGTAATATTCATACAAATATCTCCATTTAAAATATTGTATCCTAATTATATCAAATGCCTCAGTTAAAGTCAATACCGGGGTTAAAGGTGCTTTTTCATATGGTTTATGGCGTTCTTTTCAAGGCGGGAGACCTGCGCCTGGGAAATTCCAATTTCATCCGCAATCTCCATCTGAGTTTTCCCGTGGAAAAACCGCATGGAAATTATATTCTTCTCTCTTTCGGGGAGGCGGTCAATTGCCTGACTTAAAGAAATCTCGTCCAGCCAGCGCTCGTCCGTATTTTTCTCGTCTTTTACCTGGTCCATAACGAAGACCGCATCTCCGCTGTCGTGATATACAGGCTCATTCAAGGAAACGGGGTCCATAATAGCATCAAGGGCCATATCCACCTCGGAAGTTTTAACACCCAATTCTCTGGCAATATCCGCATTTGTTGGCTCTTTTGAGGTTTCGGAGATAAGCCTTTCCTTAACCGCCAGAGCTTTATAGGCAATATCCCGAAGGCTTCGGCTTACTCTTAAAGCGTTGTTATCCCTTAAATATCGTCTTATTTCCCCGATAATCATTGGAACGGCATAGGTGGAAAACTTAACCCCGTGAGATGTGTCAAAGTTGTCAAGAGCCTTTATAAGTCCGATACAGCCAATCTGGAATAAATCGTCAGCACATTCCCCTCGGTTATTGAACTTCTGCATAACGCTTAAAACAAGGCGCAGATTTCCATATATAAACTCCTGTCTTGCAGAAGTATCTCCGTTTTTTATCTTCTCAAAAAGCTCCCTCTTCTTATCCTCGGAAAGGGTGGGGAGCTTGGATGTGTTGATACCGCAAATTTCCACCTTATTTATCATAATGTTTATGCCCCTTTTAGTTTTTTCACATAAACATTATTGGTTCTTTTTTCATAAATTATACTGAAAAAGAATAGATATATACGGGGTGATTTTATGCCGTCATGCAGTATAAACGAAATCAGAAACAAGGAAATTATAAATATAAAAACAGGGGCTCGGCTTGGGTATCCCGCCGACATTGAAATTGACCTTGAAACAGGAAGATTTGTCTCTCTTGTAGTCTCGGGAGGTTATAAAATTATGGGTCTTTTTGGCAGAGAAAACGACATAATAATCAAATGGGAGGACATAAAGAATATCGGAGATGACCTCATAATCGTTGAAATGGGATAAGAACCCGACCCGATAGCACAATCATAGATTGCGGTCGGGTGCCCCGGAACCTTGTTGTTTCACAATAAAAAAAGCTCGGCAAAACGCCGAGCTTTTTTATTCTTATTAGAGTTCTATGTCAGCAAGAGCGGAAGCGATTGTTTCGTTTTCATTTGCCTGAACATAAATTCCGCTGTATTCCGGCATACCTGTTCCGGCAGGAACGAGCTTACCGATAATAACATTTTCTTTAAGACCGATGAGCGGGTCTTTCTTTCCTTTGATAGCCGCATCAGTTAAAACTCTTGTTGTTTCCTGGAAGGATGCAGCAGAGAGGAATGAATCAGTAGCAAGAGCAGCCTTTGTGATACCCATGAGAACATCTGTTGCAGTTGCAATTTCCTTGCCCTCTGCTTCCATTCTCATATTTTCTCTTTCAAGCTCATATCTGTCAACCAGTGAGCCTGTTAAGAATTCTGTATCGCCTGCTGTTTCAATTCTTACCTTACGCATCATCTGTCTTACGATAACTTCAATATGCTTATCGTTGATATCAACGCCTTGAAGTCTGTAAACCTTCTGAACTTCCTTGATAAGATAATCATGAACTGCTGTGTAGCCCTTGATAGCCATAATATCCTGTGGATATACGCTACCTTCTGTAAGTTCATCGCCTGCCTCAACTATCTGACCGTCTTCTACCTTAATTCTGGAACCGTAAGGGATGAGATATGTTGCTGCGTTGCCATTTTCATCGTCTAAAACAGTAACTTCTCTCTTCTTCTTAGTTTCGCTAATCTGAATTCTACCGCCGATTTCAGCAATAATTGCAAGACCCTTTGGTTTTCTTGCTTCGAAAAGTTCTTCAACACGAGGGAGACCCTGTGTGATATCGTCGCCGGAAGCAACACCGCCGGCATGGAATGTTCTCATTGTAAGCTGTGTACCAGGTTCACCGATAGACTGAGCCGCAATAATACCAACAGCTTCGCCGGCATCAGCAATGTCACCGCTTGCAAGGTTATAACCATAACACTTAGCACAAACGCCAACCTTACTTCTACA
Source organism: Clostridia bacterium (assembly GCA_045595345.1). Taxonomy (GTDB): domain Bacteria; phylum Bacillota; class Clostridia; order Monoglobales; family Monoglobaceae; genus SIG454. The sequence goes on along the minus strand of JAZOAF010000035.1, from coordinate 8,326 downwards.
TTTGAGGACGCTTCGCATTTTAACTTCCTTAATTCCTGCATTTTCAATTTTCTTTGCCTGTTCAGCATTGATTGTTTCGTTTTCAGAAGCAATAATCTCGCCTGTTGCAGGGTCAACGATGTTTTCAACAACTGTTCTGCCCTCTAAGCGGTCAGCGAGCGGTTCAATTATTTCCTTGCCCTCTGTTATAGCTGTTGCAACGATATAATCTCTTGTTCCACAGTCAATTTCACGAACGATAACTTCCTGAGATACATCAACCAAACGACGGGTGAGGTAACCGGAGTCGGCTGTTCTGAGGGCTGTATCGGTAAGACCTTTACGAGCACCGTGAGTTGAAATGAAGTATTCAAGAACTGTAAGACCTTCACGGAAGTTAGCCTTAATAGGAATTTCCACAGGACGACCTGATGTATCCGCCATAAGGCCACGCATCGCAGCCAGCTGACGAATCTGGTTAACGCTACCACGGGCACCGGAGTTAGCCATCATAAAGATTGGATTAAGCTCGTCAAGGTTTTCCATCATGGCGTCTGTAACCATACTTGATGCACTGTTCCATACATCAATAACCTTATTATATCTTTCTTCATCTGTAAAGAGACCTCGTCTGAACTGCTTGTCAATCTTATCAACGCGCTTCTGAGCACAATCTTCAAAAACAAGCTCCCAGCCGTCTTTCTCTAAGGCTTTCTTTTCTTTATCTGTTAAGGTTGCAATCTTATAGATAGCTTTCTTGCCCTTAACATACTTTGCAAACTGACCTTCTGCGCAGCCGAATTTTTCTGCTTCTTCCTTTGTATAACCGTTAAGAATATGCTTCTTAGCCTCAGGAATGATAATATCGTCAACGCTGACTGTTATAGCACCTCTTGTTGAATACTTAAAGCCCATAGCCTTAACATTATCAAGAAGTGTTGCAGTTTCTGTAATACCGTGAATTTTGATGCTTCTGTCAATAATCTGACCGAGCTTCTTCTTATCAACCTTAAAGGTTACTTCAAGGTTAAGTGCATTGTCTTCGCTTGTTCTGTCAACAAAGCCAAGGTCCTGAGGAATCTTGCTGTTAAAGATAAGCTGTCCCACAGTTGCGTCGATAAGCTTTGTTACTTCCTTATCTCCAAACATTCCTGTCTTTCTTACTTTGATAGGAGCGTGGAGACCAACAGCACCGTTCTGGTATGCCATTAAAGCTTCGTCCTCGGACTTGAACACCTTGCCTGTTCCAAGTTCTCCGTCAATAGTAATTGTAAGATAATAACTTCCCAATACCATATCCTGAGTAGGAACTGTTACAGGTTTACCGTCCTGAGGCTTTAAGAGGTTATTTGCAGAGAGCATTAAGAATCTTGCTTCCGCCTGAGCTTCTGCCGACAATGGAAGGTGAACAGCCATCTGGTCACCGTCGAAGTCCGCGTTAAACGCAGTACATACAAGCGGATGGAGTTTGAGGGCTTTACCTTCAACCAATACAGGCTCGAACGCCTGAATACCAAGTCTGTGAAGTGTGGGGGCACGGTTTAAAAGAACCGGATGCTCTGTAATCATTTCCTCTAAAACATCCCAAACCTCAGGGCGAACACGCTCAACCATTCTCTTTGCAGACTTAATGTTATGAGCAAGTCCGTCTTTAACAAGCTTCTTCATAACGAAAGGCTTGAAAAGTTCAAGAGCCATCTTCTTAGGAAGACCGCACTGATAAATTTTAAGTTCAGGTCCGACAACGATAACCGAACGGCCTGAGTAGTCAACACGCTTACCGAGGAGGTTCTGACGGAAACGGCCCTGCTTACCTTTAAGAAGGTCAGAGAGAGATTTTAAAGCTCTGTTTCCCGGTCCTGTTACAGGACGGCCTCGTCTGCCGTTGTCGATTAATGCGTCAACAGCTTCCTGAAGCATTCTCTTTTCATTTCTGATAATGATTTCAGGAGCGGATAAATCAACAAGTTTTTTAAGACGGTTATTTCTGTTGATAACTCGTCTATATAAATCGTTAAGGTCTGATGTTGCAAATCTTCCGCCGTCAAGCTGAACCATAGGTCTGATATCTGGTGGGAGGACAGGAATAACTGTCATAACCATCCATTCAGGCTTGTTTCCGCTCATTCTGAAAGCTTCAACAACTTCAAGTCTTCTGATTGTTTTGCTCTTCTTCTGACCCTTAGCGCCGTCTAAATCCTCTTTAAGTTCTTCATAGAGGGCATCAAGGTCAATGTTTTGAAGCATTTCAAGGATAGCTTCCGCTCCCATTCCTGCTTTAAAAGAGCCTTCACCGTACTTTTCAACTGCCTCGTGATATTCCTTTTCACTGAGAACCTGATGTGCCATAAGGTCAGTTCTGCCCGGGTCAATAACAACATATTCTGCAAAGTATAATACTTTCTCCAAAACTCTTGGAGACATATCAAGGATAAGACCCATACGGCTTGGGATGCCCTTAAAGTACCAGATATGCGATACAGGGGCAGCAAGCTCAATATGACCCATTCTTTCTCTTCTTACCTTTGCACGGGTAACTTCAACACCACAGCGGTCACAGATAACGCCCTTATAACGGACTCTCTTATACTTACCGCAATGACATTCCCAATCCTTAGTTGGTCCGAAAATACGCTCACAGAATAAACCGTCTTTTTCGGGCTTTAAGGTTCTATAATTAATGGTTTCAGGCTTTTTAACTTCGCCTCTTGACCATTCTCTTATTTTTTCAGGGGATGCAAGACCAATCTGCATCGCCTCAAAATTTTGATATTCACTCATAACGAACACTCGACTTTCTGCTCACAAAATTTTTTCGGAAAATCCCTGCTGTGAGCCACAGGAACCCGACAATAAAGATTAATTAAATTTCATCATCTTCATCGTCGCCGTCAAGTTCACTTTCGCCCATTTCTTCAACAGATAAGAAATCTGCTTCGATTTCTTCTGCGTCAAAATCAGGCTCGTCAAAATCATCGTATTCATCATCGTCAAGAATACTGTCATCGTCTAAATCGTCGTCATCATCTGAAAGTGTAAATGCACCCTTGCTGTCATCAACATTATTCTCAACTTTGTCAAGGTCTGTAACCATTGGCATATCGTCGTCATCCTCATCAGAAAGTTCTTTAAGAATAACTTCGTTGCCGTCTCCGTCCAAGACCTTAACATCAAGAGCAAGACCTTGAAGTTCCTTAATTAATACCTTGAAGGATTCAGGAACGCCCGGCTTCGGAATGTTTTCGCCCTTAACAATTGCTTCGTAGGTTTTAACTCTTCCCACAACATCGTCAGACTTAACAGTTAAGATTTCCTGCAATGTGTAAGCTGCGCCGTATGCCTCTAATGCCCAAACTTCCATTTCACCGAATCTCTGTCCACCGAACTGAGCTTTACCACCAAGTGGCTGCTGAGTAACGAGGGAGTAAGGACCTGTGCTTCTTGCGTGAATTTTATCATCAACCAAGTGAGCAAGCTTTAAGATATGCATATATCCAACTGTAACTCGGTTATCAAAGGCTTCACCTGTTCTGCCATCATAAAGAACTGTTTTACCATCTTTATCGTAGCCTGCCTGAACAAGAGCCTCAGCGATATCCGCCTCGTTTGCACCGTCAAATACAGGAGTTGCAACCTTCCAGCCAAGCTTCTTAGCAGCATAGCCTAAGTGAACTTCAAGTACCTGTCCGATGTTCATACGGGAAGGAACGCCCAGAGGGTTAAGAACAATCTGGAGCGGTGTACCATCAGGTAAGAATGGCATATCCTCTTCCGGAAGAATTCTTGAAATAACACCCTTGTTACCGTGACGGCCAGCCATCTTATCGCCGACAGAGATTTTTCTCTTCTGAGCGATATAACATCTTACTATCTGGTTAACTCCCGGCGGGAGTTCGTCGCCGTTTTCTCTTGTAAACACTTTAACATCAACAATAATACCGTACTCGCCGTGAGGTACGCGGAGAGATGTGTCTCTAACCTCTCTTGCCTTTTCGCCAAAGATTGCACGGAGAAGTCTTTCTTCGGAGCTAAGGTCTGTTTCTCCCTTAGGAGTTACCTTACCAACCAAGATGTCGCCGCTTTCAACCTCAGCACCAACTCTGATAATACCTCTTTCGTCCAAATCACTAAGAGCGTCTTCGCCGACATTCGGGATGTCTCTTGTGATTTCTTCAGGTCCGAGCTTTGTATCTCTTGATTCAATTTCATATTCTTCGATATGAATTGATGTTAAGATATCTTCTTTAACAAGCTTTTCGTTAATAAGCATAGCATCCTCGTAGTTATAACCTTCCCAGGTCATAAATCCAATAAGGATGTTTCGGCCAAGACCGAGCTCGCCGTTCTTGGTTGAAGGACCGTCGGCAATAATGTCGCCTGCTTCAACTCTTTCCCCAACCTCAACAATCGGGCGCTGGTTAATACACATACCCTGGTTGGAACGGGTAAACTTAATGAGCTTATACTTATCTGTTTCGCCTTCGTCTGTCTTAATCTCGATATGGGTTGCACTAACCTTGGTAACAACACCTGAATTCTTGGCAAGAACACAAACACCGCTGTCTCTTGCAGCTTTATATTCCATACCTGTACCGATAATCGGAGATTCAGGCATTAAAAGCGGAACTGCCTGACGCTGCATGTTGGAACCCATGAGAGCACGGTTAGCGTCGTCGTTTTCAAGAAACGGAATCATTGCTGTCGCAATAGATGTAACCTGTCTTGGAGATACATCCATATAGTCAACACGGCAATTTCCAGGTTCAGCGCTTACTTCTAAGAACTGGTCCTTATATCTTGTTACAACACGGCTGGATAAGAACTTTCCGTCTTCGGCGAGCTCTTCGTTGGCCTGTGCGATATAGAATCCGTCCTCTGTATCCGCTGTCATATATTCAACTTCATCGGTAACGATACCCTTTTCCTTATCAACCTTACGGTAAGGAGCTTCAATAAAGCCGTATTCATTAACCTTTGCAAATCCGCTGAGGGAGTTGATAAGACCGATGTTCGGACCTTCAGGAGTTTCGATAGGACACATACGGCCGTAGTGGGAATGATGAACATCTCGCACTTCGAAGCCTGCTCTGTCTCTTGAAAGACCGCCGGGACCAAGAGCAGACAATCTTCTCTTATGAGTTAATTCTCCGAGAGGGTTAATCTGGTCCATAAACTGTGAAAGCTGTGAAGAACCAAAAAATTCCTTAACAGCAGATGTCACAGGTCTTATATTGATTAAAGTCTGAGGAGTAATTGTGTCTAAATCCTGAGTTGTCATTCTCTCTCTTACGACTCTTTCCATTCTTGCAAGACCAATTCTGAACTGGTTCTGTAAAAGTTCCCCAACACTGCGGAGTCTTCTGTTTCCGAGATGGTCGATATCGTCAATATGGCCTACGCCGTGAGCGATATTGCACATATAAGAAATAGATGCAATAATATCGTCGATTATAATATGGCTTGGAACAAGCTCATAACGGCGTTCTTCGATTTCCTTCTTGAACTCGTCAGAATTAACATCAGGATACTGCTCTAAAATTTCGTTTAAAACAGAAAGTCTTACCTTTTCCTTGATGCCGTAATCTCTTGGGTTATAGTCAACGATGTCTTTAAGGTCAACCATATTGTTAGAGATAACTTTTGTTACTTTATCTTCGTCGGAAACCTTGATATTAACCGTATTAATCCATTCTTTTTCAATGGCTCTTGCAATCTCTCTTGTTATCATTTCGCCTTCGGAAACAATAACTTCGCCTGTCTTTTCTGATGCAATAGTATCAGCACTTACCTGACCTACGATTCTGTCATATAAAGAGAGCTTTTTGTTGAACTTATATCTTCCAACATGAGCAAGGTCATATCTTCTTGGGTCAAAGAAAAGATTTGTTAAAAGAGTCTTAGCGCTTTCAACCGTTGGCGGTTCGCCCGGACGGAGCTTTCTGTAAATCTCTAAGAGACCTTCTTCTTCTGATGTTGTTGTGTCTTTTCCGCCAAGTGTAGCAACAATTCTCTCGTCTTCGCCGAAAAGGTTAAGGATTTCCTGATTTGTTCCATAGCCCAAAGCACGAACTAAAACCGTTACAGGAATCTTTCTTGTTCTGTCAATTCTTACATAGAATAAATCGTTGCTGTCTGTCTCATATTCAAGCCATGCACCACGGTTTGGAATTACCTGAGAGAAGAAAAGCTTTTTACCGAGCTTATCAAACTCCTGAGTATAGTAAACGCTGGGGGCGCGGACAAGCTGACTTACGATAACACGCTCAGCTCCGTTTATGATAAATGTACCGGATGGAGTCATAATCGGGAAATCACCCATAAAGATTTCCTGCTCCTTAACTTCGCCTGTCTCCTTATTGATAAGGCGCACCTTAACACGGAGTGGGGCAGCGTATGTCGCATCTCTTTCCTTACACTCCTCAATGTCATATTTTGGCGTCATATCAATTCTGTAGTCAACAAATTCAAGCATTAAGTTGCCTGCATAGTCGGCTATCGGAGATACATCGTGAAAGACCTCTTTAAGACCTTCCTCTAAAAACCAATTGTAGGAATTCTTCTGAATCTCGATAAGATTAGGCATATCAATAACCTCTCTAATCTTACCGTAACTCATTCGGGTATTCCTTCCGAGCTTGACCGGATGTATCATAAACAATCACCTCTGAAATTTATTTACGCAGAAAAGTGCTTTTTTTACTGCGCATTGTGTATAAAATGCATCAAAATAATGCACTAATAATTTACAACTTAAACATTTTTGTTTCTTTGTAGAGAAATTTTCGCCATTTTCGTTAGGCAAACTATACAAATTGCACAAAAACTCTACCAAATTTTGACTTTTTTCTTCCCAAATTTTGTCATTTTTTGGGAAATAAGCCTAAAAACGCATTATAATAGGAATACAGTATATCATAGGAAATGTCAAATGTCAAGCATTTTTTTATTGTGTTTTTGCATAAAATCACTATCCTCCTCTTTCCCATATTTTCTGTCCTTTTAAAATATAAAAACCGAGGTCTTTTCAACCTCGATTTTTTAGTTAAACCTCTTGCAATTATTGTTTATTTGATATATAATGTATGTATCTATATGTATTAAATACAGAAAGGATGTTTACATTTTGAAGAATCAAGAAAAAACAATGGAAAAAATCGTTGCCCTTTGCAAAGGCAGAGGCTTTGTGTATCCAGGCTCCGAAATCTACGGCGGACTTGCAAACACCTGGGACTACGGTCCTCTCGGTGTTGAGCTTAAAAACAATGTTAAAAAAGCTTGGTGGAAAAAGTTCATTCAGGAAAGCCCATATAATGTTGGTCTTGACGCTGCAATCTTAATGAACCCTGAAACATGGGTGGCTTCCGGTCATGTCGGCGGCTTCTCTGACCCGCTTATGGACTGTAAAGAATGTAAATCAAGATTCCGCGCAGACAAGCTTATCGAAGATGTTGCAGGCGTAAGCGCTGACGGCTGGTCTGACCAGAAGATGATGGATTTCATCAAGGAAAATCAGCTTGCTTGTCCTGATTGCGGAAAGCATAACTTTACCGATATAAGAAAGTTCAACCTTATGTTCAAGACTTTTCAGGGCGTTACAGACGATTCCAAGAACGAAATCTTTTTAAGACCTGAAACCGCTCAGGGTATCTTCGTTAACTTCAAGAATGTTCAGAGAACTTCAAGAAAGAAGATTCCGTTTGGTATCGGTCAGATTGGTAAGTCTTTCAGAAACGAAATTACTCCCGGTAACTTCACTTTCAGAACCCGTGAATTTGAACAGATGGAGCTTGAATTCTTCTGTGCACCGGGAACCGACCTTGACTGGTTCAAGTATTGGAAAGACTTCTGTAAAAACTGGCTCTTATCTTTGGGCGTTGCAGAAGAAAACCTTAAACTTCGCGACCATGACCCAGAAGAGCTTTCTCATTACAGCAATGCAACAACTGATATTGAGTTTATGTTCCCATTCGGCTGGGGCGAGCTTTGGGGCATTGCTGACAGAACAGACTTTGACTTAACTCAGCATTCAAACCACAGTGGCGAGAAAATGGAATACTGTGACAGCGAAACAGGAGAAAAATACACACCATACTGTGTTGAGCCATCTCTTGGTGCCGACCGTGTTACTCTTGCATTTATGGTTGAAGCTTATGACGAAGAAGTTGTTGATGCTGAAAAGAACGACATTAGAACAGTTATGCACTTTCATCCTGCTCTTGCTCCTGTTAAGGCAGCAGTTCTTCCTCTTTCCAAGAAGCTTTCCGAGGGCGCTCTTAAAGTTTACTCCGCTCTTGCAGGCGAGTTTATGTGTGAATACGACGAATCAGGAAGTATCGGTAAGCGTTAT
>JAZOAF010000034.1:0-2065 GCA_045595345.1 Clostridia bacterium | reverse complement strand
GGTGCAGTTATAAATAAGTGCAGAAAGTATTTTGACACTGTATTAGCTCACACGGGTCAGAACTATGATTATAACTTGAACGGGGTTTTCTTTAAGGATTTAAAGCTAGATGCCCCTGAGGTTTATATGGATGCAGTGGGTGACGATTTGGGGGCAACGGTAGGAAATATTATCAACTGCTCCTATAAGCTTATGAATGAGATTAAGCCTGATGCACTCCTTATTTTAGGAGACACAAACTCCTGCCTCAGTGCAATTTCAGCTAAAAGACTACATATACCGATTTTCCATATGGAAGCGGGAAACCGTTGTAAGGACGAATGTCTTCCTGAGGAGACTAACAGACGAATTGTTGATATTATTTCTGATGTTAATATGGCATATTCCGAACACGCAAGAAGATATCTTGCCGATTGCGGACTTCCAAAGGAAAGAACTTATGTTACAGGTTCACCTATGGCAGAGGTGCTCCATCAGAATTTAGATGAGATTTTAGCTTCTGATATCCACGAAAGGCTGGGACTTGAAAAGGGAAAATATATGCTCCTTTCAACTCACCGCGAAGAAAATATCGATACAGAAAAGAACTTTAATTCTCTCTTTAATGCAATAAATAAGATTGCACAGAAGTATGATGTGCCGATTCTTTATTCCTGCCATCCAAGAAGCAAGAAACGCCTTGCTGAGAGTGGATTTGAGCTTGATAAGAGAGTTGTTATGCACGAACCATTGGGTTTCCACGATTATAATTGTCTGCAAGTTAATGCTTTTTGCGTAATTTCGGACAGCGGAACTCTACCTGAGGAATCAAGCTTTTTCACAAGCGTTAAAAGACCGTTCCCTGCTGTTTGCATAAGAACATCAACAGAGCGCCCTGAGGCACTTGATAAGGCTTGCTTTGTCCTTGCAGGGATTGATGAAAAATCTCTTATTCAGGCAGTTGATACAGCAATAACTGCAAATGAGGACGGAGACTATGGAATACCTGTGCCTGACTATATTGATGAAAATGTTTCAACAAAGGTTGTAAAGATTATTCAGTCTTATACAGGCATTGTGGATAAAATGGTCTGGAGAAAATATTAGAATAAGAAAGGAGCATAGATATGAATGTTAATGATGTTTTTATTTCCCTGATTCGCTATGAAATAAAAGGCGAAGAGGTCGGGGAAGAAGTAAAAAACGCCATTGATGACCATATGCTCCTTAAATTATATGAGCTTTCCTCTGCCCACGATTTGGGACATCTGGTATGTGATGCTCTTTCAAAAATGGGAATGTTGACTGATAATGAAGTATCGGGGAAATATAAAAAACAGAAAATTTATTCCATTTTCAGGAGTGAAAGCAGAAATGTTGCTCTTTCAAGCGTTAAAGATATTTTGGAAAAAGCTGAAATTTCGTTTATTCCGCTAAAAGGGGCGATAATTAAGGATTATTACCCCCAGGAGTGGATGCGAACAAGCGGAGATATTGATGTTTTAGTTAAAAAAGAGGATTTGGAAAAGGCGATAAATGCCCTTGAAGAGACTAAACAGTATAGAGTTTATCACAGAGGAAATCACGATGTTGCGTTGATTTCTAAAAATGGTATACGGCTTGAAATCCATTACACGCTCATTGAAGAGGAGGAGGCAAACATTGCCGATAAACCATTGCTTAAAGTCTGGGATTGGGTAAAACAGGCAGACGAAAAGGGCTTTGAGTATGAAATGCACTTTGAAATGTTTTATTATTATCATATTGCTCATATGGCAAAACATTTTTTAGTGGGCGGTTGCGGACTAAGATTTTTCGTAGATTTATATCTTATGAAAAAGAGAGAAAAAACCGATACTGATAATATAAAAAGATTGCTTGACGAGGGCAACTTAACAAAATTTTGCGAGCAGGTTGAATTATTGACGGATATCTGGTTTGAAGATAAAAAACATACAAATGTAACCTCTTATCTTGAAAATTATTTCCTTAGCGGAGGAGTGTTTGGCTCCCTTGAAAACAGGGTACTGGTGCAAAAAAGTAAAAAGTCGGATCGTAGCCATGTCGTTCTGTGAGCCAAGGAGTT
>JAZOAF010000033.1:0-2225 GCA_045595345.1 Clostridia bacterium | reverse complement strand
AATTATGAGCAGTTTAAGTTTTCCGTTGTCCTTGAATTTAACATCGCTGTAATCTGTTTTGATATTCATTATTCTACCACCTCAAAATATGTATCCGGTTTTCCTGGATTGAATTTTTCATTTGCCCACATAACAGTAACTAAATTCTCTTTATCTGAAAGATTTATAATGTTGTGGGTATATCCGGGGATAATATGAATTGCTTCAATCTTATCACCTGATACTTCAAAGTTTAAAACCTCATCGCTGTCAATTTTTCTCATTTGAATAAGTCCGTGTCCCGAAACAACAATGAAAAATTCCCATTTGGAGCTGTGCCAGTGCTGACCCTTCATTATTCCGGGCTTTGAAATATTGATTGAGAACTGACCGCATTTTTCGGTCTTTAAAAGCTCTGTAAAGCTCCCCCTGTCATCACAATTCATTTTTAAAGGGAATGCAATTTTCTCCTTTGGAAGATAAGTAAGATAGGTTGAATATAGCTTATTTGCAAAGGAGTTTTCAGGGTTTTCAGGCATTATCAGAGTTTCGCTTTGCTCTCTGAATTTGTAAATAAGGTCAACAATTTCGCCAAGGCTTACCTTATGCTCAACCTCCACTTTGCAAAACTGCCCGTCTTTATTTTCTCTCCCAGAAAGTGCATTAAGCATTTCGCAAACCAAATCGTCAATATAAACCAGAGTCAAAACTGTTTCACGATTATTTACAGTAATCTCCAAATCATTGGCGATGTTATTGCAAAATGTTGCAACGGCACTGTTATAGTTCGGTCTTGCCCATTTGCCGAAAAGGTTAGGAAAGCGGTATACCAAAACCTTTGCTCCCGTTTCCTCTCCGTACGCAAAGAGCAAGTCTTCTCCTGCTTTTTTGCTCTTTCCGTAGTCATTGTCAAGGGCTGCCTGAGTTGATGAGGCTATCATAACCGGGCATTTATTGTTATGCTTTTTAAGGGCTTTTAAGAGGTCGTCAGCAAAGACGAAATTTCCCTCCATAAACTCCTTTGTCTCTTTTGGGCGGTTAACCCCTGCAAGATTGAAAACAAAATCCGCTTCTTTGGCATAGTCGTCTAAAAGAGCAATATCCGTATCAATATCAAATTCAAAAACCTCATCAATTATAAGCTCAGGTCTCGTTCTGTCTTTACTGTCCCGAATGTTTTTAAGAGCCTCGCAAAGATTTCTCCCAACAAAGCCTTTTGCTCCTGTTACAAGTATCTTCATATTATTTTTCTTCCTTTGAAAGTTCTTCTCTTATATATTCAAGACTTAAAAGCTTTCCCTTAACCTGTTCAACATTTAAAAGGTCGGTGTTATTAGAATTAAACTCTGTTAATGTGTTTCTGTCTTTGTCGCCCTCTTTAAAATATTTGTCATAGTTAAGTCCGCGGTTATCAGACGGAACACGATAGAAATCACCAAGGTCAGTCGCCTTTGAACATTCTTCATTGGTTAAAAGTGTTTCATACATTTTTTCGCCGTGGCGTATTCCTATAACCTTAATTTCAGTTTCAGGATTAAATAACTCGGTAACTGCTTTTGCCAGAGTTTCAATTGTGCAGGCAGGAGCTTTCTGAACCAATATATCCCCTGAAACGCCGTTTTCAAAGGCAAATAAAACAAGGTCTACTGCCTCATCAAGAGACATTATAAAGCGGGTCATAGTCGGCTCAGTTATGGTTATTGGCTGGCCATTTCTTATCTGCTCAATCCAAAGCGGAATAACAGACCCGCGGGAACACATTACATTTCCGTATCTTGTACAGCAAATCTTAGTCTTTTCAGGGCTTATTGTTCTGGATTTTGCAACAATAACCTTTTCCATCATAGCTTTGCTTGTTCCCATTGCATTAACAGGGTATGCCGCTTTATCTGTTGAAAGGCATACAATATTCTTAACCCCTTCTTCTATTGCCGCTGTTAAAACATTTTCCGTTCCCAAAACATTGGTCTTAACTGCTTCAATAGGGAAAAATTCACAGGACGGAACTTGCTTTAAAGCCGCCGCATGGAAAATGTAATCAACCCCGTGCATCGCATTCTTTATGCTCTGTAAATCACGGACATCGCCTATGAAAAATTTGATTTTTTCAGCAACCTCCGGCATTTTCGCCTGAAATTCGTGACGCATATCGTCCTGTTTTTTCTCATCACGTGAGAATACACGAATTTCACCAATATCAGTTTCTAAAAATCTTCTGAGAACAGTATTACCAAATGAACCTGTTC
>JAZOAF010000032.1:0-6872 GCA_045595345.1 Clostridia bacterium | reverse complement strand
AAGAAAAACCCGAAAGCCAAGTTTTTAATCGTTGGAACGGGCACAGAGGAAGAAAATCTTCGTAGGCTGGCAAAGAAGCTTAAAATAGAAGAAAATGTTATATTCACAGGCTTTATAACAGATGTTGCAAGTATTTATAACATTATGGATGTTAATGTGAACTGTTCTTACGGAACGGAAACCTCATCTCTTGCTCTCTCTGAGGGTATGAGCCTTAAAAAGCCTGCTATCGCAAGTATTTACGGGGGGAATCCGTATATGGTAACCCATGGCGAAAACGGTCTCCTTTGCGAGAAACAGAATTCAAGAGCGCTTTATAAGGCAATGAAAACTCTTATGGAAGACAAAGAGCTTTTAGAAAAGATGTCCGAAACTGCCTATGTTCACTATAAAGAGAAGTTTACGGCGGAGAAGATGACAAGACAGCTTGAAGAAATTTACGAAAAGCAGATGAAAAGATAGGAAGGAAGAAAATTATGGAAAAACCAAGGTTTAATATTGTTGATTTTCTTATAATTGTTTTGATTATTGCTGTGGGATTTTTAGGCTTTTATATTCTCGGAAGCAAGTCAGGGACTGTTGCAACGGCGGAGAAAACAACCGTTTTAGTTACAATTGAGGAAGATGACATTGACGAGAATATGAGAGATATGTATCTTGAAAATGCCAAGGTTGGCGCAAAGGTTAAAATGGGAATTCGCGAAAAGGTTGAGGGAACATTAGAACAGGTCAGAGTTCTTCCCGAAACTGAGGAATATACAAACCCCATAACAGGGGTAAAGGAAGCCGTTGCGAAAATCGGCAGATATGATATGACATTCACCATCAGGGCAGAGCTTAGTGAAACCGACAGAGATTTCCTTATCGGAACTGCAAAAATCAAAATCGGCAAGGAACTTAATTTTGTGGGCAAAGGCTTTTCAGGATATGGAAATGTTGTTGCCATAGAAGACGGAGGTGAGGAAAATGATAAATAAAGAAGGTAAGCTTTTTGGAAAAGTAAGCATTATCGACATTTTGGTTGTTATCGTTATCCTTGCAACCGCCGTTGGAATTTACGCAAGATTTTCTTCTACTCCCGAGACTGTTGAAGCAACAACACAGAAGTTTTCCTATATAGTTAAGGTTGAAGAAGTAAGACAGTATACCGTTGAAGGTCTTTTAAATCTCGGCGGTATGTATGATGAGGAAACCAAGGAATATTTAGGGGAAATCGTTGAGGTTGTCTCTGTTGAGCCAACACCTGATACAGGCATAAAGAGTAACGGCAAGGCGGCACCGACCTTCGTTCCCGAGAAATTTACTGTTCATATAAAAGTTGAAACTGACGGAAGCGTAAGCGACGCAGGATATTATACTTTAAGTAACAGATTCATAGGCACAGGCGGAGACCTTACCTTTGAAACAAAATATGTAAGCACAACGGGAACAGTTGTAGGGATTGAAAAAGATTAATAAAATCGGTTGTTTTTGAGGAAGAAATTCCGTATAGATTAAGTAAGGAGAAAAACATAAGGAGCTGAGACTTTTGAAAAATAACGGTCAGACCTTTATAAAAGGCGCACTCATATTGGCTATCGCCAATTTCATAGTCAAAATCATCGGGGCAGTTTTTAAAATACCCCTCTATGAGCTTATCGGTAAAGACGGAAGCGGTCTTTTTAATGTTGCTTACCAAATCTATACTTTTATGTTCATTATTGCAACGGCAGGCTTTCCGACAGCCGTTTCCAAAATGGTTGCTGAAAGCACCGCAAGAGGGGACGAGAAAGGCGCAAGAAAAGTTTTTGAAACAGCGTCAATCCTTCTTGGCAGCATAGGAATCTTAGGGGCGACACTTCTTTTCGTATTTGCAGACGACCTTGCGGTTTTCTTAGGAAACCGTGACGCTGCCTTTTGCATCAAGGTCATTGCTCCGACTATCTTCTTCACATCAATAGTATCTGCTTTCCGCGGCTATTTCCAGGGAAGACAGAATATGTATCCCACAGCGGCGTCAGAGGTTATTGAGGCGTTCTCAAAGCTGGCGGTGGGGATTGTCCTCGCTATGTTCTTTATGAATATGGCGGTGGATAAAGACCTTGGAGTGATGGTTGACTTCGGTGCAAAAACTGTTCGCTCAGTTTTGGACAGAACAATCCTTTCTGCATCAGGCGCAATTTTCGGTGTCAGCATAGGCGCGGCAATGTCCCTTGTTTTAATGGTTATTGTTTATGGAGTATATGTTAAGAAAGAAAAAACTCTTAAAGTCCTTGAAATTGGCGAAAGAACAAGGCGAAACATCTTAAAAGAGCTTGTTTTAATCGCAATTCCGATAACAATCGGAGCGGCAGTTTCAAGTTTAACGAGCCTTGTGGACTTGGCAACTGTTATGAACAGACTTGTTGTAAACCCCGATGTTTTTGAGAAATATAATTTTCTTTTTGCAAAGGGAACAGAGTTTTATAATCAGGCGGTTGAGCTTTCCTGGACGGGCGCGGAAATTCTTGAAAAGAAAGCCAATACCCTCTACGGAATGTATACAGGTCAGGCGCAGACTATGTTCAATCTGCCTCTTACCATTATCGTTGCCCTCAGTATGAGCGCAGTACCTGCCATTTCTTCTGCAATTGCAGGGAAGAGCGAGGGAGAGGCTAAAACCATAACAAAGAGCCTTATAAAAATAACAGTGCTTTTCGCCCTGCCGTGCGCGGTGGGACTTTCCGCTTTGTCAAAAGGGATTTTAGGCCTTTTATACAGCGATGCAGACGCTTTTATGCTTCTTGAAAAGCTCTCCGTTGCCATAATTTTTGTATCAATTGTTCAGGTAAGTAATGCAGTTTTGCAGGCCTATGGAAAGGTTTACTATCCCGTTTTCAGTATGCTTGCGGGCGGAACTGCAAAGGTTTTAATGAACTATTTCTTCATTCCCGTATGGGGAATTGACGGCGCACCTATCGCAACAATTGTTTGCTATGGAATAATCGCACTTATAAATATAATCTGTATAGCAAAAGTGGTTAAAATCCGCTTTGACTGGATGGATACGGCTGTTAAGCCGCTCTTTGCAGCCTTGGTAATGGGCTTTGTATTAATACTTCTGGAAAATGCAATAGGCATTTCAAGAGGGGCAACAATACTGACCATCGGTATCGGTGGAATTGTTTATGTAATTTCCGCTTTCTTGGTAAGAGCCATAAAGCGTGAAGATATTTTAATACTTCCCAAAGGGGAGAAACTTGCCGGAATACTTGAAAAATTCAGACTTGTAAAATAGGCAAAAGGAGAAAATATGAGTAAGAAATATACTTTTGAAGACCTGCTTTCCATTATGGAAAAGCTTCGCGGGGAAGGCGGATGCCCCTGGGACAGAGAACAGACCCACGAAAGCATAAAAAGAAGCATAATGGAAGAAGGCTATGAACTTATCGAAGCAATAGACACAGGGGACGGAGTGAAAATGGCTGACGAGAGCGGAGACCTTCTGCTTCAAGTTGTTTTCCATGCCCAGATTGGTAAAGAAAACGGCGAATATGATATGAGCGATGTAACAGACGCTATCTGCAAAAAGCTTATTCATCGCCATCCCCATATTTTCGGCGGAGAGGATATTAAAACTGCTGACGGTGTTCTGGATATGTGGGACGCAATCAAGAGAAATGACCGTGACCAGAAAACTATCGCAGAGGAAATGAGAGGCGTTTCAAAATACCTTCCGTCGCTTACAAGAGCGGAAAAAGTTCAGAGCAAGGCGGCAAAAAACGGGTATCTTTTTAATGGTTTAAGCATTGCCGACGCTGTTTATAATAAACTTAAAATGATTGACGAGAATACAGACAAGGCTGCTGCGGAAAAATATCTCGGGCAGATTCTTTTCAGCATAGTAACTGCTGCTAAAAATGCAGGGGTTGATGCAGAGGTTGCCTTAAACCGCGAAATCTCAAACTTTATTGCAGAATATGAAAAATACGAAAGCGAGTCAGAATAATGAGGCTTGATAAATATCTTAAAGTTACAAGAATTATAAAAAGAAGAACCGTTGCAAATGAAGCTTGCGATGGCGGAAGAGTCAGCGTTAACGGCAAAGTCGTTAAGGCTTCTTATGATGTTAAAATAGGCGACGAGATTGAAGTTGCCTTCGGAACAAAGGCTTTTCGCATAAGGGTTACTGACATAAAAGAATCAACTCTCAAAAGTGATGCGGCAAGTCTTTACGAGGTTATACAGTAATTTAAATTGTAAAAAATGCTTGACATATGTTTAAGTTTTTATTAAAATTAAAGTGTATATGTTTTAGAATTTGTGTAAACCTTTAAAATATATGTATTTTCTTTTAGTATTAGCGTTATAAGATATACTGCCGTGGAGGCAGAATAAAAATTAAATAGGAGGGGATAGCCATAGAACTGATTATATCAATAGTGGCAGGCGTTGTGTTTGCCGGTGTAGTTGGAATTTCGGCTTTTAAATACGGATATTCATATCGTAAAAAAGTTGCCGAATTAAAGATAGGAAGTGCCGAAGAAGAAGCAAAGCGTGTTATTGAAGGCGCAAAATCTGAGGCAATAAGAAATGCAGAAAATGCTAAAAAAGAAAAATTATTAGAAGCAAAAGAGGAAATACATAGAGGACGCGCTGAACTTGACAGAGAAATCAAGGAAAGACGCAACGAAATTCAGAGACAGGAAAGAAGAATTCAGCAAAAGGAAGACACAATTGACAAGAAAGCACAAAACATTGAAGAAAAAGAAGAATTAATGCAGCAAAAACTTGCAAAGCTTGAGGAAACTCAATTAGAGCTTGAACAGGTTAAAAAGCTCCAGATGGCTCAGCTTGAAAAAGTTGCTGACCTTTCTGCCGAAGAGGCAAGAAGAATTATTATGGAGCAGGTTGAAACCGATTCCCGTCATGAAGTTGCAATGCTTATTAAGAGCATTGAGGACCAGGCGAAGGAAGAGGCTGATGCCAAGGCGAGAAATATTATCACAGGCGCAATTCAGCGTTGTGCCGCTGACCATGTTGCAGAAACAACAGTATCGGTTGTAAATCTTCCTAACGATGAAATGAAGGGAAGAATTATCGGCCGTGAAGGACGAAACATAAGAACAATCGAAAACCTCACAGGCGTTGATTTGATTATCGACGATACTCCTGAGGCGGTTATTCTTTCAGGTTTTGACCCTGTAAGACGCGAAGTTGCAAGAAGGTCTCTTGAAAAGCTTATAACTGACGGAAGAATTCATCCGGGCAGGATTGAAGAAACTGTTGAAAAGGCTCAGAAAGAGGTTGAACAGATTATTAAAGAAGAGGGTGAACAGGCTACCTTTGATACAGGTGTTCACGGCCTTCATCCTGAGCTTATCCGTCTTATCGGCAAGCTTAAATACAGAACAAGCTATGGCCAAAATGTTTTAAAACACGCAATTGAGGTTTCTCATTTGGCAGGCCTTATGGCAGCAGAGCTTGGCGCAGATGTTGCTCTTGCGAAGAGAGCAGGGCTGCTCCACGATATTGGTAAGGCGATTGACCACGATGTTGAAGGCTCCCATGTTACAATCGGTGCGGATGTGGCAAGAAAGTATAAGGAAAACGAAAGAGTTATCCACGCGATTATGGCCCACCACGGCGATGTAGAACCGAATTCTATCGAAGCTTGTCTCGTTCAGGCAGCAGATGCTATTTCTGCGGCAAGACCTGCGGCAAGAAGAGAGAACTTGGAATCTTATATCAAGCGTCTTGAAAACCTTGAAGGAATTGCGAACTCCTTTGGCGGAGTTGAACGCTCCTTCGCAATTCAGGCAGGACGCGAAATCAGAATCATCGTTAAACCTGATAAGGTTAAGGATGAAGAAACTGTTCTTTTAGCAAAGGATATCGTTAAGAAGATTGAGGACGAGATGGAATATCCCGGACAAATCAAAGTTAATGTTATCAGAGAAACAAGAGCAGTCGATTACGCAAAATAAAAATTCTAAGACCGCAAAGATTTTCTTTGCGGTCTTCTTATGAGGAAATATGAAAGTCATAGATTCGTTTTTAAGAGTTTTCTATCCTGATAAATGTATGTTTTGCGGAGCCATAACAAAAGGAGAAGAAAATTTTATTTGTGAAGATTGTAGGCAAACGGTGGATTTTTGCCGAGACTTAAAATGTTGCAGTATTTGCGGCAAACCTCAAATAAGTCTTGGGGAAAAGGAAATTTGTTATCCCTGCCTCATCAAAACTTTCTGCTCCTATAAAAGAGCAACTGCTGTGGTTAAATATAACGATAAAACTTCCGGCGGGATAAAAAGGTATAAAAACGGAAACGGCGAGATTGTAGGCGAAGTTATGGGAAGGCTTATGGCGGAAAGGGTTAAAGAGGTATTTGAGGGAATTCACTTTGACTTTGTTACAGGGATTCCCCCAAGCGATAAAAGAGTAATTAAGCGTGGTTTTGACCCGGTGTCAGTTCTTTGCAAAAGTCTTGCCAAAGAGCTGGATATTCCTTACGAGAAAAGGGTAATTAAAAAGATTAAGAAAACAAAAAAGCAAAGCAGCCTTGATTATGAACACAGAATAAAGAATATGATTGGAGCTTTTGGTGTTTATGATGGCACAGACCTAAAAGGAAAGAGGATACTCTTGGTTGATGATGTTATGACAACGGGCGCAACCATTGAGGAGGGTGCTTATGTCCTCAAAAAGGGCGGAGGTAAGGAAATTTATGCTGTAACCTTTGCCACAACCACAAAAGAACCTGAAAAATTTAATGAAAAAAGCGAAAAATCTTAGGATTTTTCGCTTTTTTTAATATGTAATTTATGGAAAGGGAAAAACAGAAATCTATATATTGTGTTTTAAATAGCTTGAAACCACAATTTAATCCATTTGTAACAGAAAATTAAAATTTC
>JAZOAF010000031.1:0-1869 GCA_045595345.1 Clostridia bacterium | reverse complement strand
TGCCTTATCCTTGATTTTTGCCAAAACCTTTTCCGTTTCCCTGAAAGGGCAATCAAGAGGTTCCATATTAACCCGTCCCATAGCGTTTATAACACCTATGCGGACATTTCCTAAATCCTCAAGGAAATATCCTTCTCCTTCGGTTTCAGGCGGGTAATTAACAGGTCTTATAACCCTTTCAAAATCGTTTAAAACAACGCCGCTTTCCTTATTGGAAAAAGTATGGTTGCCCATAGTGATAACATCCACGCCACAGTCAATAAGGTTTCGGGCAATGTCAACCGTAATTCCGTTTGTAAGTGCCGAGTTTTCTCCATTGGCGACGCAATAATCAATATTATATTTGCGTCTTATTTTACCGAGGTTGTTATAAATATATTCTCTCCCGTCTGACGAAACAATATCGCCTACCGCTAAAATTCTCATAGCATTTCCTCCAATTTAGCTATTAAATCCACAGGAAACATCTTTTTAAGTGCACTTTCCTTGCAAAGCGCATAGGTCATAACAGGTTCTTCGTTTCTTATAGGAGCCTCGTCTTCCTGCATTATATAGTTTTTAATTTTGAGATTTCTCGGAATAGTCAGTTCAATTTTCGTTGAACTTTTGCCATATACAACCTCATATTTTCCATTCATTCTCTGTACAGCTATTTCTGCATAGCTTTTATCCGTATAGTCGTCATTGCTTGAAAACATAACGCTGTACTCTTTTCGGTTTTTCCTTGGCTCTTTTACGGGATAAGCACTTTTCACCACAAACTTAATCTCGTTTCCCATATCCTTTGCATAAACGGAAATCTCTTTCTTTGCGTTCCGGGCATTGCATAACAGGGAATAAACCGCGTCATATATGGATTTTTCTATAAGCTTTCCATCAAAAGTATAATTAACATTATCGTCTTCTCTGAGCATATAGGTAATACTTGCGTCAAAAACACCGCCAAGATAATTATTAAGTCCCTCGCATATTGAAATCAGAAAATCTCTGACATTATAATAGCCACAATTAATCTCGGGATTATAGGCAAGGTCGGACAATAAATAATTGTTTCTTTTAATAGCAGAGAAACAAGTGTTAACAGTTTCAATCTTTTCAAGCTGAGAAAGGGTATACTCTCCCGAGCAGGCAAGTTTTTCGTTAATGGAAAGTCCGAGATTGGCAATATCTGTATTTTCAGAAGTGAACAGGGCTACCGCTTTTAAAACGGAGTCCAGATTAGCATTTTCTTCCATTTCTTAAAGAATCCTTTCTAAGAAGCATTTCGTCTATTCTTTCTATGTAATCCTTCGGTTCTTTGACATTAAAAATTCTCTCAATACGGTCAGTTTCCCTGTCTACTGTTTTGGTAACTCCGCCACAACCCAGAGCAACAATGGTCTGTACCTCTTCCATAATGAAAATATTATAAAGGCTCTCCGTACCAGCTGTACTGTACCCGATATTTTCAAGATTACCAAGCATATTCTTCTGTCTGTAAAGATAATAAGGATGTTTTCCTTTTTCTCTCAGAGTATTTCGGGCAAAATCCACCATTTTAGCCACTTCTTCACCTTTTGTAAGGTCATATTCATCAAGAAGTTCATTAAGCCTTGAAGAGCGTTTTATACTCATTGTATGGACAGTTGTATTTTCCGGCGCCAACGCCTCAATTTCATTAATTGTTTTCTGGAATATAGGAAAGGTTTCCCCGGGAAGCCCGGCAATAACATCCATATTTATAGTTTTGATTCCGCATTTCCTTGCGAGGTCATAAGCCTCAATAATCTGCTTTGGCGTATGATTTCTGCCGATAATTTTAAGAGTTTCTTCATTCATCGTCTGAGGATTAATACTTATTCTCTCTATATCAAAGCTTTTAATAACTTT
>JAZOAF010000030.1:0-4880 GCA_045595345.1 Clostridia bacterium | reverse complement strand
TAAAAAACTGTTTTATCCGAAGCTTTCCGAGGTGGGAATAAGCGTGATCGGCGCATTTTTTCATAACCTTACCCAGATTGTTGTGGCGTGGGGTATATTCGGAAGCCTGAGCCTTTTTGCCTATCTTCCGGTTTTGACCATTTTGGGATGTATCGGCGGAGTTATATCCGGCTACGGCGCAAAAATATTTTGTCATAAGACAGGACTGATTAAAAAATGAAAAAGATTATACTCGGCTCTCAGTCTCCGAGAAGAAAAGAACTTCTTGAAAATGTCGGCTTAAAGTTTGAGATTATAACCGCAGAGGGAGAGGAAGTTGTTGATTTAAGCCTCTCTTTTCCCGAAATTGTAATCTCTCTTGCCAAAACGAAGAATGAGCAGGTTAAAAACTCGAAAAATTGCCCCGAAGATGCAATTGTTATAACGGCAGACACGATGGTGGTCTGCGAGAATGAGATAATGGGAAAACCTAAAAATGACGAAGATGCAAAGCGTATGCTTCGTCTCCTCAGCGGTAATACCCACTCTGTTTTAACGGGCTATTGCATTTGCGATAAAGAAACAGGAAAGAAATGCTCGGGGGCGGTGGAAAGCTTTGTTAAATTCAGAGAATTATCTGAGGATGAAATAGACCGCTATGTAAAAACAAAAGAGCCTATGGACAAAGCGGGAGCTTATGGTATCCAGCTTAAAGCGTCTATGTTTGTTGAGGAAATCCACGGCGATTATTTTAATATCGTGGGTCTTCCCATCCAGAGAATATGTAAATTATTAAAAGAGGATTTTGATGTATCCCTTTTAGAAATATAAATTTTTTAAAGAAAGAGTGATAAAAATGCCATTAGAACTTGGAATTGACATTGGAACATCTAACACAATAATATGCTCAAAGGATCATATAATCCTTGATGAACCGTCTGTTGTTGCAATAAGCGAAGTAGACGGAACAGTTGTTGCTGTGGGATCAGAAGCTAAGGAAATGCTTGGAAGAACCCATAAGAATCTTTGCGCAATAACACCTGTTAAAGAGGGTGTTATCGCAAACTTTGACACAACAACATCTATGCTTAAAGCTTTCGTGAAGAAGGCGACAAAGAATTCATTCCTTCGCCCGACTGTTGTTATGGCAATCCCTGCCTGCGTAACAGAGGTTGAAAAGAGAGCAATCAAGGAAGCGGGAATGAGCGCAGGCGCTAAAAAGGTTTACTTGATTGAAGAACCTATGGCTGCTGCAATCGGTGCAGGTATCGAGGTATCAAGACCAATGGGCTCTATGATTGTTGATATTGGCGGCGGCGTAACGGAGATTGCTGTAATTTCTCTCGGCGGTATTGTTGTTTCTGATTCTGTTAAAGTTGCAGGAAACCGCTTTGACGAGGATATTATCGGGTATATGAAGAGAAAATATAATCTGAGCCTTGGCGCAATAACAGCGGAAGAAGTTAAGGTTCAGATTGGCTCCGCTTGTCCTATGAAGGACGAACTCAGAATGGAAGTTCACGGCCGTGACAGCGTTTCCGGTCTTCCGAAGAATGTATCTGTTGATTCTTCTGAAATCCGCGAGGCAATTTCTGAAAGTCTTGAAATGATTATTGACGGAATAAAAGCAGTTCTTGAAAAAACTCCGCCTGAACTTGCAGCGGATATTTACGAAACAGGTATCGTTTTATCAGGCGGCGGGGCAACATTAAGAGGTCTCGGTATGCTTATAAACAAGAACATTGACATTCCTGTTTACATTGCGGAAGAACCAATGCACTGCGTTGCATTAGGCACAGGCAGAGCGGCTTCTTCTGCCAAGGAAATGAAGAACATATTTTTAGGTGACTAAGACCTAATCGGAGAGATTTAAATGAGAAAGCTTTTCGGGAACAGAATTTTTGTTCTCCTTCTTACAATAACAATTTCAGTAAGTGTTGTTTTAGGGGTTATCAATGCAACAAAAACCAAGTCAACCTTTATGGGTAATGTTGCAATGGTGGTTATAACCCCTCTTTCCGATGCCTGCACTTGGGTAGGCAGGAAGGTTACCGACTTTTTTGACTATTTCGGAGACATAGATGAGCTTCGGGAAGAGAATGAGAAACTGAAAAGCGAGAAAAAAGAGCTTGAAGCGAGAATAAGGAAAAACGAAGGGACTGACAGAGAAAATAAGGACCTTCGCACTCTCCTTGAACTTTCCGAAGCCTATCCGAGTTTAGAGCTTGTAAGCGCAGAGGTAATTTCCAGAAGCCCATCAAACTGGTATGAAAGCTTTATTATTGACAAAGGGACGGCGGACGGCCTTAAAATAGGTCAGGGAGTCATCTCAGGGGAGAATGTCCTTCTTGGAAGAATAAGCGATATAGGCTCAACCTGGGCAAGAGTGACAGTTCTTACAGACTCAGGCCACAGCGTGAGCGCAAAGGTTATCCGCTCAGGGGATTTAGGGATTGTTGAAGGTGACTTGTCCCTTTCAAAAGATGGCCAGTGCAGGCTCTCTTTTATTTCTAAAAACAGTGATATAGTGGTAGGGGACTATCTTGAAACCTCAGGTCTTGGCGGAGTTTATCCAAAGGGCATTGAAATCGGTAAGGTTATAGAGATAAAGCCGGAGGTTCAGGGGATTTCTCAATATGCAATTGTTGAAACATCTGCTGAAATTGAGACCGTTTCAAAGGTTATGATAATAACGAATAACCCTGCCGAGAGCACAGCGGTAGGCGAAGAATAGAAGGAGAGAATACTATGAGAGTAACATACCACGCAGTATATCTCTTCCTGGCGGCAATGCTGTCAACCACGCTTTTTACTGCTCTTGAAATTTTTGGCGTAAGCCCTAATTTGTTCATAATTTATATTGTCTTTGCAGGGTTTTATGTTTCCAAAACGGAAGCAATCTGGCTTGGCCTCATTTTTGGCTTTGTCTATGATATAATTGTCGGGGCGAATGTAGGACTTAACGGAGTTTTATATATGTTTGCCTGCTTCTTGGTGGTTGTGTCATGCGAGAATGTTATAAGACGGAATAATGCCATAGTGACATTTGTTTTTACTGCTGTGTGGACAGCGGTTTTAGAGGGCATTAACGCAATCTTCGGACCTGTCAGCGGCATATGGTCTGCAATTAAAATTATAGTTGTTGAAATCTTTTATAACGGCACATTAGCGGTTATTTTATATCTTGCCCTTAAAAGAACTTATGAAAAGCTTTACGATAACGAAAAAAGGTGAATGGTTTGGAAAACAGAAATCTGCGTCACAGATATATAATATTAGGTGCGTTTCTTTTAAGTTTTGTAATTGTATTTACCGTGGTGCTTTTTAATTTGCAAATTGTAAACGGCGAAAACTATCGGGAAAACATTATAAACCAGACAGAGCGCGCATATCCCATTAAGGCGTCAAGAGGAGAAATTCTTGATGCCTACGGGCGTCCTATGGTTACAAACCGAATGGGCTATTATATAAGAATTCAGGATGTTTCTGCTTCCGACAATAAAATTAACGAGACCATTGCGGTCTTACTTGGAATTATGAATGAAAACGGGGAAGAATTTTTAGACGAATTCCCCATAAAAGGCGAGCCTCTTGATTTCGTTTTTGAAAACTCAGAGGATAAGGCGAAAAAAGTTAAAGAATGGAAGAAAGAAAACGACTTTAAAAATAGTGACAGTATAAATAAAATTATGGATAGCCTCGCCGAAAAATATGGTGTGGACGAGAGCTATACGGGGGAGATAAGGCGAAATATTATTGCCATAAGATACTCTATGGATAAAAAATATTTTGGCGTAACCAACCCCTATACATTTGCATCTGATGTTTCCGATAAGGTTATTGCTCAGGTTTCCGAGAGTGGCTTTTTAATGACGGGTGTTTCCGTTGAGGTTGAGCCTATGCGTGAATACAGAAGCTCTATGGCGGTCCATATTTTAGGAAGAACGGGCATTATTTATGCAGAAGAATATGCAAAACTTCGTGATAAAGGCTATGGAATGAATGACATTATAGGGAAAGACGGAATTGAAAAGGAGCTTGAATTTTACCTCAAAGGCAGAGACGGCTCAATAATGGTTAAACAGAATAAATCGGGAAGTATTGAAAGAGTGCTCAGCGAAGTACCCCCTGAAACTGATAATTATGCGGTGCTTACTATTGACTCCAAGTTGCAGGAAATAACAGAGAAAGCACTTAAAGAGAATATAGAGGCGGCAAGGGCAGATAGTGGCCCTGATGCGTACAGCGGTGCAGCAATTGCCGTTGATGTTAAAACGGGAGGGGTTCTGGCAATCGCCTCATATCCGTCCTATGACCCTGTAACTTATACGGAAAATTATAATCAGCTTTTAAAAGACCCCACAAAACCTCTTTTTAACAGAGCATTAAGCGGTGTCTATACCCCTGGCTCAACCTTTAAACCATTGGTTGCCGTGGCGGCACTTGAAGAAGGAATTATATCCCCGACTGATACAATTGAGTGTGAGGGCGTGTATAAATATTACGCCCCTTCATATCAGCCAACCTGTCTTATCTGGAAAAGCGGAAAGACACACGGACCACTCACTGTTTCGGAGGCAATCGGAGTTTCCTGCAACTGTTTCTTCTATGATGCAGGGAGAAGAGTGGGAATTAAAGATATAAATAAATATGCGAAAGCCTTTGGCCTTGGCGAAAAAACGGGAATTGAGCTGTATGAGGAAAGCGGAATTGTGGCAGGCCCCGATTATAGGGAAAAGCTTGATATGCCTTGGTATCCCGGGGATGTTTTGCAGGCGGCAATCGGACAGTCGGATAATATGTTCTCCCCTGCCCAGCTTGCAAATTATATATCAACTCTTTTAAATAAGGGAACGAGATATTCTCTCCACCTTATAAAAGAAATCCGCACATATGAAGGA
>JAZOAF010000029.1:0-4331 GCA_045595345.1 Clostridia bacterium | reverse complement strand
TCTGCTCCTGTTACGATTTTGGAAATATCCGCACCGCGTCTTTGGTGCTCCAACGCCATTTCCAAAACCCTCTCCGCCGGAACAAACTTATATGTATGAGAAGACATAAGAACCTCTGCGCCCTTTTCGTGAAGCTTTTCTATATACTCCACCTGCTTTTTTATTGCCTCTTCATCCTTGGCAACCTCATCGTCTTGCTTGTCAAAGAGATCACCCATTACATCACATAATGTTGGACCGCAGTCAGCAATTTCAAGCATTTCCTCCGCAAGAGTCTCGTCACTTTTGCCTTCATTTTTCCAGTTACGGTAATTGGTTACATAAACCGGTTTGTCCTTGTAGCTGAAAAGCTCTTTATAGATTTCCTTGTTTTTATACTCAGGGAAGAACTTTTCAAGCTGCATTCCGAAAGCCTCAGCCCCCTGAGAAAGGCCTTTGTCCATAAGACTTTTTGTTCTCTCTGGGTTATCCGCCTGAACCATCAAGGTAAGGATGGATTTATCAGAATTCAAAAATGATTTTTTCATATTATCTCTCTCTTTTCATAGCGTTTCTTCCGCCGTCAATCATTATGTTTTCGCCGTTTATAAACTGTCCCTTTTCTGATGCAATAAATAAACATAAATCAATAATTTCCTGAGGGTCTGCCGCTCTTCCCGATAGTGTTTTCATATTCGCCATACTCTCTCTTGTCAGAACCGGACCCGGAGACACACAAACGCATCTTATATTATGGCGTGAACCATACTGAGCAAGGGATTTCGTAAGTCCGAACATAAGTCCCGCTTTCGCTGTGGGATAGTCTATTCCGTAGGCATCTCCCTCCATACCCGTAATTGAGCCTATATTTATAATAAGCCCTGTCTTTTGCTCACGCATCTGCTTTAAAACAGCGTGGGCAAAGAAGAACGGACCTTTAAGATTTACATCAAGTCCCCAGTCATATATATCGATTGGAACATCAGGGAATTCAGGATACTTAGATGAATCAACCTGTCTCATACGAACGGCAGTCCCACCTGCGAAGTTTACCAAAACATCAATCCGTCCAAAGCTTTCCACAGCAATGTCTCTTGCACTGCAAATTTGATTATAATCACGGACATCGCAAAGGGCACCAATGGCCTTTCCTTTGCCTTTACCGTTTATCTCATCAGCCTTTTCCAAAAGCACAGTCTCGTTTACATCGCACATAACCACATTTCCGCCTAAATCAGCAAAGTTCTGCGAAAATAAAAGCCCCATTCCAGAAGCCGCTCCTGTTGCTATGGCTGTTTTTCCAGAAAAATTCATAAGTCGCCCTCCTTCTCTATCTTATAAATAATTATACTTTTTTTATATAGTTTTGCAATGTCCAAAATGATATTATTTTTACATTTTTGATACTTTTCCTTTGTTTTTATTGACTTTTTAGTGCAAAAACAATATAATTACCTTGGTGATGATATGGAAAATTTAAAAAATATTGTTGTTACTGAAATCAATGGCGCTATAACTGTTTATTCTCCGAGAGGAAAGGCAGAGAAAATTTCTGACAGAAAATACTACGGTTTGTCCTTTTGCGATGAGGGACAAATCACATATACCCACAACGACAAAAAAATCATATCCGATAACAAACATATTGTAATTCTTCCCAAAGGGCAAAGCTATACCTTAAAAGGTGATAAAACAGGCACATTTGCGGTTATCAACTTTACTTGCCTTAAACCTCTATGTGATACTTTTCTTCTTTTGCCCTCTGAAAATAACGAAATCCTTTTAAAAGACTTTGAAGCAATAAAAAAGCTTATTTTATTTCCCGAAAAGCACGCAAAGGTTATGAGTATTTTTTATAATATGATAGATAACATCGTCTCTGAAGAGTGTCCGTGCAAAGCTATTGCTCCTGCCGTAAGATATATCCAAAAAAACTATAAGAACACTAATCTTTCAAATACAGTTCTTGCGAAAGAATGTAATATGAGCGAGATATACTTAAGAAAGCTCTTTAATAAGCATTTAAAGACCACTCCAAAGCAATACATTTCTGAAATACGATTACAAAAAGCAAAACAGTTACTCTCAGAAGGAAACTTAAAAATAAATTCAATCTCCGAAGAATGTGGATTTCAGTCTTCATACAATTTTTGTAGATTTTTCAAGGTCAAAACAGGATTAACTCCTACCGACTATATGAAACAAAATAAATCTTCAAAAATCTGATGTTCCCATTAATTTATATCTATCTTTTATAATTAAAAAGCACCCTTTCGGTTAACGAAAAGGGTGCTTTAAATTTTTAAATCTTGTCGAAAGCTTGCTTTAAATCGTCGATAATGTCATCTGCGTTTTCAATACCTACTGAGAATCTGATTAAGTCAGGAGAAATTCCTGCCTCAATAAGCTGTGTTTCTGTAAGCTGTCTGTGAGTATGGCTTGCAGGGTGGAGAAGACAGGTTTTCGCATCAGCAACGTGAGTTGCAATACTTGCAAACCTGAGACTGTCCATAAACTTGATGGACTTCTCTCTTCCGCCTTTAACCGCAAAAGCTAAAACACCGCAAGTGCCGTTTGGCATATATTTCCGGGCAAGGTCATAATACTTATCGCCCTCTAAGCCTGCATAGTGTACCCACTCTACCTTTTCGTGTCCCTTTAAGAACTGAGCAACTTTAAGAGCATTCTGGCAATGTCTTTCCATTCTTACGGCAAGTGTTTCAAGACCTAAATTAAGATAGAAAGCATTCTGAGGAGACTGGATTGAGCCTAAGTCTCTCATAAGCTGAGCTGTTGCCTTTGTTATATATGCGCCCTTGCCGAACTTTTCAGCATAGGTTATTCCGTGGTAGGATTCATCAGGGGTTGTAAGCCCAGGGAACTTATCAGCATATTTCATCCAGTCAAAGTTTCCGCTGTCAACAATACATCCGCCAACGCCAACGCCGTGGCCGTCCATATACTTTGTTGTGGAATGAGTAACAATGTCTGCGCCATGCTCAAACGGTCTGCAATTTATCGGTGTTGCAAAGGTGTTGTCAACGATAAGCGGAACACCGTGAGAGTGAGCAAGACGGGCGAATTTTTCAAAATCAAAAACTGTTACAGTAGGATTTGTTACAGTTTCGCCGAATACTGCCTTTGTGTTTGGCTTAAAGTATTTCGCAAGTTCTTCCTCAGGAAGGTCCTGGTCAACGAAAGTACATTCAATACCCATTTTCGGCATTGTTACGGCAAAGAGGTTATATGTTCCGCCATAGATTGCAGAAGATGTGATAAAGTGGTCTCCTGCCTGACAGATATTGAAAATCGCATAGAAGTTTGCCGCCTGGCCTGAGGATGTGAGCATTGCTGCAACACCGCCCTCTAATGCGCAGATTTTTTCCGCAACGCTATCGTTTGTAGGGTTTTGGAGTCTGGTATAGAAATAGCCTGACGCCTCCAAGTCAAAAAGCTTACCCATTTCATCACTTGTATCATATTTAAAAGTTGTGCTCTGGTAAATCGGAAGCTGTCTTGGCTCCCCTTTTGAAGGTTTGTAACCCTCGTGGATACATTTTGTTTCCTGTTTCATTTATTTCAGTCCTTCCATAAAAAATTATATGTTAGTTTCAATTATACTATTTTTTCAAAAAAAGTCAAGCAAACTATGGATTTTTAAAAGAGATTGTGATATACTGTCATATATAATAAAATTTTGTCGAGTGGAGCTTATGAGATTAGATAAATTTTTATGTGATGCAGGCATTGGAAGCCGAAAAGATATAAAGAAAATTATAAAATCGGGAGCAGTTTCGGTTCTCGGTTTTGATTCCATTCGCCCTGAAACTCATATTGACCCTGAAAATGATAAAGTTTTTCTAAACGGAAGCCCCGTTATCTATAAAAAATTTATTTATCTTATGATGAATAAGCCAAAGGGATATATAAGCGCAACCTTTGACAAGCGTCTCCCAACAGTTTTAGACCTTGCCCCCGAGGAATATCTCCACTACGATTTATTCCCCGCAGGCCGTCTTGACATTGACACAGAGGGACTGCTTCTCCTTACTAATGACGGTCAGCTTGCTCATAACGTCCTCTCCCCGAAAAAGCATATTCCAAAGACCTACTTTGCAGAAATTTCGGGGAAGGTTACCGAAGAGGACATTGCAAAATTTGCAGACGGCGTTATTATTGACGGAGACATAAAAACTAAGCCTGCCGTCCTTGAAATCCTCTCATCGGGAGATATTTCAGAGATAAACCTTACCATAACCGAGGGAAAGTTTCATCAGGTTAAGAGAATGTTTGAGGCTGTGGGTAAAGAGGTTGTATATTTAAAACGAATAAAGATGAATGCTCTTTCTCTG
>JAZOAF010000028.1:0-11544 GCA_045595345.1 Clostridia bacterium | reverse complement strand
CTTGGTGTGAAATTAGGAGCATCAGGCTCAAACTCACGGGTTGTAAGAGCTTCTTTAAAGGTTTTATCCTCTTTAACGAAGTTATAGATTGTGTCTGTCTGGTCTCCGTTTGTAACGATAAGCTTATTGTCGAAAACTCTCACGGGAGAATAGATGATAAGGCTTGGGTCTTCCACCTTTGAAGCATCAAATGGGTGGATTATAACCTCGCTTCCGTCCTCGATGAAAATACGGTTACGGCTGTTTTCACTGCGCCCCATAATGAAGTATGCAAAAACCGCATTCTTTCCGTCTTCGCTCTTTCCGCAGATAATTCCGCGACCTGCGTAAGAGTTATTTTTAAGCAAATCTTCGATTTTGTTGATTTCGTAAATATTCATTTTATGTATCTCCAATTATTTTTTATTTTTTAGAATCTTTTTAGCAACCATTTCTGTTGCAAGAGGAAGTATTTTCCATTCTGCGTGGCGCATAACCCTCATCTGTAAAGACTGGGGGGTGTCGTTTCTTGAAATGTTAACTGCCTTTTGTAAGATTATCTCGCCTCCGTCAGGGATTTCATTAACATAGTGGACAGTTGCCCCTGTAACCTTAACTCCGTAGGAAAGTGCCGCCTCGTGAACT
This sequence comes from Clostridia bacterium, assembly GCA_045595345.1. Lineage (GTDB taxonomy): Bacteria > Bacillota > Clostridia > Monoglobales > Monoglobaceae > SIG454. The sequence continues at coordinate 10,920 of JAZOAF010000028.1, read as the reverse complement.
TTCAGTCCATAAAAACCTTCTCCGCAAAATGACGGGATTAAGGATGGATGGACATTTATAATTCTCTTTTCATATTCTTTTATGAAGCTCTCGGAAAGGATACTCATAAATCCTGCAAGAACAATAAAATCTATTTCGTTTTCTTTAAGGTGGTGCAAAATTTTCTCTTCAAATTCACTCTGTGAGGAGCAGTCCTTTTTAGAAACGATAACCGAAAGAATGTTGTTCTCTTCGGCGCGCGTTAAGGCATAGGCGTCCTTGTTGCTTGAAACAACAAGGGAAATCTCCCCGTGTTTTATGATACCGCTTTTCTGGGCGTCAATAAGGGCTTGAAGATTTGTTCCTCCTCCTGAAACCAAAACTGCAATTTTAGCTTTTAGCATATTATAACTTTGTCCTCCGATTTTACGATTTCACCGATGATGTATGCGTCTTCTCCGCTTTCTTTAAGACTTGCAAGAGCAGTTTCTGCTTCTTCTGCACTAACAACAAGGCTCATACCAACGCCCATATTAAAGGTGTTGAACATATCACGCTCTGAGATGTTTCCTGTTTTTGCGATAAGGTCAAAAATCGGGAGAATTTTGATTGCGCTCTTGTCGATTTTTGCACCAAAGCCATCAGGAAGGCTTCTTGGAATATTTTCATAGAAACCGCCCCCTGTTATATGGGAAACAGCCTTAACCGTAACCTTTTCAAAAAGGCTGAGCATAGGTTTTACATAAATCTTTGTTGGTGTTAAAAGGGTTTCAAGGATTGACTTTCCGCCAAGAGCGTCAACAGGAGACTTAATGTCAGCATTTTCAATGTCGAAAACCTTGCGGACAAGAGAAAATCCGTTGGAATGAACACCTGATGACGGAAGACCTATAATAACATCTCCCTCTTTAACAGCAGAGTTATCTAAAACCTTGGATTTATCAACAACGCCAACAGAAAAACCTGCTAAATCATATTCGTCGATTGGGTAAAAACCAGGCATTTCAGCAGTTTCGCCGCCGATTAAAGCACAGCCTGACTGAACACAGCCTTCGGCAATACCTGAAACAATGTCAGCAATCTTTTCAGGAACATTCTTTCCGCAAGCGATATAGTCGAGGAAGAAAAGCGGTTTTGCCCCAACGCAGATAATATCGTTAACACACATAGCAACGCAGTCAATACCGACGGTGTTGTGTTTGTCGGATAGGAAAGCAAGTTTAAGCTTTGTTCCAACGCCGTCTGTTCCGCTTACTAAAACAGGTTTAGTGATACCTGTCATATCAAGCTCAAAAAGGCCGCCGAAACCGCCGATGTCGGTAGTTTTTCCGTTTGCCATAGTTTTTGCAATATGCTGTTTCATAAGTTCAACGGCTCTGTATCCCGCTGTAATATCAACGCCTGCCGCTGCATAACTTTCACTGTAACTCTTCATAAGATTTAAGTCCTTTCTGATTTATTCTTTACCTGACCAACAATAAGTGCATAATTTACAAGGCTCAATGCCTATTGCTTCAATAATTCCGTCTAAGGATTGGAATTCGAGAGAATCAAAGTGGAGCTTCTCGCAAATGGTTTTGCGAAGGTTTTTACCTCTCTCTGTTTTAGAGTCGCTGTATTCCTCAATGTGTTTAAAGCCCTCTTCCCCTTCAAGCTCCATTATAACCTGACGGGCGATAAGCTCCATATCGCTTGTTGCACGGGAGAAGTTAAGATATTTACAGCCGTACATAATAGGCGGACAAGCGGAACGCATATGAACTGATTTTGCTCCGTTTTCATAAAGGAAGTCAACGGTTTCTTTAAGCTGAGTTCCGCGAACGATTGAGTCATCAACAAAAAGAAGATTTTTATCGTGGATAAGCTCGGAAACAGGAATCTGCTTCATTTTAGCAATTTTGTTTCTGTCCTTCTGGCTTGCAGGAGTAAAACTCTTCTGCCAGGTGGGAGTGTATTTTATAAAGGGTCTTGCAAAAGGAATGTGGCTCTTGTTTGCATAGCCGATTGCGTGAGGAGTTCCCGAATCCGGAACACCGCAGGCATAATCAATCCCTTCCGTAAGTCCTGCCTCCATATCGCTCTCTGCCATAATCTCGCCGTTTTTGCATCTCATAGTTTCCACATTTATTCCCTCATAGACTGAGGTTGGATAGCCATAATAGGACCAGAGGAATGCACACATCCTCATTTCCTCTCCCGCAGGAGCAAGAATGGTGCAGCTTTCTGCCGTAAGCTCAACGATTTCACCGGGGCCAAGCTCCTTAAAATCCTCATAGCCGAGCTTCTTATAAGCAAAGTCCTCAAAGGAAACGCAATAGCCGTCTTCGTTTTTTCCGATTAAAACAGGAATTCTTCCAAGACGGTCGCGGGCCGCAATAATATTTCCGTTATCCTTTAAGATAAGGATTGATGCAGTGCCGTCAATAACACTTTGAGCAAACTTGATACCCTCGGCAAAGGAATCTTTCTGATTTATGAGTGAGGACACAAGCTCTGTGGAGTTTACCTTTCCTCCTGTCATAACGCTGAAATGTCCTCCGTCGGTTAAGAGATATTTTTCAATAAGCTCCTCGGAGTTATTGATAAGACCGATGGTTGAAATGGCATAAGTGCCTATGTTTGAGCGGATTAAAAGAGGCTGCGGGTCGCTGTCGCTTATACAACCGATAGCACTCTTTCCCTGCATCTCTTCAAAAACATGCTCAAACTTTGTCCTGAAAGGTGCGTTTTCGATATTATGAATGTCTCTTTGGAGACCGACTTTATCGCAAACCGCCGCCATTCCGCCACGGCGTGTGCCTAAATGGGAATGATAATCCGTGCCGAAAAAGACATCGGAGATTGCGTCGTGCTTACTTACTGTTCCAAAAAATCCTCCCATGTTTTACCTCCGTTTAGTTGTTGAAATTATCCTCAATTGCTTTGTTTTTCTCCAAAACTTTTTCAGCGGCTTTCTTTCTTGCTTCAATAAGTTTTAAAGAGAGTGTCTCGTCGGATACGGCGAGAATCTGTATTGCAAGGAGGGCTGCATTAACTGCGCCGTTTATGCCAACAGTTGCAACTGGGATACCGGGCGGCATCTGAACTGTTGATAAAAGGGCGTCCATTCCGTCAAGAACAGCTGCCTTAACGGGAATACCGATAACAGGAAGGGTAGTGTTAGCTGCAATTGCTCCTGCAAGGTGAGCCGCCATTCCCGCAGCGGCAATAATTGCCCCGAAGCCATTCTTAATTGCGTTTTGAGAAAAGTCCTTTGCCTCCTGGGGAGTTCTGTGCGCAGAGAAAACATGAACTTCAAAAGGAACACCATATTCCTTTAAAGTATTTATAGCTTTTTCGACCACAGGCAAATCGCTGTCAGAACCCATAATGATACCTATTTTTTTCATAATGACAACCTCCATAAGAATTTTAAAAATAAAAAAGGGTAGACAAATCCAATAAATGAATTGTCTGCCCAGACGGTCGGCTTTATATTCCTTTTGCTCCCACGCGGTTTTCCGCTTCTTCCGTCAGTAACAAAAGGTTATTTCGGTCCTTTTCCGCTCTGCATAAAAACTAAGAAAGAACAGACCTTTGATACATATATAATTATAACAGTTACAGGGGGTTTTTGTCAAGGAAATTTTGCCGAAAAAAGACGAAATTCCTCATATTATTTGAGCAAGAGGAAAAACATTTGCAATCGTCAAAAAGATATGTTAAAATTTATAAAAAGAAAGACATTAAGGAGACGAAATGAAGGCATACTATAATTCAAGAGATTTAAAACATAAAAAGCCTTTCGGGGCAATGAAAACGGAAAGCTCTGCCGAGTTTTTTATAGAAACGGAGGGCGTTTTTTCTGCCGTCTTGCGCCTCTGGTTTGATAATACGGAAACCCTTATCCCAATGGAGAAAACAGAGGACGGTTTTTCCTGCCGTGCAGTTATGCCAAAGAGGGCACAGCTAGTCTGGTACCATTTTATTTTAGAGACCGACGAGGGACGGAAATTCTACTATGACAACGACGAAAGATTAGGCGGTGTCGGGGCGGTTAAATCTTGTCCCGAGGGCCATTCTTATCAGATAACCGTCTACGACAAAAGCTTTAAAACGCCACAGTGGTTTTATGACAGCGTTATGTATCAGATTTTCCCCGACAGATTTTATAAAGGGGAAGACCTTCCTAAAAAGAGAGAAGAATATGTTCTTTATGAGGATTGGTATGAGCCTTTTGCCTTTCAGAAGCACCCCTTTGAAAACGGGCCTGCCTGCAACGATTTTTACGGCGGAAACTTAAAAGGGATTGAAGAAAAACTCCCGTATCTTGCGGATTTGGGCATAAGCGTTATCTATTTAAATCCGATATTTGACGCCTACTCAAATCATAAATACGACACGGCGGACTATACAAAGATTGACCCTATGTTTGGGACGGAGGAGGATTTTAAGCGCCTCTGTGAAAAGGCAAAAAAGAGAGGTATCCGCATAATCTTAGACGGCGTTTTCTCTCATACGGGGTCGGACAGCGTTTATTTCAATAAATATAAAAGCTACGGCGAGGGCGTTGGAGCTTATCAGGACATAAATTCCCCGTACAGAAAGTGGTATCAGTTCAGGGATGAAAAAAACTATGAAAGCTGGTGGGGATGCACCAATCTTCCCAATGTAAATGAGACCGAGCCGACATATTTAGACCATATTTTAACGGGTGAGGATGCTATAATTAAAAAGTGGCTTCGCTTAGGGGCGTCAGGGTGGCGCCTTGATGTTGCCGACGAGCTTCCCGACAGCTTTATAAAGACCCTTAGAAAAGAGGCAAAAAGCGAAAAGGAGGACTGCGTCATAATCGGCGAGGTCTGGGAAGACGCCTCAAACAAAATAAGTTACAGCAGTCAGAGAGAGTATCTTTTAGGCGACGAGCTTGACAGCGTTATGAACTATCCCTTTAAGGACAGTATGATTGATTTTATCAAGGGATATATAAATGCACCGCAGTTTGAAAAACGCATAATGAAAATTGCGGAGAACTATCCGAAAGAGGTATTATACAGCCTTATGAATATGGCAGGGACCCACGATACTCCCCGAATTAAAACGGTTTTGGGAACAAATGCTGATCCATCCTATATGAGCGACGAGGATAAGTGGAACTATTCTCTGCAAGGAGACGAGGAAAGACTTGCAACGGAGAGACTTATGCTTATGGTCTTTATGCAGATGACCTTCGTCGGCGTTCCGTCAATTTATTATGGAGACGAGGCGGGGATGGAGGGCTTCCGCGACCCGTATAACAGAAAGCCATTCCCTTGGAGAAGCATAAACGAGGAGCTTTTAAGCTATCATAAAGAGCTTATAAAACTCCGAAACGAAAATGACTTTTTAAAGAGGGGAACATTTGAGCCTTTATATGCAAAGGATAGGGTTTTTGTTTATCTTCGGCAGATAAAGGACGGAAAGGATGTCTTTGGTAATAAAGCCGGAAACGGAGCGGGAGTTTTTATAATAAACTGCTCCGATGAAACGTCATACATAAAGACAGAGGACCTTGGCGAAAGAGCAAAAGAGCTTATAAATGAAGATGAAATCACAATTCTTCCAAGAAAAACGCAATTTTTTATTGGAAAATGACAAATCAACAAGGAATATTTTGGTAAGTATCATTATAGACAAAGGCAAAAATCTTTGATACAATGGAAATAGTAAAAATATACTGTTTCGTAATAGGTTTTTGCCTTTATTATAGGCAACTTTACCAAAATGAAGAGGGAGACACCATGAGAAAAACGAGTAAAGAAGCAAAAGTTAACTATACATCGGAGCCTCTTCTCTATCTTTTCAACGAGGGCAAGCATTATAATCTTTATAAAATGCTTGGTGCCCACAAGGAAAGAAGAGAAGGAAAAAAGGGCTACCGATTTGCTGTATGGGCCCCTGAGGCATCGGCTGTCAGCGTTGTCTGTGACAGCAACGGCTGGAACAAAGATGCAAACCCTATGGAGCTATATGAAAACCACGGCGTTTGGGAGACCTTTATAGAAGGGATAAAAGAGGGCGAGGTTTATAAATATCTTATAACAACCCGTAATGGACAGGAGCTTTATAAAGCCGACCCTATGGCTTTTGCAAGCCAGCTCCGCCCTGAAACTGCTTCGGTTACGGCGGATTTATCTTATGAGTGGAACGATGGTGATTGGCTTTTAAGAAGAGAAAAAACAGAGCCTTATAATAAGCCAATAAACATTTATGAAATGCACTTTGGCTCTTGGAAAACCCATGAGGACGGAAGCTTTTTAACCTATCGTGAAATGGCAGATGAGCTTGTTCCTTATATTAAAAAGCAGGGATATACCCATATAGAGCTTATGCCTCTTGCGGAGTATCCTTTCGACGGCTCTTGGGGTTATCAGGTAACGGGATATTACAGTGCCACAAGCAGATTCGGCAGCGGGGAAGATTTAAAATACTTTATTGACGAGTGCCACAGAGCAGGGATTGGGGTTATAATGGACTGGGTTCCCGCCCACTTCCCAAAGGATGCCCACGGCCTTGCCCGATTTGACGGAAGCTGTTTATATGAGCATCCCGACAGCAGACGGGGAGAGCATAAAGAATGGGGAACATTGGTCTTTGACTGGACCAAAACGGAAATTCATTCATTCCTCATCTCCAATGCGATTTTCTGGCTTGAAGAATATCATTTTGACGGTCTGAGGGTTGACGCAGTTTCAAGCATGCTCTATCTTGACTATAACAGAGGCTGGGATTGGCTCCCGAATAAGTTCGGAGGCAAGGAAAATCTCGAAGCCATTGAGTTTTTACAGTCCTTGAACAAGGCGGTTTTTGAAAGATTTCCGAATATCTTAATGATTGCGGAAGAGTCAACTGCCTGGGGCGGAGTTACAAAGCCTGTTCACGAGGGCGGACTTGGTTTTAACTTTAAGTGGAATATGGGCTGGATGAATGACATATTAAGATATATGGCGATGGACCCGTATTTCAGAGGCTCAAACCATAATCTCATAACATTTTCAATGATGTATGCTTACTCGGAAAACTATATTCTTCCGCTGTCTCACGACGAAGTGGTTCACGGGAAGAAGTCACTCATTGACAAAATGTATGGGGACTATGAACAGAAGTTCAAGAGTCTCAGACTTTTATACAGCTTTATGTATGCCCACCCCGGCAAGAAAATGCTCTTTATGGGCGGAGAGTTCGGCCAGTTTATAGAGTGGCGTTTCGCAGAGGGTCTCGACTGGCTCCTTTTGGACTATGACAGACATGCACAGATGAAAGAATTTACGAAAGATTTAAATAAATTCTATTCGTCACATAAGTCTTTCCACGAAAACGATTCCGACTGGAACGGCTTTAAGTGGATTAATGCAGAGGACGGCGAGCACAGCGTCATAAGCTTTATGAGGATAAGCCGAAGCAAACGAGAAAAAATTATTGCCGTAATGAACTTTGCGGCGAGGGAGCACAAGGAATATTGTATAGGTGTTCCGAGTGCAGGTGAATATGAAGTTATCTTTACAACAGATGATATAAAATACGGCGGAGAGGGAAAAGTCAAGGGGTCCTTCAAAGCCAAAAAAGGAAAAACGGGGGAATTTAATTATTATATTAAAGCGGACCTCCCTCCTCTTTCCTCAATGTATCTTAAAAAGTCCGCGAAAAGCAGAAAAGCTTAACTTAAATCAATTGGAGGCGTTTTTATGAATTCAAAAGAATGTGTAGCCATGATTTTAGCAGGCGGTCAGGGAAGCAGACTTGGTGCATTAACCACCAATGTTGCAAAACCTGCTGTGCCTTTTGGGGGAAAGTATCGAATTATCGATTTCCCGCTCAGTAATTGCAGCCATTCAGGAATTGACACCGTGGGTGTTTTAACTCAGTATCAACCCCTTGAACTCAATACTTATATAGGAGGCGGTCAGCCCTGGGACTTAGACCGTCGTAACGGCGGAGTTTATGTTCTCCCCCCTTATGTTTCTGCTGAAAAAGGAGAATGGTATAAAGGAACCGCTAACGCAATTTATCAGAACATAGGCTTCATAAGCCAATTCAATCCCGAATATGTGGTTATTTTGTCAGGAGACCATATTTATAAAATGGACTATTCTGCAATGATTAAGGCGCACAAAAAGGCAAAAGCTGATGCTACCATTGCCGTAATCGAAGTGCCTTGGACAGAAGCGTCAAGGTTCGGAATTATGAACACCGACGAGGATATGAACATAGTGGAGTTTGAAGAAAAACCGAAAAATCCAAAGAGCAACCTCGCTTCAATGGGCGTCTATGTTTTCAGTTGGGGCCCTCTTAAAAAGTATCTTATTGCAGACGAAAATGACGAAAAATCCGATAACGATTTCGGGAAGAATATTATCCCGAAAATGTTAGGGGATGGATTAAAACTTTTTGCTTACCGCTTTGACGGATACTGGAAAGATGTCGGAACTATCCAGAGTCTCTGGGAAGCAAATATGGAGCTTCTCGACGAGAACCCGAAGTTTAATCTTAACAGCGATAACTGGAAGATTTACAGTAAAAACCCGGTTCTTCCGCCTCAGTATATTTCCGAAACGGGCAAGATTTCAAACAGCTATGTAACGGAAGGCTGTGAAATCAGCGGAAGCGTAGAACATAGCGTTATCTCTGCGGGAGTAACCGTCGAAGAGGGCGCAGTTGTCCGCGACTCCATTGTCTACGGCGGAGTTCATATCGGCAAAGACGCAATGATTTATAAATCGGTTATAGGCGGAAACACATATGTTTCTTCGGGTGCAAAAATCGGTTGCACAGACGACGACGCTATTGATAAATATATCAATGGAAAAATCTGCACAGACGATATAACCCTTCTCGGTGCGAACATTGTTATAGACGAAAAAATTAAAATCAAAAGCGGCTCAATGGTCGTTAAAAATGTTATGAATAACGACAAGAAAAATTCTAAGGGACAAAAGGAGGAAAAATAGTATGCAAAACAACACACTGGGACTTATTTTCTCCGAAAATCCGGAGGCTAACTTAGGAATACTTACAAACAAAAGAGCCTTGGCGGCTGTGCCGGTTGGGGGAAGATACAGAATTATCGATTTCATACTTTCAAATATGATAAACTCAGGCATTATTAATATAGGAATGCCCACTGCTGCAAGAACGCAGTCTTTAACTGACCACTTGGGAACAGGCAGAGACTGGGACCTTGACCGAAAAGGAAACGGATTATTCTTAATCCCTCTTTATGACAGTGACTCAAATGCAATCGGGGGCGTTGGGAACATTTTCAACTCCTTCGGCTTCTTAAAAAGAGCTAAGCAGGAATATGTTGTGGTAAGCGACTGCAACACGGTTTGCAATATTACTTATGATGAGGTTATGGCTTTCCATCAGGAAAAAAATGCAGATATTACGCTTATTTATACAGATGTTGACAAGCTTTCCGACTCTGATTTAAAGAGAAATATCTTGATTGATGTTTCTGATGACGGCAAAGTAACGGATATGCAGATTTATCCTACGATTCAGAAGTCAAATCATTCATATATGCACACCTTTTTAATCAAAAAGGAGCTTTTGATGGAGCTTGTGGGGGATTGCACAGCTCACGGAAAGACCAGTATTTCCAAGGACATTCTTCTTGAAAATCTTCCGAGGCTTAATGTTTTAGGCTACAAATTTACGGGATACAGAAAGAAGATTGACAGCATTCAGGCGTATTTCCAGTTTAATCTTGACCTTCTTAAAAAGGATGTAAGAGACGAACTTTTCGGTACAATTGACAACAACAAGATTTTCACAAAGGTAAAGGATATGGTGCCTACAAGATACGGCAGAAATGCGCAGGTCCAGAACTCCTTTATTGCCGACGGTTGCACAATTGAGGGAACTGTTAAAAACAGTATCATCTTCCGAGGCGTAACAATTGCCGAGGGGGCAACAGTTGAGAATGCAATAATTATGCAGAACTCTCAGATACTTGAAAACTGTCTTGTTGAAAACGCAATCTTTGACAAGGAAGTTGTTTTGGGAAAGGGCAAAAAGCTTGTAGGACAGGAGACCTATCCTGCTTTGGTTGGTAAGAGAGTTATCATCTAAATCAGGGTAAGGTATGCAGAAAGGATTGATGACAAAATGAAAATACTTATGGCTTCATCCGAGGTCGCTCCATATGCTAAAAGCGGAGGCTTGGGCGATGTCTTGGGTGCGCTCCCTCAGGCTCTTGTAAAAGAAGGGCACGAGGTAGCTGTTGTGCTTCCTAAATACGGCGGAATTAAAGAAGAATTCATAAGCCAAATGGAATATAAATTCTTTATCTATATCCCTGTCGGTTGGAGAAATAAATACTGCGGAGTTTTTGAAATAGTAAAGGACGGCGTTTCCTATTATTTCATTGACAACGAATATTATTTCGGGGCAAGAGAGCTATATCTCTGGAACGACTTGGAAAGATTTGCGTTTTTTGATAAGGCGTGCCTTGAAATTCTCAAAGGGATTGGTTTTAAACCTGATGTTATCCACTGCAACGACTGGCAGACGGGAATGATTCCTGTTCTTCTGGACGCATATTATAAACGAGACGAGTTTTATTCAGCCATTAAAACTGTGTTTACAATTCATAACCTTAAATATCAAGGTGTTTATGATGTGAATGTGGCCCGTGATTTCTTCTCTTTAAATGAGGGATATTTCACTAACGATAAACTGGAATACCACGGCTGTGCCAACCTTTTAAAAGCTGGAATTGTTTATGCAAACGAGGTAACAACTGTTAGCCCGACTTATGCAAACGAGATTAAAACTCCAATCGGCGGAGAGGGCCTTGACGGTCTCCTTCGTGCAAGAGAAAATTCTCTTACGGGAATTATAAACGGAATTGACTATAACGAATATAATCCCCGTACGGACAAAATGATTTTTAAGAATTTCAACCTCAACAACTTTATGGAA
>JAZOAF010000027.1:0-16215 GCA_045595345.1 Clostridia bacterium | reverse complement strand
AGCGTAACCGCCGGTTCGGCAAGGTTTAAAGAAAGGAATTTTACCTATGAAAACAAGAATTATATCAGCCTTTACTTACGCTCCTTTACTTATTCTGGCTTTGCTTCAACCTTTCACTTGGGTTTGGGGAATTATAGTTTTAGTCGTTTCCATTATGGGTCTTTACGAATTCTATAAAGCAACTGACCTTTTAAAGAGCAAGCCACTTTGCATTATGGGTTATATTTCAGCAGTGCATTTTGTTGCAGGATATTTTATATTCCCAATGCTGGGACTTCCGTTTACTCTTTGGTTCCCTGCAATTCTATTTATCATTATGCTTATCTTTAACCAGAAGATAAACGCAGGTATGGTAGGCTTAACTCTTCTCAGCGTTCTTTACATTCCTTACCTTTTATCCTACATAATTGGCATTCGTCAGATGAATGGCGGAGAGTTTTATATTTGGCTTATCGTAATCTGTGCATTCTTAACTGACACCTGCGCATATTTTACTGGGGTTGCAATCGGAAAGCATAAGCTTTGCCCGAACCTCAGCCCGAAAAAGACAATTGAAGGGGCAATCGGCGGAACTGTTGGTTGCGGTCTTTTCTGTATGTTGTTCGGCCTTATTATAAGCCGTTTCTTTAATCAGGATGTAAACTTTTTAAGCCTCTTTATTTTAGGGCTTATCGGCTCTGTTGCAGCTCAGCTGGGAGACCTTACAGCATCAGCTATCAAAAGACAATACGGCATCAAGGACTACGGCAATTTAATCCCGGGCCACGGCGGAATTTTAGACCGTATTGACAGTATAATTTTTGTTGCACCTGTGGTATATACTTATATTACATATATCGGCATTTAACAATTAAAGATAATCTTAGGGGCGGCAAGTTGCCTGCCCCTTTTAATTTAAAAGAGGTAAAGATATGAACATTTCAATCTTAGGCTCAACGGGTTCAATCGGAACTCAGGCCTTGCAGGTCGCAGACGACCTTAAAGGAATTAAAGAAATAAATATAAAGGCAATAAGCGGAAACAAAAATGTCCGCCTACTTGAAGAGCAGGCAAGAAAGTACTCCCCCCAGATTGTTGCGGTATTTTTAGAAGAAGGGGCAAAGGACCTTAAAGTCCGCCTCTCTGACACCTCAGTTAAGGTTTTAAGTGGTCAGGAGGGGCTTATAGAGGTTGCAACCCATCCTGAAAGCGAGATGGTTTTATCTTCTATCGTAGGCTTTTCAGGCCTTGTGCCAACCCTTCACGCAATAGAGAGCGGGAAGGACATAGCTCTTGCCAACAAGGAGACTCTTGTTACGGCAGGAAAGCTCTTTATGGATAAAATTGCGGAGAAAAAGGTCCGCCTGCTTCCCGTTGACAGTGAACACTGCGCAATTTTCCAGAGTTTAGAGGGGAACCGCCATAACAAAATAAGAAAAATCCTTTTAACCGCATCAGGAGGTCCGTTCTTCGGGAAAACCCGTGATGAGCTTAAAGGAGTTACGAAAGAAATGGCGCTCTCGCACCCTACTTGGAGTATGGGAGCGAAAATTACAATAGACAGTGCAACGCTTATGAATAAAGGTCTTGAAGTTATTGAGGCAAAATGGCTTTTCGGTGTGGACATCGACGACATTGAGGTTGTCGTTCAAAGGGAAAGCATAATTCACTCTATGGTGGAATATGAAGATTTAAGCGTTATTGCCCAGCTTTCTCTTCCGTCAATGAAGCACCCTATCCAGTATGCTTTTACCTATCCCGAAAGACTTCCGTCTCCTGATAAGCGCCTGCATTTTGCCGACCTTAAAAAGCTGACCTTCTTCGAGCCTGACGAGGAGACCTTCTCCTGCCTGCGCCTTGCAAGAGAGGCAGGAAAAGCGGGCGGAATTATGCCAACCGTTTTAAACGCTTCCAACGAGGTGGCAGTTGAGAAATTCTTAAAGGGAGAAATCTCTTTCCTCCAAATCGGAGAAACAGTTGAAAAAGCTTTAAGCGAATATAAAAACACCCAAAATCCCACAATAGATGATATATTAAGAATTGATACAGATGTAAGGGAGCGCTTTTAAATGACATTTTTAACTATTGTCTTTGCGATTTTATTCTTTTCAGTTATAATATTCGTCCACGAATTCGGTCACTTTATCTCTGCCCGTATTTTTGGTGTTACGGTCCACGAGTTTGCTATCGGAATGGGGCCGAAACTCTGGTCAAAGCAAGGAAAAACGGGGACTAAATACTCTGTCCGTACTATTCCAATCGGTGGCTTTTGTCAGATGGAGGGCGAAGACGGGGACAGCGAGGAGGAAGGCTCTTTCTCTAAAAAATCCAAGTTTGCCCGTTTTGTTATTTTAGCCTCAGGGGCATTTATGAACATTGTTTTAGGGTTTATAATCTCCCTTTTGGTTATCTCTTTCTCCGCAAAAGGCGGTCTTGTCTCAACAACTGTTTTAAATGTTGTTCCCGATGCTCCTGCTTCTTCATATATTGAAAAAGGAGATATTATAACCAAAATCAATGGCCACAGCGTAAATATTCAGCAGGAAATTTCCGTGGCTCTTTCTTTTTCGGAGAACGACGCCTTTGATATAACCGTTAAAAGAGACGGAGAAAAGAAAACTTTTAAAAATATTCCTCTGTATGAATACGAGGTTGAGGGGCATACCTATAAAATAATCGGTATTCAAAACGCGATTAAACCGCCAACTGTCTTTGGCGTTCTAAGAGAAAGCTTTTTCCAGACGGTTTATATGGGCAAAATCGTATTTTTAAGCCTTGGTATGCTTATTTCAGGCGAGGCAAGGCTCAGCGATTTATCAGGCCCCGTGGGAGTTATCGACCAGATGGAAAACGCCGTGACAAGCAACGGCGGCGGTCTTTTAGGCCTTTTAAATCTTTTATTTTTAGCAGGCTTTATTTCAGTTAACATCGGAATTATGAATCTTCTTCCTTTCCCTGCATTAGACGGCGGAAGAATTTTCTTTATATTAATCGAGCTTATTATAAGAAAGAGAGTTCCCCCCGAAAAAGAGGGAATAGTCCACTTTATCGGTCTTGTTCTTCTCCTTGGTTTAATGGTTTTTGCCACATGGAATGACATTTTAAGAATTATAGGTTAGGTGATTATTAAATGGCTTCTTATAAGTCAACAATTCGGTCTTGCTATGTCGGATATTTCGTTCAGGCGATTGTCAACAATCTTGCGCCTGTGTTTTTTGTTATCTTTCAGCAGGATTTTAATATCTCCCTGACCCAGATAAGCTTTCTTATCTTTATAAATTTCGGAGTGCAGATTATAACCGACCTTCTCTCTGTTTATACGGTGGATAAATTCGGTTGTAGAAATTCAATTGTCCTTGCCCACATCGTAAGCACTGTTGGCCTTGTCCTGCTGGGCGTTCTCCCGAAAATTCTGCCCTATCCCTATATCGGAATGATAATTGCCATAGTTTTCTATGCCTACGGAAGCGGACTTATTGAGGTTATGGTAAGTCCCGTGGTTGACGCAATCCCGTCAGAGAGCAAATCCTCGGCAATGAGCCTTCTTCATTCCTTTTATTGCTGGGGCCAGCTTACGGTTGTCCTTTTCTCAACCCTTGCATTAAAGCTTTTAGGAGGTCAAAACTGGTTTATTCTCCCGATTATCTGGGCGATTATTCCTTTTATAAATATCTTCAATTTTTTAAGAGTTCCTTTTGCGCCAATGGTTTCAAAGGAAGAAAAAACGCCTCTTCGGGAGCTTCTCTCTTCAAAAACTTTTTGCCTTTTCCTTATTGTGATGCTCTGTTCAGGGGCAACGGAAATGACAATTGCCCAGTGGTCTTCTCTTTTCGCAGAAAAAGGCCTTGGTGTTTCAAAGGTAATCGGCGATTTGCTGGGCCCCTGCCTTCTGGCTCTTTTTATGGGCTCGGGAAGAGTCCTTTATGGATTTTTCGGCAGCAGGATAAACCTTCGGCTCACCCTTCTTTGCTCTGCAATTCTGGGAATTATCTGTTATCTTTTAACCTCTCTTTCCCCATATCCCGCTTTCGCACTTGTAGGTTGCGCCCTTTCAGGTCTTGCTTCAAGTATTCTCTGGCCGGGCTGTTTTTCCCTGGCGTCTAAATGCTTCCCAAAAGGCGGAACAACCCTCTTCGGTCTTCTTGCGTTTTTCGGAGATTTAGGCTGCACCTTAGGCCCATACATAGCAGGAATTGTTGCAGATTTGGTTAAGACTTATACAAACCTTGGAGTCGCTCTGGGAACAAACCCCGAGCAAGCGGGACTTAAAGCAGGAATTTTCGTTTCGGTTGTTTTCCCTCTTGTTCTTCTTGTGAGCATAAAGAAAATTAAAGCTTCAAAGATTGAAAGTTAGAAAAATTATTGACTAAAAAACAGTTTTATGATACAATTTTTTTGCTGATTAAATGCGGATGTGGCGGAATCGGCAGACGCGCTGGCTTCAGGTGCCAGTCGGGGTTTCCCGGTGCAAGTTCAAATCTTGTCATCCGCACCACGTCAGAGCAAGCTTTATATCGCTTGCTCTGATTTTTTATTTCAAAATCAGAGTACACTCATTCCGCTGCTCTTCCTCTTTCACAAAAGTCACGCTTGGTTCGTCTGCTCGGTTGTAAACGCCCTCACGACGACTCTCTGTCGCTACCAACTTTTTGTGAGTTTTTTGACACACTATAAACACCCATAACAAAAAGGGAGCAAAGGAAAGCTTTGCTTCGACATTTTTATTTATCTGAAAAAACTTTTCCCTACCATACCCCTTTTGCACATAAAAAAGAGCTTTGAAAAATCAAAGCTCTTTTATTTTTATATTAAGTTTTCGGCTTCACGGAGCCAGATGTCAGCTGCCGCGTCAGACGGCATAGAGAAGTCGCCTCTTGGGGAAAGGCCTACGCTTCCGACTTTTATTCCGTCAGGGACACAGTTTCTCTTAAACTGCTGGGTAAAAAATCTCTTGTAGAAATTTTTAAGCCACTTTAATAGGATTTCTTCTGAAAAATCATCCTTAAAGGCGATTTTCGCCATTTCAAAAATCTTGCTTGGAGAAAATCCAAATCGGATAACATTATAGATAAAGAAATCGTGGAGAATATACGGTCCAACGAGGCTTTCCGTTTCCTGAGAAATTTCCCCTCTTTTATCGGGAGGAAGAAGCTCGGGGCTTACGGGGGTGTCAACAATATCCTCTAAAACCTCTTTTGCGTTTTTAAAATTTTCCGTCGCAGAAAGGGTTTTAACAATCTCAAAAATCAAAGTTTTGGGAATTCCGCAGTTCACGCTATACATACTCATATGGTCGCCGTTATAGGTGCACCAGCCGAGAGCCATTTCACTTAAATCGCCCGTTCCCACAACGATACCGCCGACTTCGCCCGCATAGTCCATCAATACCTGTGTTCTTTCTCTTGCCTGAGCATTTTCATAAGTCAAATCAAGCTTTTCCTTGTCGTGGCCGATGTCCTCAAAATGTTTGAGGCAGGCGTCTTTTATATCTATTTCCTTCGCCGTTACTCCCAAAGCTTTCATAAGCTTTTTGGCATTGTTATAGGTTCTTCCCGATGTTCCGAAGGCAGGCATTGTAAGAGCGAAAACATTCTCTCTTGGAAGGCCGAGAATATCCATAGCTTTTGCGCAAACCAGAATTGCAAGAGTTGAGTCCAGTCCGCCCGAAATGCCCACAACGGCTTTTCCGCCCGTTATTTTGAGGCGTTTTGCAAGGCCTTTTGCCTGAACCTCAAAAATTTCTTTGCATCTTTTTTCTCTTTCCTCTTTATCCTCGGGGATAAAGGGAGTTTTTTTTACCTTTAAAAATCTGCCGTCGTTTTCCTCTTCCTCGGCATCAATCAAAATCTCGCAAAAATCGTTTTGCTCTGAATCGATAAAATCTTTAAATGTTGTATTTTTAAGACGGTCTGCTCTTATTTTATCAAGGTCTATATCCATAAAGAGCATATCCTTTTCCGTTGCAACCGTCTCATTTTTCGCAACAAAATTTCCTCTTTCGCAGGCGCAAATCTGACCTGAGAAAACCATATCGGAGGTTGATTCACTTGCCCCGACGGATGCAAAAGCATAGGCGCAGAGATTTCTTCTTGAAGTCTCCCTCACCGCATCTTCGATTTTTTCACGGCTTCCGACGGTTTCGTTGTTTGCGCCGGAGTTTAAAATTATTTCCGCTCCGCCAAGAGATAAAAGACTGCTTATCTGAACGGGGGACATTAAGTCTTCCCCGATTTCAATTCCGAATCTTGCACCGCCAAGGGAGAAAATCAAATCTTCCCCGAAAGGAATGTCGTATTCCTCTTTAATCATAAGCTCTTTTGAGGAAATTATCTCTCTCATTCCCTCCCCTGATGAGAAATATCTCTTTTCCGCAAAGCCTCCGTAATTCTTTATAGTTGATTTCGGGACAATTCCCAAAATCTTCCCTTTTCCAATAACAAATGCGCAGTCAAAGAGTCTTCCTTTATACATTAAAGGCGCTCCTAAAACCACTGTTATATCCTGTTCCAAAGTTAAACTTGCAACTCTTTTTATTGCTTTATAAGAAGAAGAGATAAGGGTTTTCTGAAAGAACAAGTCGGCGCAGGTATAACCGCACAAAGAAAGTTCAGGGAAAAGCACAATCCCTGCCCCGTTTTCTCTTGCCTCTTTAATTTTTCCCATAATTTCCGCAAGATTCTTGTCCACATTTCCAACAGAAATTTCAGGCACAACTGCCGATATTCTTATAATCCCCTTCATAAAAATCTCCATTCCGCCGCCATATGTCGGCACAAACAATAATTAAGCTTTCTCTTATCCATATGGCAAGGAATGATAAGAGAGTTTTACGCCCATGTGCGTTTCTGAGCAGGTGCGAAGAAAATTTCGCACGGGCAATTAAATCCGCCGGAGGCGATAACGGGAAAGGAACTTTCGCGTTATCGTTTCTCCTTAACTTTGGTTTGTCTTCTGTTTATATTATACCCCTATTTTCAAAAAAGTCAATTTAGCGAAGCTCTGCGCTTAAAAGTTTCAAAATTTCGTCCTTTGTTGCAAGAGTTTCAGAAAATGCCGTTGCCGAGCCTGCACAGATGCCAAGTCTCAGCGCGTCTAAAAGTCCCTCGCCGCTCACAATGGCTGTAAGGAAGCCTGCAACCATTGAGTCTCCTGCTCCCACAGAGTTTACCGCTTCGCCCTCAGGGGCGTTCATTTCATAAGCCTCATCGCGTGTTACAAGGACAGCTCCATCTTTTCCTAACGAAATCAGAACATTCTCCGCTCCCGCATCAATGAGTTTTCTTCCGTAGAAAACCGCATCGGTTTTAACCTCAATTTTCACCCCGTAAATATCCCCAAGCTCGTAAGCATTTGGCTTTATGAGATAGGGTTTACAGCTGAGGGCATTTTTAAGGGCCTGCCCAGAGGCATCAACAACGGTCCTAACCCCTTTCGGAAGTCTTGACATCAAATCCATATAGATTGTGGGGGAAATTCCGTTTGGGACGCTCCCTGACAAAACAAGTGTGTCCCCCTCTTTTAATTCAGAAAGTCTGCTGTATAAAGCGTTAAGGGCAGTCCCTGAAACAACGGGGCCTTTGCCGTTAAGCTCCGTTTCCTCTCCGCTTTTAATTTTGACATTTATTCTTGAATTCTGCCCTTCAAGACGGATAAAGTCGCACTTTACCCCTGCCTCTTCTGCCATTTTTACAATAGCATCTCCCGTAAAACCACCTATAAAGCCAAGAGCGATATTAGGCACATCAAGGCTTGACAAAACCGCAGACACATTAAGGCCTTTTCCGCCGAAAGTCATTTGAGCAGAATCGGCATAGTTAAGCTCGCCCAAATTAAAATCCGCCGTGGTTGCAATATAGTCAATGGCAGGGTTTAGGGTTACTGTATAAATCATTGCTTTTTCTCCATTTTAAGATATATTTCATAAACCTCTCTCTTGGGAAGATTAAGTTCTTCCGCAACGGCTTTAACAAGCTCCTTGCCGTAGAGAGTTTCACTTTGTCTTATTTTCAAAAGCTCTTCGGGAGAAGGAAGGCTTTCTCGTTTTTCTTTAAGGATTTCCTCCTCGTTTGCCCCTTCGATAACCAGAACAAATTCCCCTTTTGGAGAATTTTCTTCAAAATGAGAAATGGCGGATTCAATATCCCCTCTGATTATCTCCTCAAACTTTTTGGTAAGCTCACGGCAGACCGCAATATTTCTGTTTCCCAAAGCATCTTTCAAATCGGAAAGAGTTTTAAGGAGCTTATGAGGTGCCTCATAGAAAATCAAAGTTCTTGTATCGTTTTTAACTTCTTCAAGGTGGGCTGACCTCTCTTTTTTAGGAACAGGCAGAAAGCCCTCAAAAGAAAATCTTCTTCCTGAAATTCCGCTGTAAACCAGAGCCGTTGTAAAGGCTGTGGGACCGCAGAGGGTTACGATTTCAATATCGTTTTCAATGCAGAGTTTAACAAGTTCTTCCCCAGGGTCAGAAATGACGGGCATTCCCGCATCCGAAACTAATGCAATATTCTTACCCTCAGTCAGAAGCTTTAAAAGCTCTCTCCCTGCGCTTTCCTTGTTATGCTCGTGATAGCTCATAAGAGGCGCCTTTATCTCAAAATGATTGAGGAGCTTTAAGGTGTTTCTTGTATCCTCGGCGGCGATTATATCCACCGTCTTCAAGGTTTCAAGAGCTCTTATGGTTATGTCCCCAAGGTTTCCGATGGGTGTTCCGCATATATAAAGTGTTCCACTCATTCCTTATCCCTTCCGTAAATTTCATTTATTTCGTCCGTATAGTTTCCGTTTTCGTCGTGAACATAAAGGGGCGGGTCCAAAAAGAGTTTTGGCTTTCCGCATTTTGCCCCCTCAATAAGAATCATTGTTGCGGTTTTAGATGGCGACGGATGAACAAACCGAAGTCTTTTCGGCTCGATTTTATACTTTCGCATCAGGCACAAAATATCTGCAAGTCTTTCAGGGCGATGAATTAAAGCAAGCTTTCCGTAAGGCTTTAAAATATCTGCCGAAACAGAAATAATATCCTCTAAGGAGCATAAAACCTCGTGCCTTGAAATTGTCATATTGTCCACCTTATTTTTAAGACCGCCAAGATTTTCTTTGTAAGGAGGATTGCAACTTATATTGTCAAAACTGCTTTTCCCGAAAAGTTTTACGCCGTCCTTTAAATCTCCGCAAATCATTTCGACTTTATCCGAAAGGGCGTTAAGCTCAACGCTTCTTTTTGCCATATCAGCTACTTCTTCCTGGATTTCAAGTCCTGTTATGGCTTTGGCAAGGCTTTTTCTTGTGAGAAGAATTGGGATAATACCGCTCCCTGAGCAAAGGTCTAACACCTTGGCATCCTTTTTAATTCCTTTTGAGGCAAAATCAGAAAGCAAAACTGCGTCAACCCCGAAACAAAACCAGCTTGGATTCTGGATAAGTTTAAGTCCGCCCGTTTGCAAATCATCAAGCCTCTCGTATGGATAAATCATTACTTTTGCCCCTTTTCCGCCTCGGTCTTCCAAGGCCCAAGTCCGCTTTTAATAGCGTGCATCATTCTTGTTTTAAAGTGATGGTCGCCCTTGTTTTTCTCGTTTATGAAATCCTTCATATCCTGCCTTTTTGAAACTCCGTCCATTGGGCATAAATTCTTAACAACAGGAAATTCAAGACGAGAAGACGCCCCCTTTATGTCCCCCTCGGGAACATAGATAAACGGGCGGATAACATACATATCTGTTCTTGAAAGATAGGTAACGGGAGCGAAGGTGTTAAGGCGTCCCTCATAAAAAAGTGAGAGGAAAAATGTTTCAATAACATCCTCCTGATGATGCCCTAACGCCACCTTGTTACAACCTATTTCCTTTGCAAGCTCGCAAAGAGCACCTCTGCGCATTTTTGCACAAAGAGAACAGGGGTTACTCTCTTTTCTTATATCAAATAAAACCTGACTTATTTCCGTTTTCTTGACTATGTAAGGAACATCAATTTCCTCACAGAATTTTTCAATGGGGGAATAGTCCATTCCAAAGCCCATATCAATCGTTACGGCTTTAAGAGAAAAGTCCTTATTTGCAAAATGGCGATACTGAGAAAGGGCTTGAAGAAGGGCAAGAGAGTCTTTTCCCCCTGAAATTCCAACAGCAATAATGTCGCCGTCTTTTATCATATCATAATCGTCAATAGCCCGACGCATATGACTTAAAATCCGTTTCACTTAATCTTTCAATCCTTTCATCATTTCCGTGAGCGCCCGACTTCTATGGCTTATTTTGTTTTTTTCTTCCATTGGAATCTCCGCCATAGACATATTATATTCAGGGACAAAGAAAATCGGGTCATAGCCAAAGCCGTTTGCCCCTCGTCTTTCCTCTAAAATTCGTCCGTCGCACTTTCCAAAAAAGGTTTTTTCTTCTCCATTTGGGAAAACAACTGCGATTGCACAGGCAAAATATGCCCCTCTTTTCTCTTCGGGAACTCCGCTTAATGCGCCCAGAAGCTTGTCAATGTTTGCATCGTCTGTTGCGCCCTCTCCTGCATATCTTGCAGTATAAACCCCCGGCGCACCGCCTAAATACTCAACGCAAAGTCCGCTGTCGTCAGCGATTGTTGGGAGATTTGTAATTTTTGCAACAGTTCTTGCCTTAATCAAAGCATTATCCTTAAAGGTTTCTCCGTCCTCGATTATATCAAGACCTTTTGCGCGTGTTTCGTCCATTGTTATAATGGAAAAACCCTCGCCTAATATATTCTCAATTTCAACAGCCTTATGCTTATTCTGACTTGCCAATACAAATTCCATGTTTTTTCACTCTCCTGCCTTTATTTATACCATATTTTTTGCTAAATGTAAAGAATATCTGTTGCAAAATTTTTCATACTGTGTTATAATGTTCCTATATTTTTGTGCATAGGCACATAGGAGGAATTTATTATGAAAAGAATTATTGCTTTACTTATGGCAGCGGTTATGGTATTCGCTTTTTGCGCTTGCGGCGAAAAGGGTGACGACAAACTCGTTATCGGTTACACAATTTATGAACCAATGAACTTCCTTGCCGAAGACGGTTCTTTAACAGGTTTTGACACAGAGTTTGCTGAGGCTGTTTGCGAAAAGCTCGGCGTTACTCCTGAATTTGTTGAAATCAACTGGGATACAAAGTTTCCTATCTTAAAGTCTGACCAGATTGACTGTATCTGGAACGGTATGACAATTTCTGACGATGTTAAGGCTAACTGTGCTGTTTCAAAGGCTTATGTTAAGAACGCACAGGTTGTTGTTATGGCAGAAGACGCTATTGAAAAATATCCTGATGCTGAATCTATGAAAGACCTTAAATTTACAGCAGAAGCAGGCTCTGCCGGCGAAGCTGCAATCAAAGATAGCGGTCTTGACGGAAACTATGTTGCAGTTGCAACACAGCAGGACGCTCTTTTAGCTGTTAAAGGCGGTCAGGCTGACGCTTGCGTTATCGACATCACAATGGCAAAGACAATGACAAAGGACGGCACAAGCTATGACACATTCTCTTACGCTGTTGAGCTTACAGCAGAAGAATACGGTATCGGTTTCAGACCGGAAGATACAGAGCTTTTAGACAGTGTTAACGCTGCAATCGATGAACTCAAAGCAGACGGAACACTTGATGCCCTCGCTGAAAAATACGGTCTTAACCTCGCTTTATAATAACTAATTGAAATTTTAAGGTGTTACTATGTCAATGCTAATTACTGTTACGAAAAACCTTTTAGAAGGGTTTGGCACGACCTTTGAGATTTTCTGTCTGACTCTTCTTATGGCTCTCCCCTTAGGGCTTATTATCTCCTTTGGGTCAATGAGTCGTTTTAAGGTTATCAGATGGCCGATTCGGACCATTATATGGATTATAAGAGGAACTCCCCTTATGCTCCAACTTATAATTTTCGGTTTTGGCCCCGGGTTTATCGGCATAAAAGGGGTTAATACCTTTGTTGCCGCAATTGTCGCTTTCGTTATAAACTATGCCTGCTACTTTTCGGAGATTTTCCGAGGGGGCATTGAAAGCATACCCAAAGGGCAGTATGAGGCAGGACAGGTTTTAGGTCTTACCAAAACCCAGACCTTTTTCAAGGTGGTTTTAATGCAGGTTGTTAAGCGGATTGTTCCGCCAATGAGCAACGAATTTCTGACTTTGGTCAAAGACACTTCTCTTGCAAACACCATTATGGTTTATGAAATCATATGGAACGCAAAAAGACTTGCAAATGCCAGCGGTATTTTATGGCCCCTTTTCTATTCGGGGGTTTTCTATCTGGCATTCTGCGGAATTCTTACCCTCATTTTCGGGTATGTTGAGAAGAAATTGAATTATTACAGAGGTTAATTATGTCAATACTTGAGCTTAAAAATATACATAAAAGCTTTGGAAAGACCAAGGTTTTAAAGGGAATAGACCTTACCTTAGAAAAAGGGCAGGTTCTCTCCATAATCGGCTCTTCGGGAAGCGGAAAAACCACTCTTCTTCGTTGCATAAACCTTCTTGAAATTGCAGACGAAGGCGAATTTTTGGTAAACGGAGAGGTTATTTTCCGTGCAGGCGAAAAGATTTCCGCTAAGGAAATGCAACAAAAACAGCTCCACTTCGGGCTTGTTTTTCAGGATTTTAACCTTTTCCCACAGTATACAGTTTTAGACAATGTTATGCTGGCGCCAAAGCTCCACGCAAAAGAGGAGTATAAAAAGGACCGCAAAAAGAGGAAAGAGATTTTTGATAAAATCCGCGAAGAAGCTATCGAAATTTTGGACCGTGTGGGTCTTAAAGATAAAATCGACAGCTATCCTTGCGAATTATCAGGAGGACAAAAGCAGAGAGTTTCAATCGCAAGAGCGCTCGCCTTAAAGCCGTCCATTCTCTTTTTTGATGAGCCAACCTCGGCTCTTGACCCTGAGCTTACAGGGGAAATCTTAAAGGTTATAAGAAAGCTTGCTTCTGAAAAAACAACTATGGTTATCGTAACTCACGAGATTGATTTTGCAGAGGCGGTAAGCGACAAGATAATCTTTATGGATGACGGGCTTATTGAAGAGGAAGGAACTCCCGATGAGGTCTTAAAATCGCCGAAGAGCGAAAGAACTCGGGCATTTTTAACAAAGCTCAGCGACCAATAGTATAAAATAGGTTAAATTTTTAACAAATTTCCAAAAAGTACTTGTATAATTTGGCAAAATGGTGTAAAATAATATTATCTTATTTAAAATAAAATTTTTTGGAGGTATCTCACAATGGCAGTTAAAGTTGCTATCAATGGTTTCGGCCGTATCGGTCGTCTTGCATTCAGACAGATGTTTGGTGCAGAAGGTTATGAAGTTGTTGCAATCAACGACTTAACAGACCCTAAGATGCTTGCGCATCTTTTAAAGTATGACTCTTCTCAGGGAAGATATGACGGTCATACAGTAGTTGCTGGTGATGACAGCATCACAGTTGACGGAAAAGAAATTAAAATCTATGCTATCAAAGACGCTAAGGAATGTCCTTGGGGCGCTCTTAATGTAGATGTTGTTCTTGAATGTACAGGTTTCTACTGCTCCAAAGAAAAGTCTCAGGCTCATATTGATGCAGGTGCTAAGAAAGTTGTTATTTCTGCTCCGGCAGGTAACGACCTTAAAACAGTTGTTTTCAGCGTAAACGAAGGTACTCTTACAAAGGACGATACTATCATTTCCGCTGCTTCTTGTACAACAAACTGCCTCGCTCCTATGGCTAAGGCTCTTAACGACTACGCTCCAATTCAGTCAGGTATCATGGCTACAATCCACGCTTACACAGGCGACCAGATGATTTTAGACGGTCCTCACAGAAAGGGCGATTTAAGAAGAGCAAGAGCCGGTGCGGTTAACATCGTTCCTAACTCAACAGGTGCTGCTAAGGCTATCGGTCTTGTTATCCCTGAACTTAACGGCAAGCTCATCGGCGCTGCACAGAGAGTTCCGGTTCCAACAGGTTCAACAACAATCCTTACAGCTGTTGTTCGCGGTAAGGACATCACAAAGGAAGGCATCAACGCTGCTATGAAGGCTGCTTCTTCTGCTTCCTTTGGTTACAACGAAGACGAAATCGTATCTTCTGATATCGTTGGTATCACATACGGTTCACTCTTTGACGCAACACAGACAATGGTTGCTCCTATCGCTGATGACCTTTACGAAGTACAGGTTGTTTCCTGGTATGACAACGAAAACTCATACACAAGCCAGATGGTTAGAACAATCAAATACTTTGCTGAACTCGGGTAATATTTAATACTTAAAGCCACTCCAATTTGGAGTGGCTTTTTTTAATGGGATAAGAAAAATCTTTGGAATGGGCAAACTGAGTCCGAAGCCGTATACAGATACTGCCAGAGGCGAAGTTTGTTCATAGCAAAAATACAATTTAAATTTGAAAAACCGAACCCTTTCGGTTTTTCTTCATCTTTAAAACTAAAATCAAAAGGATATTGCCTTTTTGTTTTTATATTCCAGTATTTTTGCGGTCCGGAGTTTTTTCTTATTCCATTTTGTTGCCCAAAAGAATGAATTTTCTCATATTTGTCAATAATAACCTTAATAAAATGGAAAGGAACGAATTCTATGAGGGCGACAGACTTACTTAAAAACTTTTTGGAAAAAGATATCTCCTCCTGCTCGGACAGCGAAATCTATTTTGCTTTGGTTAAGACCATCAAGCATCTTGCAAAAGAAAAACGGACAAAGGAAACAAAGAAAAAGCTTTATTATGTTTCGGCAGAATTTCTTCTGGGAAGGCTTTTAACTAACAACCTTTTAAACCTGGGCATCTATGAGGAAATCCAGGGCTTTCTCGCAAAAAACGGATATTCCTTAGAAAAATTTGAGGAAATGGAAGCAGAGCCGTCTTTGGGAAACGGCGGACTTGGCCGTCTTGCTGCCTGCTTTTTAGATTCCATTGCAACCTTAAATCTCTGCGGAGACGGAATCGGCCTTTGCTATCACTTCGGTCTTTTCAAGCAGGTCTTTAAAGACAGCAAGCAGACCGAAGAAATCAATCCCTGGCTCAGTGCCTCAGGCTTTTTAGAGGGGGAAAATAAGTCCTACACCGTTTCTTTCAAAGATTTTTCTATTTCAGCAAGGCTTTTAAATCTTGACATCGTCGGCTATATGGGTGGGGTTAACACCCTTCGGCTTTTTGACATAGAAACCATTGACGAAAGCCTTGTCAAAAAAGGAATCGACTTTGACAAAGAGGACATCAGAAAAAATCTCACTCTTTTTCTCTATCCCGACGACAGCGATGACAAGGGAAGACTGCTAAGAGTTTACCAGCAGTATTTTATGGTTAGCTGTGCGGCTCAGCTTATTTTAGACGAGTGCATAGAAAAAGGGTGTAAGCTTTATGACCTTTCCGATTACGCCGTAATCCAGATTAACGACACCCATCCCTCAATGATTATCCCTGAGCTTATCCGTCTTTTAATGGCAAAAGGTCTTATCCTCGACGATGCGATTTTAGCCGTTTCAAAAACTGTTGCCTACACAAACCACACAATCCTCGCCGAAGCTCTTGAAAAATGGGACATCTCATTTTTAAAAGAGGTTGCTCCGCAGATTGTTCCGATTATTGAGGTTTTAGATAATCGGGTGCGAAGAAAGTTTTCTGACGAAACAGTTTATATAATCGATAAGGACGACAGAGTTCATATGGCGAATATGGACATTCACTATTCTTTCAGCGTAAACGGGGTAGCAGCACTTCACACCGCTATTTTAAAAGAGAACGAGCTTTCGTCTTTTTATAAAATCTATCCTGACAAGTTCAATAACAAGACAAACGGCATAACCTTTCGCCGTTGGCTTCTTCAATCAAACAAGCCTCTTTGCGACCTGATTGAAGACAAAATCGGAAATGGCTTTAAGAAGGACCCGACAGAGCTTAAAAAGCTTAAAGATTATGCAAAGGACGAACATTTCTTAAACCGCCTTTTGGAGATAAAACGGGAGAACAAAAAGCGTCTTTGCGACTATCTTTATAAAACTCAAAAGACAGAGGTAAACGAAAACTCCGTTTTTGATATGCAAATCAAAAGGCTTCACGAATATAAAAGGCAACAGCTTAACGCCCTTTATCTTATTGATAAATATTTTGAAATCAAAGAGGGAAAGCTCCCTCTTCGCCCTATAACCGCAATCTTCGGGGCAAAGGCAGCCCCTGCTTACACCATTGCAAAGGACATTATTCATCTTATCCTCTGCCT
>JAZOAF010000026.1:0-7350 GCA_045595345.1 Clostridia bacterium | reverse complement strand
AAAGAAAATCATAATTTTAAAATTTTCTTCCTTTGTTGAAAAAAGGAAATATAAAGTCAGCACCCCCTGAATTAAAGGAAAAGAGGGATATGCCCCCATATAAATATTAAGGCTTAATAAAAGGGCAAATACATTTTGATTTGTCTGCCTTGTTTTCAAGATGGGTATTTTTTCTGTCCCTTTTTTTGCAATTCCTTTTATAAAGCTTTTCTCCCAGAGATGACTTGCATAGTCAAAGTCAAAAAACAGTTTTATTAAAGGAAAGCTTTTTATCTTATAATATGCTTTTCCTGAAAGACTGGTTTTAAAAAGACTTTTAATCGCCAAAGCCAATCCCCTCAATTTTGCCCTCTAAATAATAATCTCCAACTATCATTTTAAGAGGAAGATTAATGGCATAAGCTCTTTCCCCCAGGCGAATTCCATTCTCGCTGTATCTTCCCCCAAAGGAGACGGAAAAACCGTTGTCTGTAAGTCGGATCTCCCCCAAAGTCTTATTCCCGTCCATATCAAAACAGATATCGCCGTCTTTAACTTCCGCCTCTCCTTCATATGAGATTGTCATTTTGCACTCTTTATTCTTTTGAGGAAGGAAGTTATACCCTGCAAACAAAACCGTCAGGATAACCCCCAGAAGAATTATATAATCAAGAAGATTAAACCGCTTAAAAAACTTCAAAATATCCTCTCCTTTTGTTCTTTATTTTTTCCTTGTTTCTCCATTTCATACAGAATCTTTATTTTCGGAAAAATTCTACAAATTTTTATGTTTTTTTACAAAAAACCCTTTACAAATACCACAATATATGTTATAATAATTTTAATTAGTACACAATCTATTGTGTTTTTTAGATTTTTTTACATATGAGGTGGAACCTTATGGATAACAAAAAAGAAATTGATAGAATTAAGGCAGATCTTAAAGATAATATAGGAAGCAAAGTCAGATTTGCGTCCAAGAAAGGCAGAAAAAAACGCGCAGTTCGCAACGGAGTTATTGAGGGGACTTACAGAAATGTTTTTGTAATCAAGCTTGACCCTGTCGGGGACAGCGAAGGGGCTGAAAGAAGAGTTTCTTACACCTATGGCGACATTCTTACAAGAAATGTGGAGCTTGCCCTTTGTAAATAATCGAAACAGACGGAGTTATATGTAAAATGCCCTCGCATTTTGTCATAGCTCCGTTTTTTGTTTGACATCTAAGGCTTTATGTGTTATACTGTATGAGCTATGTTAAATCGGGGTGGCAGCGGTACCTTGTAACCTTCAATCCGCTAAGTGGGGATGACAACTTGAGCTGAGGGACATGGCTGTGCGGTCTGTTTCCGATAAGTGGTGTTGACGATTCGGTCTTACGCAATTAAAGCCTGTGAACCATGTCAGGGCAGGAATGCAGCAGCATTAAGCAGTATCTTTGATGTGCCGTAGGGTAGCCGTATCTGAGCTAACTGTCGGATTACGCGGGTAGTTATGCCTCGAACTCAAGAACATAGCTTTTATTTTTTAAAGGAGGAGAGTAGTATGTCCGAAATGTATCAGGCTTTATACCGTAAATGGCGTCCGATGATTTTTGAGGATGTTGTCGGTCAGGAGCATATTTCCGAGACGCTTCGAAACAGCGTTATGTCAGGTCGTATTGCTCATGCCTATCTTTTCTGCGGAACAAGAGGAACAGGTAAAACAACCTGCGCAAAAATCCTCTCCCGTGCCGTTAACTGCGAAAATCCGCAAAACGGAAATCCTTGTAATGAATGCCCCACCTGTCGAGGCATTATGGACGGCTCCATTATGGATGTTTATGAAATGGACGCTGCCAGCAACCGCGGTGTCGGGGATATAAGACAAATCCGCGAGGAAGTTGACTATGCTCCCGCAAACTGTAAATACAAGGTTTATATAATTGACGAGGCTCATATGATTACCAACGAGGGCTTTAACGCTCTCCTTAAAACTCTGGAAGAGCCGCCTGAATATGTTATTTTTGTTCTGGCTACAACCGAACCTAACAAAATTCTCCCCACCATTTTGTCACGGTGTCAGAGATTTGATTTCAGGCGAATCGGCGTTGACGATATTTCCGGACGAATAAATAAAATCTGTGAAGCAGAAAATATATCCATAACCCCTGATGCGTCCGAGCTTATTTCCGAGCTTGCGGACGGCTCAATGCGTGACGGGCTCAGTATTTTAGAGCAATGCACCGCATCTTTTAACGGGGAGATTAAAAAGGATACCGTTTCCGAGATTGTGGGAATTGTAAACGATGAGGTTTTATTCGACCTTGCTGACTTTATCGCAAAGGAAGACACTCTTTCCTGCCTCAAAACTGCGGACGCATTTTTAAACAAGGGCAAAGAGGTTTCAAGCTTCTTTGACGATTTGATTGCCCATTTCAGAAGCCTTATGTTCTGTAAGGCAACCAATAACCCATCAGAAATCATTGAGCGGAGCGGAGAAAAAATCGAAAAATACAAAGCTCAGGCGGAAAAGTTTTCCGTCGAAAGACTTTTATATTCCATAACAACCCTTTGCGAGTACTTAGCTCAGGCAAAGTGGATTGCAAACCCGAAAATTTCTGTTGAAATGGCTCTTTTGAAACTTGCTAAGCCACAATACGGCGAAGGGGCAGACGCCCTTTCCGCAAGACTTTCCCTTTTAGAGAGCAAAATAGAAAACGGCTCCTTTGTGGCTCCTCCTCCTGCTAAAAAGGAAGAGAAAACCGAAAAGAAGCCTGAGAAAAAGACAGAAGAAAAACCTGCTCCAAAGCCAAAGGAAGAGACTTCCAGTGCAGGAGAGGGAAAAGAATGGGACAAATGGGAAGACGCTCTTTCCATTATCAAAAACGAAAGTAAGAAGCTTTATATGTTCTTATTCCGTGCAAAAGCCTATATTTTAGGGAACGAAATTGAACTTATTCTTTCAAACCGCGAGGCATACGAGAGAGTTTCCGTCCCTGAGGGCAAAGAATATCTGAAAGCTTTATTTAAAAAGGTAAGCGGAGAGGACTATAAAATTATTGTTTCCGAAAACGGAAACCGATTAAAAAGAGCAACCGAGCCATCTGGCGCATCAATTGCTGACCTTGCAAAGAAAAAAGATTTGCTTGGGGAAGTTATGACGGTTACTGAAAACTAGACTATAAAAAGAGAGGCGGATTATAATGGCAAAAGGTGGATTCCCCGGAGGAAGAATGCCGGGTGGCGCAAATATGAATCAAATGCTCAAACAGGCACAGAAAATGCAGGAGCAGATGCTTAAAATGCAGGAAGACCTTGAAAATCAAACTTATGAAGCAAGTGCAGGCGGCGGTGCCGTTACTGTTAAAGTCAGCGGCAAGAAAGAGCTTTTAGAGGTAAATCTTTCAGAAGCCGTTGTTGACCCTGACGATATTGAAATGCTTCAAGACCTTATCATTGCCGCAGTTAACGAAGGCATGAGGAAGGCAGCCGAAAGCTCGGAAAACGAGCTTGGAAAGCTTACGGGCGGACTTAATATCCCCGGATTATTCTAAAAAATAAAAGGACTTAAGAAAACTTAAGTCCTTTTTTGTTAGAGTAATTCCATCTCAGAGCGGATTGAGTCGTCCTCTTTGCCCTTTTCGGTAAATAACTTATTTTTATCTTCAAGCTTTTTAAATTCTTCATAGTAACGAACCCCGAACTCCACAAGAGATTTCGTATTAAAATGAAGATTGTCGGGATTTGCCGTAAGACCCTTTGCGCTGACAAACCCAGTCATGGGGTTTTCCTTTGCGATTTTCTCCAAAGTCTCATTGATACGGGGATAATAATCCTTTATAGCTCCGCCGTTATATTCTGCAAGATAATCTCCCAATCCGCCTAACAAAAACGGCACGTCATAAAGGTTTAAATCTTTTTTCAGGGAATTCATTATTTTTAAAAACTTTTTTTCATATAAAGCGTACGACTCTTCATTTGCGTCAGATTCGCCCTGATGCCAGAGAATTCCCGCTATTGTTGAAGTCCTCTGGGCAAGTCTTGCCTGATATACTGCATTGTCATAGAGAAGACTTCCTGCACACCACTGGTCTATGTTCGTTCCCCCGTCTGCGCAAGGAATAAGCCCAACCTCTACATCGTGCTCCTTTACATATAAGTCCGCAAAGCTCTCAGCAAGACTAACCCCTGAAAAAGACCTGTCGGGATTAATCGGACGGAAAGCTCCCTGCCATCTGCCGTTTCTTAAAACCTTTATTTTATCATTTTCGATAGGCTCAGCTTCGCTTAAAAAGCCTCGCCCTGCCATATTTGATTGTCCTATAAGTAAAAATGAATGAATCATATTTTCATCCCCCGTTCATATCTTTTTTCATTTTAACATAATGCAAAATATTTATCAACCCTTACAGATAAAAAACCGAAAGCTTTCGCTTTCGGCTTTTATTTTTGTTTTCTTTTATTGAGATACTTTTCGCGGGTCGCAAGACCTCCTCTTATATGCCGCTCTTCTCTGTTTTCGTTAAGTATTTCCCTCGTTTCGTCATATATGACTTTATTGAGTTTAGGAAGCCTTTCTGTTATATCTTTATGTACAGTTGATTTGGAAATGCCGAACTTTTTAGCAGCCTCTCGAACCGTGCATCTGCTATCTATTATGTAATGTGCAATATTTACCGTTCTTTCTTCAATTGTTGCATATTGCATTATACCACTCCCATATATTTTTCTTACTACTTATAATATATGAGAGCAAAAATTTTTTAGTATTATTTCTTAGATAAACCTTTACGGTAGGCGGTGGCCTGCTGCTTTATAGATATCATACCACTCCTGACGGGTAAGGGTTATGTCCGCCCCGTCGCAGATTTCCCTAAGGTGCTCAGGGTTCATTGTTCCTGCAATAACTTGCATATTTGCAGGGTGGCGAAGTATCCACGCCGTTGCAACCCCCGTTTTTGTTATGCCGTATTTTTCCGCAATCTCGCCAAGCTTTTCGTTAAGCTTAGGGAACTTTTCGTTATCCACGAATGTTCCCTCGAAGAATCCATACTGGAAAGGAGACCACGCCTGAATCGTCATCTTTTTAAGCCGGCTGTATTCCAGTAAAAAACCGTCGCGCATCTGAGACTCCGCATTTTTCATATTTACATTCATTCCCGAGGTTACCATTCCTGCCTCTGTTACAGAAAATTGGAGCTGGTTTATAATGAGAGGCTGTTTTACGGCAGTTTTCAAAAGCTCTATCTGCATCATATTATGGTTTGACACGCCGAAACGCTTTACCTTCCCCTCTCTCTCCAATTTATCAAAAGCCTCTGCAACCTCCTCGGGTTCCATAAGAGTATCAGGTCTGTGGAGAAGCAAGGCATCAACATAATCAACGCCCAGACGGGAAAGGCTTCCCTCAACCGCCTCAATTATATGTTCCTTTGAAAAATTATATTTTCCATAGTTAATTCCGCATTTGGTCTGGATTTTGATTTTATCACGAAGAGATTTGTTTCTCTTTAAAAACCCCCCGAACAAGCTTTCGCATTCTCCTGCACCATAGATGTCTGCGTGGTCGAAAAAGTCAATTCCGCACTCCAAGGCTGTGTTCATAATTGCGTCAATCTGTCTTTCATCAAGGCCTTTCATCCTCATACATCCAAGAGATACCGCTGATGCAGAAAACGCTCCGCCGATTTCAATGTTCTTCATTTCTCTTCCTCCTTTTGTTGTTTTATTATACATCAAAACATTTCAAATTTCAATATTTAGTATACGCAAAAAGTCCGCAATAACGCCGACTTTTTTTATATCCATTTAAAGCTTCCCGACATTAAGATTACCTTTTCTTTGGAGACAGTCAGGAGACCTCTTTCAATCTCAAAAGGTTTTTCTTCCCCATTTTCGTCTTCAATTTTCCCTTTGCAGGGGACAACAGAAGTTATAAAAGGAGCGTGGTCAGCAAGTACCGCAAGGTCTCCTGATGCACCGCGAAGATATATTCCCGTCGCTTCGCCCTCAAAGATGTTTCCGCTTGGGGATGCAACGCTTAAATTAAAGGTTTTCATCGCTGCACCTTCTTTGCTTTGGCACCCGCTTCATCTATTGTACCAACGAAAGGAAACGCAGATTCAGGAAGGTCGTCGTGTTTGCCTTCGATTATTTCCTTAAAGCCTCTTATGGTTTCGGAAAGAGGAACATAAGTCCCCTTAATTCCGATAAACTTTTCAGAAACATGGAAAGGCTGGGACAAAAATCTCTGGATTTTTCTTGCTCTTTGAACCAAGAGCTTATCCTCGTCGGAAAGTTCGTCCATACCCATAATTGCGATAATATCCATAAGCTCCTGATATCTCTGCAAAATTCTCTGGACCTCTCTTGCAACGCTGTAATGCTCCTCGCCTAAAATTTCGGCAGAGAGTATTCTGCTTGTTGATTCAAGAGGGTCAACGGCAGGGTAAATACCCTGAGACGCTATGCTTCTTGAAAGAACTGTTGTTGCGTCGAGGTGGGCAAATGTTGTGGCAGGAGCAGGGTCAGTTAAGTCGTCGGCAGGAACATAAACCGCCTGAATAGAGGTTATTGAACCTTTCTTGGTTGATGTTATTCTCTCTTGGAGCATACCCATTTCGTTAGCAAGGGTCGGCTGGTATCCAACGGCTGATGGCATTCTTCCCAAAAGGGCAGAAACCTCTGAGCCTGCCTGAGTAAATCTGAATATGTTATCGATAAAGAGGAGCACATCCTGACCCTCTTCTTCACGGAAATATTCCGCCATTGTAAGACCTGAAAGACCAACTCTCATTCTTGCGCCCGGCGGCTCATTCATCTGACCGTATACCAAAGTGGTATTTGCCAGAACCCCTGATTCCATCATTTCGTTATAGAGGTCATTTCCCTCTCTTGTTCTCTCTCCTACCCCTGTGAAAACAGAAAGACCGCCATGTTCTTTGGCAACATTGTTGATAAGCTCCATAATAAGAACAGTTTTACCAACACCTGCACCGCCAAAAAGACCAATCTTACCGCCCTTTGAGAATGGGCAGATAAGGTCGATTACCTTTATACCTGTTTCAAGAATTTCTGTTGATGTTGCAAGTTCTGAGTACTCGGGGGCACTTCTGTGAATATTCCATCTTGGAGCGTCCTTTGGTGCTTCCTTGTTATCAACGGGGTTTCCCAAAACATTGAAAATTCTTCCCAATGTTTCTCTTCCCACGGGAACAGTTATGGTTTCTTTTGTATCAGTAACGGGAGTTCCGCGTTTAAGTCCGTCTGTTGATGCCATAGCGATACATCTTGCGACATTGTCGCCGATATGCTGGGCAACCTCAACAGTTAAGGTTTTGTCGCCGTTCTCCATAGTTAGTGCATTATAAATAGCAGGAAGATGTCCTTCCTC
>JAZOAF010000025.1:0-1892 GCA_045595345.1 Clostridia bacterium | reverse complement strand
TCCAAAGGGTTTTGTTATTAAATTATTTCTTCAAAAGGTCGCGGATTTCAGTTAAGAGTTCCTCTGTTGTAGGACCGGCAGGAGCAGGAGTTTCCTCTTCGACTTTCTTTTCGAACTTTGATTTTGCTTTTGTTATAATTCGCAGGAAAATGAAAATACAAAATGCAATAATAAAGAAATCGATAACGCTCTGGATAAATGCTCCGTATAAAAGCGCGTTCTCTGCAATTTCAACGCCGTCAACTGTCTGCGCCGGGGTTATAACCCATTTTAGGTCTGAAAAATTCACTTTGCCGATAAGCAGGGATATGAGCGGGGTTATAATGTTATTAACCAAGGCGGTAACGATTTTTCCGAATGCACCGCCGATTATAACTCCGACTGCCATGTCAATAATATTTCCCTTAAAGGCAAATTTTTTAAAGTCATTCCACATAAAAATCTCCATTCCGCCGCCATACGTCGGCATAAATAGTAATTAAAAATTTCTCTTATCCGTATGGCGAGGAATGATAAGAGATTTTTCGCCCATGTGCGTTTCTTCGCAAGTGCGAAGAAAATTTCGCACGGGCAATTAATTTTGCCGGAGGCGATAACGGGAAAGGAACTTTCACGTTATCGTCTCCAAAACATTTATTGCTACCATTGTATCATATTTTGCGACAAAATAAAACAAAAAAGTTCTTGTTAAATTATACAAAATATAGGAGAAACTATGGACAAAATATCTAAACTAATGTATAATCTCTTTTGGATAAAAAGTGAGGTTAAAAAATGAGAAGAGAAGATTTAAGAAATATCGCAATAATTGCCCATGTTGACCACGGCAAAACTACCTTGGTTGATGAGATGCTCAAACAGGGCGGAATTTACAGAGAGAATCAGGTTGCCCCTGAAAGAGTTATGGACAATAACGACTTGGAGAGGGAAAGAGGAATAACGATCCTTGCCAAAAATACCTCTGCATATTATAAGGATATAAAAATTAATATAGTTGACACCCCAGGCCACGCCGATTTTGGTGGCGAGGTTGAAAGAATTCTAAAAATGGTAAACGGGGTTATCCTTCTTGTTGATGCGGCGGAGGGCCCTATGCCACAGACAAGATTTGTTCTTCAAAAGGCTCTTGAACTTAATCACAGAATAATTATCGTTGTGAATAAAATTGACCGTCCTGATGCAAGGCTTGATGAAGTGGGAGACGAGGTTTTAGAGCTTCTCTTTGACCTTGAAGCAAACGAGGAGCAGCTTGACAGCCCTATAATTTATTGTTCGGGAAGAGCGGGAACGGCGTCCTTCGACCCGTATGAAGAGGGAAAGGATTTAGAGCCACTCTTTGAAACTATCAAAAGCTATATAAACCCACCAGAGGGGGATGCAGAGGGCGAACTTCAAATGCTTGTTTCCTCAATTGAATATAATGAGTATGTAGGAAGAATTGCCGTTGGACGAATTGAACGCGGAACAATCAAGCAGAATCAGGAAATTATGGTTTGCGACTATCACGAAAAGCATCAGCCTTATAAGGCGAAAGCGGTTAACCTATATCAGATTGACGGCCTTTCAAAGACTGTGGTGAACGAGGCAACAGTTGGGGATATTGTCTGCATTTCGGGAATAACCGAAATAAACATCGGGGACACAATAACATCTTTAAACGATGTTACTCCGCTTCCTTTTGTTAAAATAAGCGAGCCTACAATTGAGATGACTTTCTCCGTAAATGACAGCCCATTTGCAGGGAAAGAGGGTAAGTTTGTTACTTCCCGTCAGCTTCGTGACAGACTATACCGTGAGCTTTTAAGGGATGTTTCTCTAAGAGTTACCGACGGCGACCATACGGACAGCTTTAAGGTTGCAGGACGAGGAGAAATGCACATTTCAATCCTTAT
>JAZOAF010000024.1:0-16595 GCA_045595345.1 Clostridia bacterium | reverse complement strand
AGACTCTATCGAATCTTGTCGATTTTGGTGCGCCCGAAGCCGGAGCGTATGCAAAACAATCCAGTGAATTGTTTTGCAGCGGAGGGGTCTCTTCCAAAGAGCGCGAGCTAAAGGCGATGTGCGATTTGTATGTAAAATCTTTTGCTAAAACAAAAAAGCTTACCGAAACAATCGATAAACTTTTAAGTAAATGGTGCGCCCGAAGAGACTTGAACTCCCACGTCATTGACACTAGATCCTAAGTCTAGCGCGTCTGCCAATTCCGCCACAGGCGCATGTTTTTAAAACACCATCAAAGTATATCACGGAATAAATATTTTGTCAAGGTAAAAGGAAAAATAAATTAAAATATATACTTGAAATTTGATTTTATTTATTATATAATAAATGGGTATTATATTTTTACAAAAGAGGTGTTACAATGTCTGCGGTTGGCTTCGACAATGAAAAATATCTGCATATGCAGTCTCAACATATTATGGAGCGCATTTCTCAGTTTGGGGGAAAGTTGTATCTTGAATTCGGCGGTAAGCTTTTTGATGACTATCACGCATCAAGAGTTCTTCCGGGGTTCCAGCCTGACAGTAAGCTTAAAATGCTTCTTCAACTTAAAGATAATGTTGAAATTGTTATGGCAATCAACGCATCAGACATTGAAAAAAACAAATTAAGAAGTGACCTTGGGATAACGTATGATGTTGATGTTTTAAGACTTATAGATTGCTTCCGCTCAATCGGTCTTTATGTAGGAAGCGTTGTTATGACCCGTTTTGACGGCCAGGCAACAGCGGTTGCTTTCCAGAAACGCCTTGAATCTCTTGGAATTAAGGTTTACAGACATTATACCATAGACGGATACCCATCTGATATTGAAAAGATTGTTAGTGATGAGGGATATGGGAAAAATGAATATATTGAAACAACAAGAGAGCTTGTTGTTATAACTGCTCCGGGTCCCGGAAGCGGCAAAATGGCGACCTGTCTTTCTCAGCTTTACCATGAGCATAAGAAAGGAATTCAGTCAGGATATGCAAAATTTGAGACATTTCCTATCTGGAATCTCCCGTTGACTCATCCTGTTAACTTAGCTTATGAGGCGGCAACTGCTGACCTTGATGATGTTAATATGATTGACCCGTTTCATTTGGAAGCTTATGGAACAACAACGGTAAATTATAACAGAGATGTTGAAATTTTCCCTGTTGTTAAGGCTATGCTTGAAGATATCCTAGGAGAATGTCCTTATAAATCTCCAACAGATATGGGAGTTAATATGGCAGGAAACTGCATTGTAGACAATGACATTGTTGTTGAAGCATCCAGACAGGAAATTCTAAGAAGATATTATACAGCTCTGAAAGAACAGAGGAAAGGCTTGATAAGTGATGATGTTATTTTAAAATTAGAGCTTTTAATGAAGAAAGCAGAGATAACAGCAAGCGACAGAGCGGTTATAGGGCCTGCCCTTCAAAAAGCGATGATAACAGGAGCCCCTGCCGTTGCAATTGAGCTTCCTAATGGACAGATTGTAACAGGAAAAACATCTGAACTCTTGGGTGCGTCAGCGGCGGTTCTTCTTAATGCCCTTAAAACTTTGGCGGGAATTGACGATAAGACGGAGCTTATTTCTCCTGTTATATTAGAGCCTATTCAGCACCTTAAAACTGACCATTTAGGCAACAGAAATCCAAGACTGCATACAGATGAAGCACTCATTGCGTTATCAATTTGTGCCGCAACGGATGAAAGAGCAGAAATGGCTATGCAACAGCTCAGTAAATTAAGAGGATGCGAAGTTCATTCTTCGGTTATACTATCTTCTGTTGACGAAAAAGTTTTCAAAAGACTTGGAACTAATTTAACCTGCGAACCAGTTTATTAAATTTGAAAGGAAAAAAGTATGGCAAAAATCAGAATAGCAACGGATTCCACAGCAGACATACCTGTTAACATAAGAGAAGAGCTAAATATTGCAGTATTACCTGTTACTCTTCTTATGGGCGAGAAAGAATATAAAGACGGTTATGATTTAAATCCGCAGGAGTTTTATGAGCTTCTTGAAAATGCAGAGGAGCTCCCTACAACTTCAAGAGTTGTTCCTGTTTTGTATTCGGAACTTTATGAAGAATCATATAAAGACGGATATACAGATGTAATTTTAGTTTCTTTAAATTCAAAAGGCTCATCGACTATTCAAGGTGCGATTATGGCAAAAGAGGAGTTCTACGATGAACATCCCGATGCTGAGGGTAAAATGAACATCCATATTATAGACTCAAAAACTTATAGTATGGCATACGGCCTTGCAGTTATTGAAGCTGCAAGAATGGAAAAGAGAGGAGCAGGCCTTGAAGAAATTCTTGATTTCATAAATGACTGGCTTGAAAATGTAAGAATTTTATTCTTGCCCTTAAACCTTAAATTTGTTAAAAAGTCAGGAAGAGTTTCTGCGGCTGCTGCCTTCGTTGGCGATGCTTTGGGATTAAAGCCAATCATTACTTTTGAGGACGGCGAGTCTAAAATTGTAACAAAAATCAGAGGCGATAAAAAAGCTATGGCAGAGATTATCGACATAACAATGAAAGAGCGTAAGGCAAACACACCTTATGCCTTGGTATATGGCAGCAATCTTGAAGCGTATGACAGATTTAAAGAGATGATTGATGAAAACCTTGATATTCCACCGTATATTGAATATGCGGTTGGAGCTGTAATTTCTCTTAATGCAGGTCCTGAGGTTGTTGCAATAATATTCCATAAATAAAGAGCCATAAGGCATCAGCGTAAAAGCTGATGCCTTATTTTTATTATTTTACAATAACAATTTCGTCGACTGTATCACGGTAGAGTTTAATAAATACTCTTGCTTCGTTGCCTGTTTCGTAAACCTCAATATCTTCAGGAGCAACAACGGATACTCTTCCGTTGCCTCTTAATGAGTCATAAAGATAAACTGTTGCACCATCTGTTGAGTAGTTAGTTATTGTTCCGTTAACATCAACATTGATAGATTTTGCAAATTTCTTTGTAACTCGTCCATAAACTGTTCTAAGGTCTGTTGAAATTTCGTTTACAAATTCTGTTCCTTTGTTTGCTATATTAAAGAGAAGCTGTATTTCATCGGCTTCGCCCTTTGTATTAGTGCTGTACTGGATTATATCGCCTCGTTGAAGTGGAGTTTCGCCTTTAACGAATACACCCGCTTCGCTGGAATTGATTGCAACTTCCTTACCGCCTGATAAACCGTATAAAACTTCGATGTTTTCGTAGTCTTCGTTCTGAGCCTCTGCAAGTTCGTCAACTAAAACGATAGGAGCGTCGGCAGCGGTAACACCTGTTGAGCTTGTAACTACAACTGCTCTTGCTGTATAGTTCTCCATAAGGTCATAGATTAAAACATCATAAGTTCCGTCATTTGAGAACATAGCTTTTGTTCTTACAGCATATTTGTCTGTGTCTGTTCCTGCTGTTTCAGGAATATCAAAAATGATTGTATTTTCGTCAATTGTTATATCTCCAAGCTTACTTGACGCTGATTTATAAACCATATCGTCCTGTGCAATGTTGAGTGTGAATCTGTCAACATTCGGAGCACCGCTTGATGTGTTATCAAAAGCTGTGTTAAGTGATGTGATTCTGTTATCAGCATTTGTTCTGAATGTTATAAGCTGAGGAGAAACACTTCCGCCGGATGTGAGAGAAGTTAAGACTTCACTTGGTGTAACGCCGTATGCGCCGTTGAGACGAACACGGTTAGCTGCGCTAAGTGTCTGTGTTTCACCACTCTGAGTGAAGATTCTGAACTGAACATCTGTATCAAATGTTCCTGTTTCGGCAGCACCGATAAGATATCCGTATCTTTCGGTTGCAACTGTGCCGGTAGCTTCGGATGCGTTTACTGCTGCAATTTTTCCTTCATAGTCAAGATAGAATCTGCCGGAGTCACGAACATTGATTTCGTTAGGGTAGCTTTCGGCAATCATATAGGATGTTGTTTCGTTGTTAAATCTTATTGCACCATTAGAAGTAATCTGAGTAACTGTTCCTGTGATGCTTTCTGTTGTAACATATCCTCTTATTAAACTTCTGTCACGGCTTGTTGTATAAGAAATAACATTCCATTCTCTAAGGTCTTTTGGCTGGATTTCCTGACCGTCTTTTATAAGTGTATATTGAATTTCTTCTTCGTCAGGGTCTAAGACGATAGATGTGCCGTTGTATTTATCAGTAACTCTTCCTGTAACAGTTGAAACTGTATCTACAACGATATTGGTAAATTCATTTATAAATACTATATCATAAATATTGTTAACATCAGTGTCTAAAAGAACAAGATTTCCTGAAGAAATTGCTAAATCCGCAGCTGTTATTTGTGTGTCGTATTTTCCGTTATAGATAAATACGGGGTTGATAACTGTTTTAGCTGTTTTTGAGTTTGACATATTTTCCTTGGTGTATTCAATTGTGATTCCTTCGGAAACTGTGCCTGTCGCGCCATCGATTTCTTCGGAAGTTAAAGTAAGAGTGTTGTTTTTACTTGCCTGACTGCGAACAACGATAACCGTTTTTTCGTCGCTTGTTGCATCAATTCTTGCGTAGTAAACAACGTTATGGCCTAAAAGCTCTTTTGCGCTTACTGTTCCTTCAATAAATATTTCGTCGTTGATTTGAATTCTGTCTTCTGAAAGTGTACTTCCGCCGTTTAAGGTTGTTTCGCTTGTGCCTCTGATTTGTCCATAACCTTTTTCAACATTTAATCTGTCGTATAAAAGAGTTTTGTCAACAACTTCGTAGCGAGTGTTTGTGCCGAAGTTTGTCTGTTCCATAAGGTTAACTGTTAAGCAGTTGAAAACTAACTGAGCTATATCGCCTCTTGTTGCGGGGGAAGTAGCACCTGTTGTAACACCCTTTAAGAGCTGGTTTGAAGATGCAACATACATATAGCCCCCAGGGAATCCGCCGTTATTACTTGCAACCGGTTCGTATCCCATACTGCGAACCATAATAGTTACGGCTTCTTGAAGCGACACAGGGTCATCAGGACGGAAGTTTCCGTTCTGGTCGCCAATTACCATAGCCTGCTGCTGCGCGATTGTTATAGCGCCACTTGCCCAGTGAGTCGGGGCAACATCAGGGAACTGTGTCGGACCTGCTGAGTTTATTGCAACATCCTCAAATCCGCTGGCGTAAACTGCCACCTTGGCCATTTCACTTCGTTTGATATTGTCATTTGGTCTGAAAAGACCTGTGTCGGCATCGCCGACCATAATTCCGAGAGCTCCGAGAACTTCTGCGGCTTCTTCGTATTTTGTTCCTGAAATATCAGGGTTAAGAGCAACACGGCTCTCCTCATATTTTGAAGGAGCAACATTAGGGTCAAGCTCTCTGTTCATCATTTTATTGTGTTTTGTTGCGTTTTCTTCCACGATAGGCATACTGTTATCCATAGTGGTCATTGAATTAATTCCGCTTCTTGTGTTTTGAGAAGGAGCGGTTTCGTTTGCAGAATAATCACTCTTAGGGACAGAGCCTATGCCTGTAACAGAACTGTCTCCCGTGCCGCTTTGGGTAGTAAATTCCCCTGACACAGGAAGAGTAAACACTGTTTCAGTTCCGTAAACGCCTATTCCCGTTGCAAGAGTTAAAGATAAAACAATTGCAAGAGAAAGGATTTTCTTTAACATAATTTATTCCTCCTAAAATCAGATTTTTTGGTTTACAAACCTATTTTGCTCCTGCATAAAATTTTCAAACTATAAGTTTTTACCACAAATAGAAAAAATTTTACAATATTTTTTAAAATAGTAGTTGAAATTTAAATTTCGTTATGTTACACTATTTATATAAGAGGTGAAAATCTCTTGAAAAAGGGAAATTTATTTTGTCGAAAAAAGATATTTAGGAGGGATTCCCATGGGATTTAAAAGATTACTTTGCGGAGTTATTTGTATTGCTATTTTAACAGCATCTTTAATGGTCAGCGCTGCTGATTTTTCTGACATTAAAGGCCATTGGTCCGAAACTTATGTTAAGGCAATGGTGGATAAAGGTTATATAAAGGGTTATACTGACGGCACTTTTAAGCCTGATAAAACTATAACAAACACAGAGGCTCTTATCCTTCTTTCAAGAATGCTCGGCGTTGATGATGAGGACTATAAGGCTATCGTTGATGCTGCATTAGAAGCAAATTCTTCTGTTTTGTCAAAATATTCAACTGACTATAAAGAAGAAATGGCATATCTTTTATACAGAGGCGTAATAGATAAGGATGACCTTGATACTTATATTTCAAGTGCTAATAAGAATAAAACACTTTTAAGATATCAGTGTGCTATCCTTTTAACAAAGCTTTTGGGCGCAGAAGAAGAAGTTAAAAACAGCGTTTTCATTTCATCTTCTTATTCCGACACAGCTCAGATCCCATCTGATGCAAGACCTTATGTTGAATATGTAAGAGAAGCTAAGATTATGGAAGGCATGGGAACAGATTCTTATGGCGACCCAATCTTTGGACCTAACCAGAGCGTAACAAGAGGTCAGATGGCAAAAATGCTTTCAAGCCTTATCGATGTTCTTGATATAAAATTAGTTAGCGGAAGCGTAAGCGCAGTTGATGCTTTTGCAGAAACTGTAAAAGTGGACAGCAAGGAATATACTGTTGAAGACGATACTCTTATAAAGCTTGACGGCAAAGATGCTGACCTTGATGATATTAAATCAGGAATGGAAGTTCAGATTATTATTGTAAAAGATAAGGCGTCTATGATTTCTGCTTCTAAGGGCGAAGTAAAGGATGAGCCAATCCGCGGAATTATTTCTTCCGTATCTTCCGGTGCAACAGGCAGAACAATTATTATTGCTGACCCTGAAAAGACTTCAAACAAAACAACTTATGATGTTTCCGACGATGTTGTAGTTGTTATTCAGAAGGCAGAAGACCTTTACTCTAAACTTAAAAGTAATCAGTATGTTGAACTTACAGTGGAAAAAGATGTTGTAACAAGAATTGAAGTTCT
The DNA here is from genome assembly GCA_045595345.1 of Clostridia bacterium. GTDB lineage: Bacteria > Bacillota > Clostridia > Monoglobales > Monoglobaceae > SIG454. Next base: position 9,576 of record JAZOAF010000024.1, on the reverse strand, counting down.
TGATAAAAATATGACTGTTGCAGGAACTTTGGTAAGCAAGGACATTTCATCTGCAGAGGCTACTGTTACAGTTTCTGATGTTAAAGGAAATGAGACTGTATATGTTTGCGAAGATGATGTTGAAGTTGTAAGAAATGGCAAGACAGTTAAACTTTCTGACTTAATCGCAGGGGATAGCGTTAGCTTAAAGCTTACATATCATAAGGTAACTAAGATTTCTGCTGAAAGCAAATCTCAGTCTTCTTCCGGAACAATCAAGTCTATTACTCATACAGAAAGCGGAAGCTATCTTGAAATCAAAGATAAGAATGATACAATAAAGTATTCAATCGCTTCCGACGCTATAATCAAGGTTGATGGCTCAGATGCAACAGTATTTGATTTAAGACCGGGCAGTGCTATTAATTTCAGATCTGAAAGCACCCTTCTTACAAAGATTGAAACCACAAAGAGCGCATCTTCTAACAGCATAGAAGGAACAGTTAAATCTACACAGGTTTCCCACGACCTCCTCTTTGTTGAAGCTGATGGCGAAGAAATAACAGTTGGAATTAACTCTTCAACTACAATTGTTAAGAGCTCCAATGGTTCTTCAATTAAGCTCTCTGCTCTTAAAGCAGGTTCGAAAGTTACAGTAACAGGAAGCAATGCAACAGGCTTGTTTATTGCAACGGTTATCGTAGTTCATTAATTTGATTTAAAGGTAAGGAACAACAGCCGGCTTCCGACTGTTGTTCCTTTTATATATTTTTTGAAAAGGACCCCAAAATATGTGTGGACTTTATATCCATATCCCGTTTTGTAAAGCGAAATGTAAATATTGTGACTTTAACTCCTTTTGCAATATGGAAAATTTGTTTGAGGACTATTTTGAGTGCCTTAAATCAGAAATCACAAGAATAAAGGCTGAGGAAGTAGTTTTTGACACCGTTTATATAGGCGGAGGAACACCTACGGCTGTGCCAAACCATTATTTAACTGATTTAATTAAATCAGTTAATAACAGGACAAAAGATGCTGAAATAACTGTTGAGTGCAACCCGGGAACTGTTTCGGAAAAAGACCTTGAAAATTTGAAGAAATCGGGGGCAACACGGCTCAGTATAGGACTTCAAAGTACGGATGATAATGAACTTAAAACCCTTGGCAGAATTCATAATTTAAAGGATTTTGAGGATTGTTACAGAAACGCAAGAGACACTGGCTTTGACAATATATCTATTGATATAATGTTTGGGCTTCCCGACCAGACAAAAGAAAATTTTTTAAAAAATTTAAAGAAGGCAGTGTCTTATGGCAGTGAACATATATCGGTTTATGCCCTTAAAATCGAGGAAGGAACGCCTTTTTCGAAAATGAAGCTGAATTTACCCACAGATGATGAATCGGCAGATATGTATGAATTATGCGTGAAATTTTTGCAGGAAAACGGATATTACCGTTATGAAATTTCAAATTTTTGTCGCGATAATAAAATTTCTAAGCATAATATTAAGTATTGGCAGACAAAGGAGTATATAGGTATTGGTGCAGGGGCTCATTCTTGTTATAAGGGTAGAAGATTTTCTATGACGAAGGATGTATCTTCTTATATTAAAAAGATATTAAGTGGCGAAAGTGCAGAAGAAAATATCGAGCATTTAACCCATTTTGATAAAATGAGCGAATTTGTGTTTTTGGGATTTCGTATGTTTAAGGGAATTTCAGAAAAGGAATTTAGAGAAAGATTTGGGAAAGATATTTTTGATGTTTTCGGAAGAGAACTTGAAAAATATATAACTCTTGAAGTTATGGAAAAGAAAAGCGGAAGAATATTTATAAAGCCTGAATTTTTATACGTCAGCAATAATATTTTGTCCGATTTTGTCTGAAAAATAAAATAGATATTTACAAAATATTTTAAATAAGTTATAATTGGAGTATAATAAAGCAGTTATAAGAAAGGCTTGTGATAATATGTATATAGGTATTGATTTAGGCGGAACAAATATTGCTATCGGAATAGTTGATGATAGCGGTAGAATTTTAGTAAAGGATTCAACTCCAACATTAGCACCACGACCATATACTGAAATGGTTAAGGATATGGCGGACCTTATAAATAAACTTCTTAAAGAGGCAAACTTAACAGTTGATGATATCAAAGGCCTTGGAATCGGGACCCCCGGCTCCATGAATATTAAAAGTGGAGTAATCCTCCGTGCAGAAAATCTGGGTTTTGTTGATGTTCCGATGAGGGAAGAAATCGGCAAATATTTTGATTTGCCTTTTGCTCTTGAAAATGATGCCAATGCGGCGGCACTTGGGGAGTATGTTGCGGTGGGAGAGGATAGCAAATGCTTTGTTGCTGTAACACTCGGAACAGGCATTGGCGGAGGAATTATATTAGACGGAGAAATTTTCAGAGGGTTCAACGGTGCAGCAGGAGAAATTGGACATACAACGATGGTTTTTGATGGTGTATCTTGCGGTTGCGGAAGAAAAGGTTGTTGGGAAGCTTACGCATCTGTTACAGCGCTTATCAGGCAGACAAAGGTAGCTATTGAAAATCATCCTGAAAGCTTAATGGCGGCAGAAGCGAATAAGAGCGGAAAAGTAAATGGAAGAACAGCTTTTGATGCGGCTAAAAAAGGCGATAAGGTTGCATTGGAAGTAGTAGACAGATATGTAAAATATGTGGCCGACGGAATTACAAATATGGTTAATATTTTCCAGCCTGATATAGTTGTTATCGGTGGTGGAATAAGCAAAGAGGGAGACTATCTTATAGAGCCGATAAAGAAGATTGTAAGCGAATTGGGATATACAAAAACCTACCTCCCCATGACAAAGATAAAAGCTGCAACACTTCGCAATGATGCAGGAATAGTTGGTGCTGCTTTTGCGGTTAAAAATTTATTAAAAGGATAAAAAGGAGCCTCGTAATATTTATGGGGGCTTTTATGAAAAGAGAGTGGTATTTTATGGATAACGAAAGAAAAAGAGTTGCTGTTCTTGTGGGCTTTCTTCTTACGATAATACCAACTGTTGCCTTTGCAAATGTAGTATGGCCTACCCTTTATATTGTTACGGGAATTATGAGCTGGTATATAATTCTGGCAGGTCTTATTATAGAGTTTCTTTTTATAAGATATAAGTTCAGGGCAAAGTTTTTAAAATCTGCTCTTATGGCGATTTTAATGAATCTTGCGTCAGCAATTATAGGTCTCATTTTAATTCCTGCAAGTGGTTTTGTTACGGCTATTGCGGTAGGACTTTCTGATGCCTTTTTAAGTAAAATCCCTATCGAAAATATTGACGGAATAGTAATATGGTCTCTTTCATACATAGTGACAATTTTATGTAATGTTTTAATTGAGGGGCTTACTTTGAAATTAGTATTCAAAAAAAGGTTCAGACGCAATTTCGGTTGGTTGTTTATTGCTAATGCGCTAAGCGTTCTTCTGGCTATATTAATCCTTGGAACTACTATGAAAGGGGTATGGATGTAGCTTTAAATTTCCTATTGACAAAGGAAGAACGGTTTGATATAATGAAAAGCGTGTTAATGCTGCCTTAGCTCAGTAGGTAGAGCACTTCCTTGGTAAGGAAGAGGTCGACGGTTCAATCCCGTTAGGTAGCTCCAAAACGACATTTTCTTAATATGAAAATGTCGTTTTTTATTTTGCCTTATTGCCCATAGGACACAAAACTATATTTTCCCTCATATTATAGACTAAGGAGGTGAAATGTATGGACTGTTGTAGAACTAATTGTATATTTGCATCAGTGATAGCTTCTCTTATTGTAGGAGTTATTCTTGGTGTTTTATATTCTTTGGGTTTTGTTGCGACCGGAATTATATTCTGGGTATTCCTTGCAATAGGCGCAGGGGCAGCGCTGCTTTTGCCGATATATGCAATTGGCGGAACAGGTATTGATGGAAGAAATTGCGTATGCCGTTACAGAAGGGCATTGACGGTTGCAGCGATAGGAACTGTGGTTGCGGCTGCTGTTGGACTTATCGTACCTGCTGCTTCAACTGTTGTTACGGCAATAATTGTAGGCGTTGCGACTTTCTTTGCGGCATTGGTGTTTTCTCTGGCGTTGTGTTTTGCAAGATGTTTGAGTAATTGCTAGTTAAAAAGAGAAGAAAGAGCTGACAAACTTGTCAGCTCTTTAATTTTGCTTAATTTAAGAGAGTAAAATATTGACTTTATAATTTAATTTGGGTATAATAATTGTAAGTTACATTTGAAAAGAGGGGCAAGTATGAATATTAGAATAGGAATAGTTGGATACGGAAATCTTGGAAGAGGTGTTGAGTGCGCCATAGACCAGAATGATGATTTGTATTTATATGGAGTTTTTACCCGCAGAAATCCCTTTGATCTTAAAACTTTGACAGGGGCGGATGTTTATTCGATTGATGAAATTTTGGCTCATAAAGACAATGTTGATGTTCTTATTTTATGTGGAGGAAGCGCAACAGATTTACCTGTTCAGACGCCACAGCTCGCTAAAAACTTTAATGTAATCGATAGTTTTGACACACATGCGAAAATCCCTGCTCACTTTGAAAATGTTGATGCGGTTGCCAAAAAAGCAGGGAAGGTGGCAATTATCTCAGTTGGCTGGGACCCTGGTATGTTTTCCCTTAACAGACTTTTTGGTGAGGCGATTTTGCCGGATGGGCAAGACTATACATTCTGGGGAAAAGGCGTAAGTCAGGGTCATTCGGATGCAATAAGAAGAATTGAGGGAGTTGTTGATGCAAGGCAGTATACAATCCCAATTGATAAAGCTTTGAATTCCGTGAGAAACGGCGAAAACCCCACGCTTTCAACAAGAGAAAAGCATATGAGAGAATGTTTTGTTGTCGTTGAAGATGGTGCAGATAAGAAGCGGATAGAAGAAGAGATTAAGACTATGCCTAACTACTTTGCTGATTATGACACAACTGTTCATTTTATCTCTAAGGAAGAGCTTGACAGAGAACATAAGGGTCTTCCTCATGGCGGAGTTGTTATAAGAAGCGGAAAAACAGGACTTAATAGAGAGAATACACATATTATTGAGTATAAACTTACCCTCGACTCTAATCCCGAATTTACCTCTTCGGTTTTGGTTGCTTATGCGAGAGCTGCGGTAAAAATGAACAAAGAAGGAGTTTCAGGATGTAAAACGGTGTTTGATGTTGCGCCCGCATATCTTAGTGCTAAGGCTCCTGAGGATTTAAGAAAAAAACTTTTGTAAAATAAAAAAAGACGATTGCTTTTGCAATCGTCTTTTGATTTTCAAAGTTACTTTTTAAAAGCGGCTCTTGCGGCTTTGATGTTTTCAACAAATTTCTTGCCTTCTTTTACAATAGCCTCATAGTCGCCTTTTTTAGCTCCTGCGGTAAGAGAACTGCCTGCACCAACTGCAACCGCACCGGCTTTAATCCATTCGTCAACATTGTCGGCAGAAACGCCGCCTGTCGGCATCATTCTTGCCTGTGGAATTGGGCCATTGATAGCTTTAATAATTTTAGGACCAAAAACTTCGCCCGGGAAAATTTTAATAATATCGGCGCCTGCTTCCATGGCAGTAATAACCTCCTTAATTGTCATACAGCCAGGCATATAAGGGACTCTGTAACGGTTACAAAGTTTTGCAGTTTCAATGTCAAAACAAGGACTAACAATATACTGAGCACCTGCTAAGATAGCAATTCTTGCAGTTTCACTATCTAAAACAGTTCCGGCACCAAGAATAATCTGGTCTTCGGAATACATTTCGGAAAGCTCTGCAATAACTTTGTCTGCCTTAGGTACAGTAAATGTAAGCTCTATTGCAGGAACCCCGCCCTCAATACAGGCATCGGCGATTTTTTTAGCCTGCTCAGCGCTTTCTGCACGAACAACTGCAACGATGCCTGCATCAGTAATTCTTTGGATAACTTTTTCTTTTTCCATAATAGTCGTCCTTTCGTATGTATAAAGCATTGTATTTAAATCAATTATAAAAATTATAACACATTAAAAGACAAATATCAATATATTTTGCATAAAATAAATAATAAAGAAATTGTAAAATTTTTGAAAATATACTTGAAAAACAAGGAAAAATATATTATAATGTATGCTGTTGGAATTTGCAGTTGTTTTTGTATAACCGCAAAATCTTTGGAAAAAATAAAAGTTAGGGGAAATATCCGATTTTTTAAGTCGGTTTTGGCGAATTGTTTGCCACAGACGATTTCGCAATTAATATTGTGGCAGGAGGGTATGTTATTATGAGTGAAATTAAGAGAATTGGTATTATGACTGGCGGGGGAGATTGCCCTGGTCTTAATGCTGTAATCAGGGCGGTTACGAAAACTGCTATTTTAAAATATGGTTTAGAAGTTGTGGGGATTAAGCACGGTTACCGCGGATTATTCCTCGGCGGAGATGAGTTTGTTGATTTAACTCTCGATAAAGTCACGGGGATTATCTCAAAGGGCGGCACTATCCTTTACAGCTCAAATAAGGATAATCTGTTTGATTATACTTTTACTGATGAAAACGGAGTAGAACATCACGGAGACTACTCTGATATTGGTGTTGAAAATCTTAAAAAGGCAGGTATTGATGCCTTGGTTGTTGTAGGCGGAGACGGAACACTCACAAGCGGACGCGACTTTTCAAGAAAGGGTGTTAAAGTTGTTGGCGTTCCTAAGACAATCGATAATGACCTTGCTTCAACAGACACAACTTTCGGCTTTGATACGGCTGTTTCTACTGCTGCCGAAGCTATCGACAGATTAAGAACAACAGCAGAATCTCACAGCAGAATTATTGTTGTTGAAGCTATGGGAAGATATGCAGGATTCCTTGCTTTATCTTCTGGTATTGCAGGAGGAGCTGACGCAATACTTATCCCTGAAATTGAATATGATATTCAGAAGGTTGCTGACCAGATTAAGGAAAATTGCAAGAGAGGAAAGAACTTTGCAATTGTAGTTGTTGCAGAAGGCGCTAAACCAAAGGGCGGAGAAGTTATGGTTTCAAAAGTTGTTGAAAACAGTCCTGACCCAATAAGACTTGGCGGTATCGGTGCTCATGTTGCGGAACAGCTTGAAGAACTTGTTGGCCTTGAAGCACGAGCAACAATTCTCGGACATGTTCAGAGAGGCGGTACAACAACTGCCAATGACAGAATCCTCTCTACAAGATATGGCTCAACAGCGGTTGAACTTCTTATGGAAGGTAAATTTGGCAATATGGTTACACTTAAAGGTAACGAAATGTCATATGAATCTTTGGAAAATGTTATCGGCTGCAATAAAGCGGTTGACCCAAATGGCGAGCTTGTTAACATTGCAAGAGCAATCGGTGTTTCATTTGGCGAATAATTTTGATGCAGTAAGGATTTTCCTTACTGCATTTTTTGTCGAAATTTAGGTTAAAAAAGCGGGTTTTTTAACCTTTTTTTCATATTATTTTCACATAAAGAACACATTTTATATGTAAAATTTATGTAGACGTTAGGAGGCCATATTATGAAAAAGATTGTTAATATACTCAAAGATGCTTTTGAAAAAACGAAAAGCGTGTTTCTAAAGGCAAAGGAAAAGCTCGGAGTGAAAAAGCTCATAGCCATAGGAGTAGTTATTATATTTATTATCGTCCTTTTATTTTCTTGCGGAGGAGAGGATGAGACTCAAGCTACATATGTAAGAGCTGAGGCAAGCTATGGAAATATAGTTGAGACAATTGAGCAAAGCGGAACAGTTGAGCCTTATGAAAGACGAGAAATAACCGCTCTTGTAAGAGGGGAGGTTATTGCTTCACCTTTCAATGAGGGGGATACGGTTGAAGAGGGAGATACTCTTTATCAGATTGATGATGAAGATGCTCAGCTTAATTATGAAAAAAGCCAGATAAACTATAATGAGGTTGTAAAGGATATAGCAAATCTTAATATTTATGCCCCGGCATCAGGAACGCTTACTAACTTTAAATTAAGTGTAGGGGATAGCGTAAACGGAGGAGAAATTGGAAGAATTATAAATGACAATGTGTTGATTGTGAAAATTCCTTTCACTGCGGCAGATTTCGATAAAATTTCAATAGGGGACAGTGCGATTGTAACAAGCGCATCTTATATGATGATGCTAAAGGGAACTGTTACATATAAATATGATTCAAATGCAGGAACAGAAGCGGACGGAAGCTATCTTAAAAATGTTGAAATAGGCATTTCCAATCCAGGCTCTCTTGTAACTGGTGTTACAGTTGCGGGAAATGTTAATACATCACGGGGGATTGTTTATTCTGCAAAGTCAGGAAGTGTTGAAAGTGGCGGAAATACATCTCTTCGGGCAGAGGTTTCGGGAACTGTTGAAAAATTAGGTGCTAAAAACGGGGATAAGGTTAAAAAAGGACAGCTTATCGCAGTTTTGTCTAACGACTCCCTTAATAATAACCGAATAACAAGTCAGCTATCATTAAGGTCAACCCAAAAAAGTCTTGAAGACTATAATATAACTGCTCCTATTTCGGGAACTGTTATAACTAAAAATGTTGAGGCGGGCGATAAAATAGATAACTCAAATGCATCAACAATCCTTATGGTTGTGGCAGATATGAGTAAAATGAAGTTTACAATATCAGTTGATGAACTTGATTTGGGAGATATTTCCATTGGTCAAAGTGTAAATGTAACCGCTGATGCCATTCCAAACGAAAAATTTAAAGGGTATGTATCCAAAATTGCGGCAGAAGGAACAGTAAGCGGACAGGGAGTTACAACCTATGATGTTGAAATAATAATTGATGAGCCGGGGGAATTAAGGTCCGGAATGAATGTTAATGCAAGTATTATTGTAGCAGAAGCTCGTGATGTTCTCTCAATCCCCGAAAGTGCATTAAACGGGGCTAAAGACGGAAAGGCAACTGTATATATAAGTAACGGAAAAGAGCGTGAAAATGTTGTTTTTCCTGATGACTTTGAGGCAAGAGAAGTTGAATATGGGATGTCAAACGGCACTTTGGCTGAAATAAAATCGGGAATTTCCGAAGGAGAAATTGTGGTATATATTGACTATACAGGCGGAGACAACGATTTCATGAGAATGATGATGGGAATGCACGGTAATATGCAAGGCGGAAATCAAGGCGGTCCTCAAAGCAGTATGCAAGGCGGAGGAAAACAAGGCTCAAGACCGGGCGGAATGTAAAAATAAGGAGAAAATTTATGGCGGTTAAACTTATTTCAGGGGCGGAATATATGATTGAAATCCGCGGAATGAAAAAGATATATAAAATGGGTGAAAACGAAGTCAGAGCCTTGGACGGAATTGACCTTAAAATTGAGCCTAATGAGTTTGTGGCAATTATCGGTCCGTCAGGCTCGGGAAAGTCAACTCTTATGAATATGATTGGCTGTCTTGATACTCCGACAGATGGTACATACTTTATTGACGGTAATGAAGCGAGCAAGCTTTTGGATGATGAACAGGCATATATCCGAAATAAAAAGATAGGCTTTATTTTTCAGCAATATAATCTTTTGTCAAAGCTGTCTGCGATTGAAAATGTGGAATTACCGCTTATTTACAGAGGGATTTCG
>JAZOAF010000023.1:0-3030 GCA_045595345.1 Clostridia bacterium | reverse complement strand
GACCAGCCGTTGAAATTTTCAGGCTCGTCGCTATAAGAAGTTGATGCGTGGATAATTTCTTCTTCAATTGCAGGAGAATATACCGCAATAGGTTTTATTGATGAACCCGGCTGACGGGGAACAGTTGTTCGGTCTAAAATAAGGTTGGCAGATTTTGGGCCTAGGCCTCCGTAAAGTCCGCTTATTGCGCCCTTAGGAGTTAAAACAACGATTGCTGACTGAGGAGTGTTTTCCGTATCCGCTTTCCAGCCGAAAACACTTGCGCAGGTTTCAGGATTTGCATAAACCTCATCAATTGCGTTTTGCACAACAGGGTCAATTGTTGTCATAATTTTAAGACCGCCTGAGGTTGCCTTTCTTACAGCCAGTTCATAGCTGTAACCCATATCCATAAACTCGTTTGTAATTGCCTTTGTTATTGCCTCAACATAATAGTCATTAACCTTTATATTGGCGCTTCCGTAGTTGCTCTTGCGGAATTTGAGTTTAAAGTCAACCGCTTTTTCGTATTCATCTTCCTCGATATAGCCAAGGTCAAGCATTTTCTTTAATACTATTTCCTGCTTTGCCTTGTTGTTATCAGGGTTATGGAGTGGATCGTATTTTGACGGGTTCTGTGTTATTCCCGCAATACAAGCACACTCTGCAAGATTAAGCTCATTTACAGGTTTTCCAAAGAATTCCATTGATGCAGACTGGACGCCGTAGCATCCGTTGGAGAGGTTAATAATATTCAAATAAAGCTCTAAGACCTCGTCCTTGGTAAGCTTCTTTTCAAGGTTAACAGCCTGAGAAATTTCCTTTATCTTTCTTGAAGGGGTGTTGTCCCAGTCCCCTGTTGCATTCTTAATAAGCTGCTGGGTTATTGTGCTTCCGCCGAAGTCAGAGCCTTTGCCTGTGAGCTTCCCGACAAAATACATAGCAGTTGCCTTTGTTGTTCTTAAAATATCAAATCCTGAATGCTTATAGAATCTTTCGTCTTCTATTGAAACGAAGGCGTCAACCATATCCTTTGGAATATCCTCAAAGTCAACCCACTTTCGGTTTGCACCGTCAGTTATGGTTGCCATATAAATTTCCTCCCCTGTTTCGGGGTCTTCATAGTAAATCTCGGAGCTTGTCCCGATGGTTAAGTCTTGAAGATTAATCTCTCCCACATCACCGAGCCAGCCTGCCATTGAGCAGAATATAATAAGCCCGATAAGCACAACAAAAACGCCCACCGTTGTTCCGAAAACTTTCAGGAATGTTTTTGCAGGGTCGCTGAGCATCAGTTTTTTCTTTTTCTTCTTCCTTGAAGAAGTTTGTTTGCCTTTTCCTCGCCCTTTAAGCTCTGAATCGTCTATTGGCCGAAGTCCCATAAAAACGCCTCCTCTAAATACAGAGAAATCATTATACTTGTTTCTATTATAACACAGAACTTTTCTTTTGCATAGTATAATTTTCAAAAATAAGGAAATAATTTTAAAAAAGTTATAAAAAGGAGACTTCAAATTGGCCAGAGGAATATTAAAAGGTGTCGGCGTGTTTTTGTTTTTAGTTGCTGTTGCGGTCATTAGCTGGCTTACCTCTTATTTTGTTACCACGAAAATCAACGAGAAATACAGAGAGGACAATTCTCCGTCCTATGCCGTTTTTGCCGAAGAAGACGAACCTGTAAACACCATTAAATTTGAATATTATATCGTAAAGCTTGAAGATAACTATCTTAAAGTTTATACCTGTGCAGACAACTCGGAAGAGTTTTTATACAGTGAGAAAATTATAACATCAAACCTTACCAAAACTGACATTGAGCTTTTGGAAAAAGGCACGGTTTTATATACAACTGCACAGCTCACGGAATTTATGGAGAATTTTGTCAGCTAATTTTGTCTTTTCCTCTTGCGATTTTTAAAAAAATGTAGTATAATTGGAGTGTGAATTTTCATCACTTCAATTTTCTGCGTTTTAGGGGCTGATTTTATGGCAATACATATTAAAACTCCGCTTACCAAAGAGGCCGTTTCCTCTCTTAAAGCGGGAGACCGTGTTTTAATCAGCGGGACAATCTATACTGCCAGAGACGCCGCTCACAAGCGGATGATTGCCGCCCTTAACAGCGGGGAGAAACTTCCCATAGAAATTGAGAATCAGATAATCTATTATGCAGGACCGTCCCCCAAAAAACCGGGCGGGGTTATCGGCTCCTGCGGGCCTACAACCAGCGGAAGAATGGATGCTTATGCTCCCACCCTTATTGCTCTCGGGCAGACTGGTATGATTGGCAAGGGGGAGAGAAATGCCGATGTTGTTAATGCAATGAAAGAGCACGGCTGTGTATATTTCGGTGCAATCGGCGGAGCAGGGGCTCTCATTTCAGAGTGCATTAAAGAATGCGAGGTTGTTGCTTACCCTGACCTTGGTGCTGAGGCAATACACCGCCTCGAAGTTAAGGACTTCCCCGTTTTCGTGGTTATTGATTCCCTTGGGAACAGTTTATATGAAAGATAATTAAATTTTATATATAAGGAGAAATTACTATGGCAAAAGTTACAAAAGACACTATCATTATGGATGTTTTAAAGCTTGATGCTGGCACTGCGCCTTTCTTCCTTGAAATCGGTATGCACTGTCTTGGTTGCCCTTCCGCCAGCGGAGAGAGCATTGAGCAGGCTTGCATGGTTCACGGAACAGATGCAGATGCTCTTGTTGAAAAAATCAACGCTTACCTTGAAGAAAAGGGCATCTAATCCTTATTTTGCTTTGATTTTCTTTTGCCGCAGGACAGTCTGTGGCAAAAGATATTAAAAGCCCTAATATTTTCACAAATTTCGTTAAAACACTTGACAAAGGGACGCAATTTGAGTATAATAGTCGTTGACGCTTTTCGTGGCATAGCCACGGAGATTAACAGTGCGGGCGCATAGCTCAGCTGGGAGAGCATCTGCCTTACAAGCAGAGGGTCATAGGTTCGAGCCCTATTGTGCCCACCAACTTTTTAAAAGAAAAACAGGAGGTAAGCCGATATGATAGTTGATTTACTGCCTG
>JAZOAF010000022.1:0-2536 GCA_045595345.1 Clostridia bacterium | reverse complement strand
CCTAAGACACGGATTCCGCAGTCCACCGCCTCTTTTATAAGGGAGACAGGCTTGGTCTTTGACACGCCGATTAAGGTTATTTCACTTCTGTCCCGTCCGGCAATTTTTGCAGCATTTTCAATTTTTCTGTTGACCTCTTTAATGTTTTCTAAAATGCCCATTATCTCACGACCCTGCCTTCGTATATTTTCGAACCGCTGACAATAACGCTGTCATAAAGCTTTATCGAATTCTTCTCTTCTGTTGAAACAATCGCCCACTCATCATCCATATAATGAACCTTTGCCCCTCGGAATCTTATCTTATTTCCCGAAAGGATATAAACTCCCTTTTCTCCGTCTTTGACTCTGATGCTCTTTGACGGAATTTTCATTCCCTCATGGGTTCGCATTATAACATCAATCTTCGCTGTGGAAATGGAGTAAAGGTTGTCCACATATCCTGCGGATTTTACAACAAGAACAACCTTGCCGTCATGCTCATCCGCAATCTTATAGACACTGCCGTTTATTATGTTATCACTTGAATCCAAAAATTTCAGTCGAATACCGTCGCCGACTTTCATATTCTCGGCAATGTCCTTATCAATTATTGCCGCCATATACCAGGTATAAGTATCAACAATTTTCCCGATTGGAGCGTCCTTTTTAACAAAGGCGTTCTCCTCTTTTTTATTCTCATTAGCCTTTATATCTTTCAGATACCCTTGTGTTATTTCTTCTATCTTAGAGTCGTCAAGGGTTTCTTCAAGACCGTCAACTCTTGCCGTAAATGACCCTGCAACAGGGGTTTTAACTGCCGTCTTTGACATATCGTTTTTGCTTTCAAGTGTTGCTTTTTCACGAGTAAGCTCTTCAATCTGCTCCTTGGTGCTCTTTCCTGTCCCTGAAATTTTGCCTCTTGCATTGGCAACGCTGTCAAGGTTTTTCCTTACTTTGAAAATTTCCGCCATATTGTTATCCCGAACTAATGCAGGAAGCGAAACCACCGCCTTTAAAATGTCCTGTTCAAGTCGAACTGAGTCATTTTCAGAGGCCGACATACTTCTGTCGTTCTCTTTCAGTTCCTTAATTTTAGCATCAATTTCTTTAATGCGGTTTTTCTCCTCTGCGGGAATTTCTTTTTCATAGATATATGCAACAGTGCCCTCTTTGCCCACTCTTCCCGATTCCTCTACGGTACATTCCAGATAGCCTGAGGCTGTTGCGTTTATAACTGTCTGGTCCTTGAATATATATCCGTCAACCGTAAAGCTTTCGGAAATTTCGCCCTCTCTTGCCATATAGGTAGTTATGCTTCCGCCTGAGTTTATAATGAGGTTTATCCCCATATAAACAGCAAAAATCAAAAAGAGACACAAAAGAAAAGTCTTGCCTTTAAGCTTTTTCTTACGCTTTTTCACTGTTTTCTTCATAGGGCACTCCTTCACTTTAAGCCGATGGGAAATGAATCCCATAAGCCTTAAACTTGTCAAATTTTTATCCTTCAAATTTGTCGTCCTCGTAAGGCGACATTTTCAGATTTTTCTGCCGTATTACGCGAAATTTATGTTTTTAAACCTTATTGGTTTCGTTTCTCATCGGCTTAATTATACCAAACTTGTCTGTCAACATACAACTGTTTTTTACAATTTTATCATAACTGTAATCGTTTTGTAATACAATCCAGTTTATGTTTTCATTCCGCCTGAACCAGGTCATTTGCCGTTTTGCATAACGCCTGCTTTCCTGTTTGACCTTTTCAACCGCTTCGGCAAATGAAATCTCTCCCTCAAAATAGGAGATAAACTCTTTATAGCCGATTGCCTGAAAGGCGGTGGAGCTTTTGTCAAAGCCCTCGCTCATAAGAGCCTTAACCTCATCTAAAAGGCCCTCGCCAAGCATTATATCAACCCTTTTGTTTATCCTTTCATAAAGAAGCTCTCTGTCCATATCAATACCGATTATAAGAGCGTCATAAAGGGATTCTCTTTCCGACTCAATATTAACCTGAGTCATTGTTTTCCCCGTAGTCTTATAAATTTCAAGGGCACGGATAACCCGCCTTAAATTGTTTTCGTGAATTTTCTCAGCAGAGAGGGGGTCAATCTCTTCTAAAAGTTTATGAACTGCTCCATTCCCCTCTTTTTCCGCCAGAGCATAAAGAGACTCTCTGTACTCCGTATCCTCTTTGGCATCGGAAAATCTGGTGTTATTTATAACGCTGTCAAGATAGAGGCCTGTCCCTCCCGTTAAAATCGGGAGCTTTCCTCTCCTCAAAATGTCGTCAATATATTCCCTTGCAAGAGTCACATATTCCGCCACGCTGAAATTCTCATTTGGGGAAACAATGTCTATCATATAATGGGAAATACCCTGCTTTTCCTCTTCGGTTGGCTTTGCCGTACCTATGTCCATCCCCTTATAAATCTGCATAGAGTCGCAGGAGACAATCTCGCCGTTATATCTCTTTGCAAGCTCAATGGATAGGGCAGTCTTCCCTGACGCAGTAGGTCCTGCGATTGCAAGAATTTTACTTTTCATCTCTGCCCCTCCTT
>JAZOAF010000021.1:0-13369 GCA_045595345.1 Clostridia bacterium | reverse complement strand
CCTGTTAAATCAAACAACTTTTTGTAGTCCATTTTACATATCTCCTTTGAATAATTTAAAGTCCATTCCTACCATTGGATATTTAGCCCCTGCCATTTTATTAAAAGGAAGCTTTTCCCAGAGTGAATTTTTTATTATTTTTTGTATTTTTTTTAAATTTTCTTCTGTGTCAGTAATATTTGGAATAAGCGGTGTTCTTATAACATATTCCTTACCGCTATTCATCAAATACTCAAAATTTTTAAGTATAATATCGTTATATACGCCTGTATATTTTTTGTGTTCTTCTCTGTCGGCAATTTTTATGTCCATCATAACAAAATCACACAGGTCTATGACTTTTTTAAAAGAGTCCTCACTTGCATAACCACTGGTCTGAATCGCCTTATGCATATTCACTTTTTCAAATAGCTCACAGACAAAATCCGCCTGCATAAGTGGTTCTCCGCCCGAAACAGTTAAACCGCCACCGTTCTTTATGTAAAAATCTGCGTTCTGCATCAGCTTTTTTGTAAGCTTTTCGGCGGTATATTCTACACCCGAAACGCTTATAAGTCCGTTGGAGCAGGCATAAAGGCATCTGCCATAAGGTTTACACTCTTCGTGTTCACACTTTTCCAGACATCTACCGCAATGCCCGCAAAGACTATGCTTTATCATAAGCTCCGGCTCAGGTTTTAACCCCTCGGGGTTATGACACCATAAACACCGAAGAGGACAGCCTTTTAAAAAGACAGTAACTCTCGGGCCTGGGCCGTCATGGAGCGAAAACTCCTTAATATCAAAAACTATACCTGTCATATGGTGTATTCCTGTCTCCTCATAACATGGTCCTGATATTCCTTATCAAGCTCAACGAAGTATGCGCTCCAACCCCAGATTCTGACAACCAACTGTCTATGGTTTTCAGGATGAAGCTGCGCATCAACCATTCTTTCCATATTTACGGCGTTAAGCTGTAACTGATGTCCGCCCATATCAACATACGCCTTAACAAGCATTGCAACCTTCTGGATGCAATCCTCATCGGTAAACATACTGTTATGGAATTCAAGTGTAAGAGGTCCGCCGTTTATTGCTTTGGAAAAATGAGGTTTTGAGAAAGATTTAATAACCGAAACAGGTCCATCAATCTTTGCAAACAAGCTTGCAGAGAAGTTTGTTCCAAATGGCTCGCCCTTTCTTCTTCCGTCAGGGGATGCACCGATATCGTTTGCATGCCAGAGATAGAACATAGCTGAGCCTGTTCCTGCTCTGAACTTTCCGCCACGGCAATTTACTCTTCCTTCAAGAGAATCTGCAAACAAATCAAGAAGCTTAACCGCAAGCTGGTCAACTTCGTCAATATTCTGACCAAACTTTGGTGTGTTATATCTTACAATCGGAAGAATTTCCTCGTGCTTTGCAAAATCGCTGTCAACAGCTTCAATTAAGTTTTTCTTGGAAATAGTCTTTTCCTCAAAAACATATTTCTTAATAACTTCGAGAGAGTCTGTTGCAGTTGCAATACCCGTGCCGTGAATACCAAAATAGTTATACTTTCCGCCTTCATAGATATTACAGTCCATCAAAACATTCATAAACGGAGACGGAACAAACCAGAGATTATCAAGTCCGCTGCATATAGCATCGCACTCGTTGTTAATCTCTTCCTTAACCTTTTCCATAAATGCGTCAAAGGTTTCTGACTTTTCCAAATGCTTGTGAAGACAAATATCCACTACCTTAGGGAAAGAAAGCGCACCGATGTTGGCAACATCTGCACCTACCTTTGGAATAATAAATTCCCAGCAGGCAGCGATTGCATAATCAACTGCATCCTTATATTCATAACCAAGCTTGGTAAGACCATCAATTACAACATCGTCATTTGAATACTGAGGGAAACCAAGTCCGGCTTTTGTAAGCTGAGAGCCAAGCTCATATATTTCAAGCGGGGTATTCTTGCTTACACGAAGATTGATTTTAGGGTCAATCATTAATAGGTTGTTGCTTGAAATAAGACACATTTTAGATAAGAGATTGAAAACTTCGTTTCCGTTCTCATCGAGTCCGCCAAGCACCATACTCTGACCGTTATCCCCCTGCTGAACACCAACATAAAGGTCGCTGTCCTTATTGAATGAAAGGAAGAAATCATCAAGGAGAGTCTGTGCCTCTTCCTCTGTGATTATCCCCTTATCCAAATCAGCTTTGAGATATGGATACATATATTTATCAAATCTTCCCACTGTGTTGTGGTAGTTGCCTTCAAGCCAGAGAGAATAGTGAATAATTCTGAAAGATTGGAGTGCCTCTCTGAAAGTTGTTGCTCCATTTGCAGGCACAACTTCCAAAACCTTAACGATATCGTCTCTGCCCTGTTTCTGAGCCTCTTCTTTATATCTTCTTGTAAGGTCTAAAATAGCATCAATGACGCGCTTACCATATTCATCAGCGCTCTTCTTTTTCTCTAAAAGACCGACCTTAATAGCATCCTCATAGTTTGGGGACAAGTTTGAAAAATATCCAAGTTCGTGGATGAAATGTTTACTTTTGATTTCCGCCCATTCTTCTTCTGAAAAAATGTCAGGAATATTCTCGATTGTTCTTATAAAACAAATCTGTTCCTCAGGTAAAATGACAGGAGTTTCTGCCTTAGAAAGCTTTTCAAATCTATATGTCATTCTTTCAATTGGCGACATAGCCTTATCAAATTCGAGAGAAATATTCTTTCTGAATTTATGATGTTCTTTGTTTAAGATGTAGTTATACAAACTCATATTACCCCTCCTTATTATTTATACAATCCGTATATTTTACGGACTGATATTTACACACAATATTTCACTTTCATTATAGCACAGTGTTTTTCGTTTTGCAACAGATTTTATTAAATAATTTAACTAACAAACGGGTCTTTTTGTCCTTAAAAAAAGAAAAAACTGCGGAGAAAATCTCCGCAGTTTGAATATTAATTTTACTGAGCGATGTCAATTCCGTTCTGGAAACGAGTTTCAACAGTTGTAAGCAATTTTCCTATGTTACCAAAGTAGCAAACTCCACTTTCTGTATTAAATATCTCAAACCCAAACTGTTTTGAAATCTCTTCTCTGTTTACGAAAAGTCTGCCATCTCTGTTTGAAACATTTTCAATAACAATTTCAGCTTCGCCAAAAGTTAAGATTGTTTCGCCCTTATCGTTTGTTACAACATCTGCACCAAGGTAAGAAGCCACACAGGCGAGTAAAACTTCACCGTTTGCTGCCGCATTTTCAACAAGCTGACCATTTAAGTATACAGCGCCGTTTGCATCGTTTGCAATGATATAAGGCTTCAAATCTTCCATCTGCATGCCAATGTAATTTTCAAGAGATTTAACACTACTCATCTGGAGCTGCTGGAACGCTTTTGTTCCCTTGAGTCTATCTTTTCTTACGAGGTCAACTCTTCTGTAAGTATGAATACCAACCTCAGCATCAAGGCAGTAACCATTAACCATAAGATAATCAGTTGTTACATTCATCATGGTGTTCATGATTGTGTTCTTTGCACCGCCATAAGTACAAGCGTAAATATTTCCTAAATATTCCCATGTCGTGCCGTCATCAACGCTTCTTGCAATAGACCAGTTCTGTCTTGGGAGCTGGTTCTGTGCAGAAAGGTTAGGATTATCCTGACACCAAGCAATATATAATGTTTTCCCGTCGATTGGGTCAACTGTCATACCAAAACAGTTAGCAGTTGATATAAACGGTGTTCTCATAGGATGAGCCACATCAAATGTATCACCGCCATCATAAGAGTTAACCGCACGGATCATACCCGTATCTGTTCTGTAATACATTGTTACAACGCCATCATGACGCTCCAAAATCTGTGCTTCATTTACAACAGTTCCAACATCTGCATAAGAAACTATTCCGCCTAGTGTCCATGTCTTTCCGCCGTCATCACTATATACACACTGTATAACACCGGCATCTTCAGTAAACACACCTACTGGTATCAAGTCATCACGGCTGTGAGCAGCATAAATTCTGCCGGAAGGGCCCTGCTTAACACCGTCCGCTGTAAAGCCATAAGCATCTCCAACTGGTTCAGGATACATATCCCCCCAATTTTCCCATGTTGAACCTCTGTCAGGAGAATAATAAACAGCTGTGTTCCCTAATGCTTTTCCGTTTGCATCAGTTCCTCCTGTTGCTCTCGGGACAAAGGAAAGAACCTCGTCACTCAATACTCTTGTTCCGTCTTCCAACACTTTTGTAAGCTGTAAGATGTTCTGTTTATAATATCCTACTTTCACAGGACCTGTCGACCATGTTTTACCGGCATCGGGAGTAATCAAAGAATAACCGATTTCGGATACAACTTGAAGTGAACCGTCTTCATGCTCAATAATATCACAAGTTGCACCAAGTCCGCTTGCTTTATCAGGAGTATCTGTCATAGATAGGACAGGTCTTCCATCACCGCGGAAAGATACATTGTCAACTTCAACAGCATTATCTGTCACCATAAAGCCAACTTTACCACGATGAGCGCCTCTGTCAGCCTCTGTCGCAGATATAGTTTCGATTCCGTTTACAAAGAATTTTGTTACTCTTGTATCACTTAAATTGTCAACATAGAGGTCAAGATGAACTTCCTCACCAACAGGGAATGTTCCCTCTTTTTCAACAATTTTGGTAAGAGCTCCGTCTAGGCTGTATATCATTTCATATTTGCCGGTTGCAAAGTTATAACCAACTTTTGTCCATTTTTCTGTATGACTGTGTCCGAAGAGGAGCCATACACCGCCGGCATTCTTCTCTACCTTGACATCGGCAGAGAAATCTGTTGTATCAACATATGCCGTAAGTTCCCCAACAGCCGCTTCCTGTCCAACAGCGTTAAGGGTTAACTTACCGGTGTTTGTATTGCTTACAACTTCCATTCCCTTAGTTGCCTGCCAGTAATCAACAGAATCAAATTCAGCAGAGCCGCTGAAATCATCTTTGTAGAGGAATATATCCTCTGCATCAACGATGTTTACATAAGAGAGACCGTCTGCGGAGTTAACTTCAACCAAAACAGAAGGTTCTCCGGCGGACATTATGCTTCGGAAAGTTGTAAGCCACTTACCGTTTGCATAAAGACGGTTCATACCGCCTGATGTTTCAATATGATAATATACATTATCCGCATCAATAGCGTCGCAGATTTCAATTCTTTCAGCAGGAGAAGCATCAAACACTATTGTCCATACATAGAACTTACCGTCTTTAAGCTCAACATCTGTTCTAAATAAATTGTCATTTATAGCAATTCTTGCATTATCTGTTTTGTCTGCAACAAAAACAGTATTGAACTGATATGGAAGAGATGGCAACCTGTAAGAATATCTGCCTTGTGTCAGATTTTCCTTATAGAAATATGCACTTCTTTCCTGTGGAACAGAAATATTTTTATTACTGAATGTTAAGCCGTTTGACTTATAGCTTTGACCTACCTCACTTGTCTGCGGGAGGAAATATGAAAATGCAAACTGACCATTTCTGTAAACATCTGCAATTGCGCCCTGAGTTATAATATCAAATGTGCCTGTTCCGGGAGCAAAGCTTTCTTCTCCGTCAGCAGTAACATAAGTCACTTTTTCAGGAGTATGAGTTAAAGAAACTAAATGATGACCATTCTTTAATTCATATGTTCCGCTTCCACTACCTCCGCTTACTGTATAAGAGATTTCATTTGTATAACTTTTTGAAACTCCGTTTGAAGAAAGAGTTGGTGTCCAGTTGTAATCAGCTGTGCTTAAAAGCAAATCTGACTTGCTGAAAAAATAAGCAGAAAGCTTATGAGGCTCAGGAGTTAAAGAAGAAATGTTATAGCTATATGGAGCAGATGAATCCTCTCCAATAGGGATGCCGTCAAGAACAAACTGAACCTTTGCAACATTGTTTACCTTATCGTAAAGGTCAGCTGTTAAGGTACATCCGTTTCCGGACGGAATTACTGTTAAGCCGGTCTTTATTGACTGAATAACCTTGAACTTTACAGGCGTTGACACCTGCTCGCCATATTCAGCAGTTACCGCATATTCTCCCGCACCAATATTCTTAAGCTCTGCTTTATATTCAGGAGCCATTCCTCTTGCAACGATGCTGCCGTTGATTCTGTAATCAACATAAGGAATGTTTTCGCCCCCTTCTAAAACATTTGCATTAAGATATATTGGGCTTCCTTCTGCATATTCAGCCCCGGCAAGAGGTTCTTCCATTGTGATATTGTATGTTATTGGTTCATACTTAACCCAGTCAATTTCCATCTTACTTAAGGACTCTCCGTGGAACGCCTGTTCTGTATAGAAAGCAACGGAGCTTAAACCTGTATCAGAATCAAAACGCTTGATATTTCCGTCGAAAAGGAGAGTATCGCCTAAATAGAATTTTGCCCCTTCACAGTAGTTATAGGTTTCAATTTTTATATCAAACCAGCCCTTGTTGGCAACAACTCCTCTCATATCACCTGTAAGGTTTGAGCCGTTTCCGATTGCGTGGTTTGGAAGACCATTATAATAGGTATACTGGTCATAGTTAACCTTTAAGTGGAACTGACAGTTTTTCCATCTAATATAAAAACCAGTCTGGGATGAAACGGTAGGTTCATTAGGCCATTGCACTCTTGCAGTAAGAATGAAGTCATCAGCAAAGCCTGTATTTCTGCTAACTTCGTTCATTTCGCTGGCAACACCAAAGTTGTTGTCGCCCTTCAGGACACCGTTTTCAATCTTCCAACGGTTTACCTTATTGTTTTCCCAAACGCTTAAATCTTCGCCTGAAACAAAGTCATAGTAATAAGGTTCAGCAGGATATACAGGGGAAACAACCTCTCCCCCTGCATATGAACCAGCTCCTGTGCCTCCGACAGAAACCTTGGAAGCGTCATGAATAATAACATTTCTTACTTCTGCGCCTGTTCCGCCACCGCCTTGAATTTCCAATACTGTGCCCGTTCTTGATTCAACTTCAATTTCGCCCATATAATAATCGTCAATATAAACTTCTACTAAACTACCCTGACCTATAAAACGATAGTGATGCCAGCCTGCACCGATTGGATACATAATGTGCTTTCTGTGTGAACTGCTGTTTGATGTTGTCCAACCGGGAATATTATATGTTAGTCTGTCACTGTCAATAATCGCAAATAAACGGTTTGAGCCGTTGGAAATTCCAATTATGCTGTATCCTGAAGACGCCCTCTTATATTCAAGCTCAATGTCAAACTTGTTGCTCGGAGCTGAAAAACTCTTTGTAATTACTGCATCCTTTAAAAGAACAGTATTTCCTGTACGACTTACAGAGCCATCTTCTTTCCAGCCTGTATACCAATCTTCTTCAGCTGCAAAAATTGTCGTCATAGTGGTAGCTAACATACAAACCACTATTAATAATGATAATAATTTTTTCATAATTAGCTCCCTCCTATTTCTTAACGATATAGATAAACTTAAGTGTTCCTGCCTGATGAGCAATGAATACTTCATCCGCATCAACGCCTGCATCAGCATAAGTTAAGAGGTCAGTCTGACTTCCTACCTTAAATCTTGCTTCTCTATCGTTTGGATCATAAACGAAGAATACAGTTGAACCGTTTGCAAGGTAACGGTTGAAGTTTTCCATTGCAGCGATTCCACCGCTGTTTTCCATGGATGTTGTAAAGCCAACTATGCCATCTTTGATGTCAACAATAGTTCCCCCAAGGGTCTTATAACCTGTAAGAGCAGGAATCTTATTGGCAACATTAGCTTCAGAGTTAATAAGTCCGCTTGTAACATCTCCAATCTTCCAAACATGCTTTATAGCAACAGTTTTATCACCCTTTGGATTATTCTGGAAGAAGATCATATCGCCGATATTAACATCATCCATTCTGCCAGCGGCGATTTCTTCAGAAAGATATTCGCTTAAGTATAATGTTGAAACAGTACCAGTCTGATCTACAACATCAATCTGGGTTACAACTTCGCCGTCACCAGTAAGAGTTTCACACTTATCAGCAACGATATACGGGAAGTTTCCGGAAAGTGTTCCTGTTGTGCCTAATTCAGTTACATTGTGATAGAAGAATGCATAATTTGCTCTTCTCTCCTCTGTGTTAGCAGAGAAGATACCAACATAAGCCGCTGTATCCTGTGTAGGACCGCCTGATTTGCTTGTGAAATAATAATCAGGATTCATTCTTACAGATTCGTCAAGCGGAACTGTCCATTTTGTATATGTGCTTGGCATAGTGCAAACCAGTTCAGCAGGAGATGAATCTGTATAAAAAGAACGGTTTGTTGAAGTGAAAACATAGTTTCCGTTTAAGGAAGCAGCAATTTCTATTCCTGTTCCATCAACTACACCATACAGCTCATCATCAGCAAGCTTTGTGCCTGCCAAAACTGTGTCAATCTGAGAAACTAAACCATTTGAATCAAGCTTATATCTTACCATCTGCCAATGAGGATATGACTCAATATACGCTCTGTCTGAGCCATCTGCACCCTTAGTACAAGCCATAGCAGATTCGTTAAGTTTATCAAGAATTGTATCAGAATTTGTGTAAGGCTCGTTATCGATAACAAGTCTTTCCTTAACAGTATAATCAATCATTGTTCTGTCACGATTGATAATTCTGAATGTAAGATATTCATTGAATGCTTCTTCTGTGTTCCATGCAGCAACTAACCAACCGTGTACATAGTTATCGCCTGAAGTGTGAAGAATAGCAACACAACGATCTAAGTGAGTATAGATACTAACCATATCTCCTGTAGAAACTTTATTCTTAAGCAGGAGAGCATCGCTGTTTATAAGTTTAAATTTCTTGCCTTCAACTGAAATATAGTCAGTCCCTAAAGCAGTAACTTTACCTTCCGCTTTAACTCTCAATGGCTCAACTGTAAATTTGAGAAGCCCTTCAGTGTTTTCACTGATTTTAACAACGATAGGAGCACCACCTGCAAGTGAGCTTGGCAATACCTTTCTTCCGTTGTCTGTTGCAGCAAAACGAACATCTTCTCGCTCTGGGTCCCCAAAAGTACCAGTTTTTTCTTCAAAACTACCATCTTCGTTCTTTACAAAATATGCGTAACGAACAACGCCTTTTTCAGCGTCAATTGCTTTTGATAATACATACTGATATTTATCGATTAAAATAACATCAAACTTTTCATCGAAGTTATTATCAATAAGGGTTACAGTACCTGCATCAGGCTTTAAATCGCTGATTTCAAAGTCAGGAGCAGCCATACCGTTAATAATAACATCAACAACATCAAGCTCTAATTCCTTCTTTTTATCATTCTCATAGTATACAAGAGCATCAAAGCCAGTTTCTTCAAGAATAATTTCAGCAGGGTCTACTGATAATACAGTATTTCTTGGATTTGAATGGATGTATTCAATCAAATCGGCAGTCTCCCCTGTACGGCGATTTGCACGCTGTGAATAGAATACAACAGCCTGACCGAGTAAATCATCCGCAGAATCACAGGTAAAGATTCTGTCATTAATCATTACTTTACCTTTTTCAATTGTGCTGTTAACTTTAGTAAGTTCTGTGTTGTCAGCACCCTCTAAAATACCTTTTTGCATTACCAAACCATAATAATACTCAACGGCAAGTAAATCGCTATTTTTAACATAAGATACTCCGCCGTTATTCAGAAGATGAACTTCTACCATAGAGCAATGCAAAGTGTTATAAGCCATTTCAATAGCTTCACCGTAAGTCACGATGTTATCCATCTCTACATTGTCCGTAACGCCTGCAGATTTAGCAACACCAACATATGAACCATAATGTCCGGTTTCACGATAGCCAAGGATGGAGGCGAAGATTTTGCAAATCTCCGCGTCTCCAACAATACTGTCTGGCATAAAGTAACCATAGCCATTGCCGGCAACAATACCGAGTTGTGATAATGCACCGATTTCCTGATAATATTTGTGGTCAGGGTTTACATCATAGAAAACCTGTTCGTTGATAGCTGTGTCCTTTATATTGGCAACACCAGCCGCTATATAAGCAAGCTCTCCGCGAGTAATTTGCTTGTCATAGTTAATCTCGGACTCGCCAAGAATCCCAAGATGACGAAGCAACCCTTCCTGCCCCTCTGTAAGTGAATATACAGACTGTTCCGCTGCAAAGATATTAACTCCAAAAGGGATTGTAAGAACCAACATTATAAGGGATAGTGCTAAACTAATCTTATTAATAAATCTCTTCATAAGTCTCTCCTTTACTTAGAATAATTGTATATTCTATAGATAGCAACTGCTGCTTCTGCACGAGTTGCTGTTGCTGTCGGCGCAAAGCTGTTATTGCCTGTGCCTTTCATAAGTCCTGCCTGATAAAGATTCAAGATACTTGCATAAGCATAATCCTGAATCTGGTCATAGTCATCAAATACGACTGCCGGATAAATTGGTTTGAGTGCAATCTTATTAGAAGCTAATACTCTGTCAATAATTACAGCCATTTCAGCTCTTGAAATTGCTTTTCCAACACCAAATTGTGTATCACTGATACCGTTAATAATACCATTTTCGTATGCGGTTGCTACATATGGATAGTACCATTCGCTGCTCTTTGCATCAGCAAAGTTTACACTTGCATCAGCATCAGTCTCAATATTTAACGCCGCCATAATCATCTTCAAGAATTCTTCTCTTGTAACCTGACGGGTTGGGTTGAATTTGCCTGTGCCGTCGCCGCTTATAACACCCATTCTACCTAATTCAATAATGTCATTAGCAGCCCATTCAACTGCGCCTAAATCAGAGAAGTTGCCTGTGTAACCGTTAGCAAGAGCTTCCTGGATTGTACCCTGAGGAGCTGTTGGAGCTGGAACGCCGGTGTTTGCACCGCCAACAAGACTTCCTACTTCGTCGTCATCGTCGGAGCTGCCGCCACCACCGCCTCCGCCACCGGAGCCACCGCCAGCTTCAGCGTCTTGCTGATCCTTGATTGCCTGTATAAACTCTGCTCTTATTTCATCAAGAGTGTCATAAGTAATACCATTAGGATTCTTCTTCTTACACATCCAGAGATAGAGATCTTTTTCACTGTTAATATTTGAAAGCGCATAACCTGTTCCTTCAAACTGAACTTCAAGATAATTATCCATTCCTTCTGGGAAGAGATAACCAATGTATTCGTTTGTAATTAAGTTTTTCATAATTGACCAACGGTTATTAGCCGCTGCATCATTTACCTTTGCGAAAAGGTCTTCTTCAATGAGCGCACTTTCAATTACTTTCGAAACAAGCTTTGGATATACAAAGTAACTTGTTTTATCTTTGCCGGCAGCTTCTGCTTCTGCTATTGCAATTTCAAATCTTGCATAGGCAGCAGCAAGGGAGTCTGCATCGTCGGTTGTTGTTTTTTCTGCTTCTGTTCCAAAGGCATCAACAAATGTCTTGAAAGTAGTTTCATCTGTAATCTGAATTGCTTCTACAGTAGCCTTGTCAAAGAGTTTAATCTTTGCAATCTGTTCAACAATTTCATTTTCGCCAAACTGAACGAATAATGTATATTCGCCGGTTTCGTTCGCAACAGGGTCAATAGACATCACTGTGTCAACCATACCCTTTTCGTTTGATTCAATTTGTGTTATGCCAACTACATCCCCGTCGGCATTTTTAAGGATTGCAACAACATTAGCGGTATTACCTGTGTAACCCTTAATCCAAACCTCGTTATAGTGTCCTTCCCCAACAATACCAACTTCCTGACCTGATGCAGGACCACCAATAGCTGTGTTTGTATAAGGATTGTTCATAGGCTGAGTTAAAGCAACTCCTGTTTCAAGTGAGTTCCAAACAAAACCTGCAAGAACATCGGTTGCATCGTAATTAGCCGGCTTATCAAACTCTTTATCAAGAGTCATTAAAACATCAAGGTTTTCTGCACGCTTGTTGCTTAAAATATATTTGATAAATCCGTTTACACTGTCATATCCAACAACAATTGCCTCAGCACTACGGCGGAAACCGCCCGGTGCACCGAATTCAGCTGTAGCATTTATTACAATCTTATCTGCTGTTGCTGTTGGAGCCTTAAGTGTAACATCTCCAGCTTCTGTGTTACGCACGATTGTCTGTGCGGTTTCAAGAATTGGAGGGATTAGAGAATATAACTTGACAAATCCTACAGTCGCAGATGCATTTTCGCCAGGAAGAAATAATGAATCTGATTCAGCATTAGCATCCTTTGGTAATGGATTGCCTGATGCATCTTCAGAAGCAAGCTTTCTGAATTTGTCGCTTTCGCCTATCGGCTGTTTTACCCAGTACTCGAAATAGTTACCCTTATCTAAAACGATAAGTTCGAACGGCTGAGCAATATTAACATCTGCTTTTGTAGCAAGAACTTTATATCCAGGTTTACCCGTTGATTCGTTGTAATATGATGACTGAATCTGGTTAGAATCAGACTGACCAAATGCCATGTAAAGTCTTCCGCCGGAACTTGTAGGAATAGCTAATTGAATATTAGAAGCACCGGATGAAGTTACTGTAATTCCGTCAAACTTAATATGAACAGCACCACCTGCTGGTACTTTCTGAGCAGTTGTATCAAAAGATGTTGTAGCAGTTACGCTTATATTTTCTTTAATAAAGCTACTCTGGAATACAGCATCAACTTCACTTGAATTTTCAAGTGTTGGAATAAGGTCTTTTTCAGCATGTGGTCCGGAACCTGTTTCATCAGGATTTTCCGGTTCGTCAGGAGTTTCAACAGCTTTAGGTACATACTTTTCTGCTACTGTAAGGTTTGCAGAAGCTCCGCCTACAGTATGAATTACAGATGTGCTGGATGCTGTTGAAGGAATAACATTTTCATTAACAAGCTCATATTCGCCGTTTCCTTCTGCATCTAACCAACAGTCAAGTGTTGAACCGTCATACACAACGATTAAATCAAATCCATCTGCAAATACAACCTCATCAGCTGCTGCAATTGTCGCATTGTCTCCATACCACGAGTTTGTGCCGTCCGTAGCATGCTCAACTCTGATTGGCTTGCCGTCTGAAGCACCAATGTGTAAACCCAAAGATCCGCCATTTGCGAGAGGCTCAAAGATTTCAACATACTTTGCGTTTGCCTGCGTGTCTGAAACACTTGCGAACTGATAACGAACAGCTCCGCCAACCGGAATTGTTCCGCCAAGAGCAACTCCTGTTTCATCAAGAGCAGAAGCTGTTACTGAACTATCAACTTCATAGATTGTTTCGCCTACTTCGCCTTCTGAAGGAAGAATTTCGTCTTTTGTTGCAGTTTCGTATGTCTTTTCAACAACTTCAGATACATACTTTTCTGCTACTGTAAGGTTTGCAGAAGCTCCGCCTACTGT
>JAZOAF010000020.1:0-4620 GCA_045595345.1 Clostridia bacterium | reverse complement strand
ACCATTTTCTGACACGCTGAAAAGTCCGACACATCTGCGCCGAAGATTTCCGCCTTTCCCCCAAGGGAAATAACCTCATTTTTAACCTCTTCTGCCATAGCTTTATTCTTATTATAGTTGATAATAACATTTGCCCCCATCTTTCCAAGGGCAAGAGCCGCGCCTTTTCCGATGCCTCGGGATGCGCCTGTTATAATACAAGTTATTGCCATTTTATTTCTCTCCTTTAAAGAACAAAAAACGCTGTCCCCCATTTTGGAAACAGCGTCATTTAAAGTCTTAATTATTCAGCAGAAGTTTCAGCAGAAACATCCTCAGCTGTTTCTGTTACCTGTGTCTCCTCTACAACAGGAGCTTCCTCAGGTCTTGTTGCAACATAGGCAAGAGAAATAGATGTAACGATGAACAAGATAGCTGCAACAGCTGTAAGCTTCTTTAAGAGAGCGTCAACTGTTCTGCCCTTGTTCTTGCCGAAGAATGTTTCAGCTCCACCGGCAACAGCACCGGAAAGACCAGCCTGCTTACCCTGTTGAAGAAGAACAACTGCAATTAAAACAACAGAAAAAATCAAGTGTAAAATAATCAATGTTAATTCCATAATAAACCTCCAAATATTTAAACAAATAATTAACAAAATTACATATTCTATATACTACCACATATTTCAATTTTTTTCAAGGGCTTTTTAAAACTTTTTGAAAAATTCTTCCTTATTCGCCTTTTTCACGGTCTTAATCCGTAAAGCTGAACAATCTCAAAATCAGGGCACTTTAAAAAGTCTTTTGGAAGGACCATTCTTCCCCCGTTACCATCAATATCTGCCCCGACGCCGTAAAATGCCTGCCACACAAGATGGGAGCAATGGGAATGGTTTATTCCCTCGTCGTCAGATTTATCCTTATCAATAATCCCTGTCAGCGGATTATAGGGCACTCCAACAAGGTTTTCCTTGGCATATTCCACCGCCCGCTCCGCAACTTCCTTATCCTTATAGCGAAGCACCGCAAAGGTAGGGTATATCCCCCAGGTGTTTGCGTTTGAATAATCTGAAAGCTCCCCTATAACCATATGCTCTAAGGTTGTTCCCTGCTTTTCGTCCAAAACAAGCCCTGCGTGGCCGTGACGAAAGCCTAAGGAATGGGTGGTAAGGGAAACCAGAACATCTCCTTTTTCAAGAGGTACCGTTTTGAGCCGCCCTCCCATTCTGCGCTCATAGGCAACAATGGGGGCGAAAAGGAACTCCGTTTCATATTCACATGGGGCAAAATACTGCTTTTGAAAATCATAGATTTCCTCTTTGCATCCGCCGTCAATCAAAGAATCAATTCCCCTTTTGGAAAGTCCCGTCTGAGAGCGCAGGAAATCATAATCTTCTTTGCTAAGCTCGTCCTTTTGCAAGACAGAGGAAATGTCTTCCTTTTCCCAGTCAGGCTCAAAGTATGCCGTATTTTTGCAGGAACCACACCAAATGACCACAAAAAGAGCAAAAAACAATATTAAAATTATCTTTTTATTTTTTATAAATCTGTTCATATTATTAGTATAACACCTTTTTCCTCTTTTCGCAACATCAGTATATTTTTTTGAAAAACCGACAATATAAATTAAAGAAAGGTGGGATAAAATTGACAGAGCTTTTTGGAAACGGCGTTTCAGGCGGCTACTCAATCGGCAGGATTTGTTTCATTGACTCTGCCTCTCCCAATATTGAAAAACGAACAATTTCAGACGCAAAGGCAGAAATTTCAAAACTTGAAGAGGGTTTTAAAAGCGCCATTGACCGTCTTGACTGTTTATATCGTGAGGCCATAAAAGAAGTTGGACAAGCGGAAGCGGAAATTTTCAACATCCACAAAATGATGCTGGAAGATACTGACTACCGAAGCTTTGCAAAAAATATAATCATAACGGAGCGTCTCTGCGCCGAATATGCAGTTTCCGTTACAAAGGAAAAGTTCGCCGATATGTTTTCTTCAATGGAGGATACATATATGAAAGAGCGGGCGAAGGATGTCCGTGATGTATCCGACAGACTTATTTTAATCCTTTGCGGGAAGGAGGAAACCTCTCTTTCCTCTCTATCGGGAATAATTGCCGCAGACGACCTCTCCCCCAGCCAGACAATCTGCCTTGATAAAAGTAAGGTCAGCGCTTTTATAACCCAGAACGGCTCAAAAAATTCCCACACAGCAATTTTAGCAAGAGGAATGAATATTCCTGCCGTTTGCAATTTAGGAAGCGCTCTCTCCCGTGAATTTGACGGGGAGATGGCAATCGTTGACGGCAGGGCAGGTCGGGTTATAATAAACCCCTCCGAAGAGCTTATCCAGAAAACCCAGAGGCACATCAAAAAAGAGCGGGAAAGCCACGATTTATTCAAAGCTTTAATCGGTCAGCCGACAGTTACCACCGACGGAACGAAAATCAATCTCTATTCAAATATCGGCGACCTTGGTGACATTGACAGCGTATTGGAAAACGACAGCGAGGGCATCGGTCTTTTCCGAAGCGAGTTTATCTTTTTAGGAAGAAGCACCGCTCCCACAGAGGCGGAGCAGTTTGAGGTTTATAAAAAAGCGGCAGAAAAAATGAACGGAAAAAAGGTCATAATCCGCACTCTCGATATAGGTGCCGACAAAAAGGCCCCATATCTTCCTTTGGAAAACGAAGAAAATCCCGCTATGGGACTTCGTGCAATCCGCTTTTGCCTTTTCCATCAGGATATTTTTAAAACTCAGCTTCGTGCAATTCTTCGCGCCTCAGCTTACGGAAATATCTCCATAATGTTTCCTATGATTATAAGCAAAAGCGAAATCGTTTCGGCGAAAAAACTTCTCTACTCCGCTATGGCTGAGCTTGACGGGGAGGGAGTTTCCTATAACAAGGACATTGAAATCGGCATAATGATTGAAACCCCTGCCGCCGCCCTTCTCAGCGACATTCTGGCGGACGAGGTGGACTTTTTCAGCATAGGCACAAACGACTTAACCCAATACACTCTTGCGGTGGACAGACAAAACAACGCCATAAGTGACCTTTGCGCAGAAAATCAGGGGGCGGTATTAAAGCTTATCGCCATGACGGCATTTTCAGGGCGAAAAGCGGGCATCTGGGTCGGAGTCTGCGGAGAAATGGCATCGGATACTTCCCTTACTGACTTCTTCATTAAATCGGGAATAAACGAGCTTTCCGTATCCCCTCACAACACCCTGCGCCTTCGCAAAAAAATAAGAGAAATATAAAAACAACGGCATAGATTTCTATGCCGTTTTTCTTTATGTATTTTTAAGTTGCTGACGGAGTTTTCTCCTTGTACGATTTATATGTCGCTCAAAATCCCCATTATTTATAAACTCCGCAAGAACATATTGCTCAAATATAGGCACCGTGCAGGAATAGAACCCCATCTTTTCCGTAAATGCCTCAACAAGGTCTGACGGAAGAACCATATATCCGATTCTCATAGAGGGCGCAACTGTTTTCGTAAAAGTGTTTACATATATTACGCTCTTTTCGGGTTCGAGAGAAAATACTGTATCCTCGTTCTTTCTTGAAACGGTAAACTCCGAATTAAAATCGTCCTCAATAATAATCCCGTTTCTGTCCAGCGCCCATTTAATATATTCATTTCGTTTTGAGGCACTGGCGGTAACCCCGCTGGGAAAACTCCTGAAAGGAGTTATATGAAGAACATTTGCTTTGCTCATGTTAAGCTGAGAAGTGAGAATTCCGTCCTTGCCCAGTTTCAGCAATTCACACTCCGCCCCGTTTGCTTTATATACGGACAGTATTTTATCATAAGAGGGCTTTTCTATTGCATAAATTTTATCCCGTCCTAAAAACTGAACTATAAGTCCATATAAATATTCCGCTCCTGAGCCAATTATAATCTGGTCCGTGTTTACTTTTATTCCTTTTCCTCTTGCAAGATAATCGGCAATTGCTTGCCTGAGTTCATAGCATCCCAAGTTAGGAGACTTTACAAGAATTTGCTCCCCATACTTTGAAATTACATTTCTCATAGTTTTTGCAAATACAGAAAAAGGAAATTCCTCACTGCTGTGATAAGAGCTATGAACTATGGGCGCACATTCTTGTTCTCCGATAGGAACGAAATTCTCTTTTTGGTATGTAACATAATATCCCTTGCGTTCTACCGCCTCAACATATCCCTCATCACACAGTATTCCTAATGCGTGTTCCACCGTTATAACGCTTGTTAATGTTTCCTCAGCGAGAATACGCTTCGAGGGAAGCTTATCCCCATACTTATAAACAACATTAGTTATATCTTCCGTGAGTTGCTGATATAGTTGCATATATACACTTTGCTTTGAATTTAAATCTAAATTATATTTCATCTGGTTATATTAAAATCTCCTCAATTGGTAATTGTTATATAATCAGCCTTATTATATAATAACTGTAACAATTTGTAAAGGGGTTGATAAAATGAAAACAAACAGAATTGTTATGGCAGCCTTGCTTGCGGCTTTATGCTGCATCGCAACAATGATTATCAAAATACCCTCGCCACTTAAAGGATACCTGAATCTTGGGGATTGCGTAGTCCTTCTTTCAGGATGGCTTCTGCCTCCTTTTTACGGATTTCTTGCAGCA
>JAZOAF010000019.1:0-13024 GCA_045595345.1 Clostridia bacterium | reverse complement strand
GTTCTTCCGCTTAGGGTGTCGGGATTGGTTTTGCTCTCTCCCTCAACCAGAACTTTCTCCACTCTTCCCAGATACTCGTCATTTTTCTCTTTGGAAATCTGGTTCTGCACCTCTAAAAGACGGTCAAAGTTCTTATGCTTTTCTTCATCCGTCAGGCAATCAGGCATTGTTGCCGCAGGAGTCCCCCCGCGCTTTGAATAGATGAATGAAAAAATCGTGTCATACCGAACTTTCTTTAAAACATCAATGGTTTCCTCAAAGTCCTCATTAGTTTCCCCCGGGAAGCCGACAATTATATCCGTTGTAAGAACAATATCGGGCATCTTCTCTCTGACTTTTTGGATTTTTTCAAGGTACTGCTCCTTGGTATATTTTCTGTTCATAAGTTTTAAAACTCGGCTGCTGCCGCACTGAACAGGAAGGTGGAGCTGTTTGCAAATCTTTTCTTCACTTGCCATAACCGAGATAAGCTCATCGGAAATATCTTTCGGATGAGAGGTCATAAACCTCACTCTCTCAATGCCGTCTATTTTGCAAACCTCTTTAAGTAATCCTGCAAAGGTTGTCCCATCCTCAAAATCGTTGCCATAGGAATTTACATTCTGACCAAGAAGCATAACTTCTTTATATCCCTCGTCCGCAACCTGCCGAACTTCCGCTAAGATATTTTCCATCTTTCGGCTTCGTTCTCTTCCGCGGACATAAGGAACAATACAATAGGTGCAGAAATTGTTGCAACCATACATAATCGGGATTTTCGCAAGAGGCGGAGCGTCACGGTGGCAGGAAATATCCTCGCAGATTGCCCCGTCGGAATTTTCAACATCGAAAACTCTTTTCTCGTTTAAAGCGTTATATAAAATTTCAGGAAAACGATAAAGGGCGTGTGTGCCGAAAATCATATCAACATAAGGGTATCTTTTCCTGACATTTTCCGCAATGGCGTTTTGCTGGACCATACATCCGCAAACCCCAAGCAGAAGATTTTCCTTTTTCTTTTTGATATTCTTTATTGCGCCGATGTTTCCGTAAACTCTTTTCTCCGCATTTTCACGGACAGCGCAGGTGTTGTAGATTATAATATCCGCCGAAAGCTTGTCCTCGGTAAAACCATATCCCATATCGGAAAGCATACCGCAGATTTTCTCGCTGTCGTTAAAATTCTGGGCACAGCCATAGGTTTCAACAAAGGCAAGAGGCCTTACATCTTTACGGCTGTTTATATCATAAATTTTACTTATAAAGTCCTTTTGAAGGCTTATTTCTTCCTTGCTTATAACCGCCAAGCATACCCCTCCATTCTATCCTTTTATTATACACTTTTTTAAGCAGAATTTCAACACATTTTTAAAATTTATGAAAAGAAAAAACTGTGTAGGTTTTCCTACACAGTTTTGTTTTTTCTTCTTTGATAAATTATTATGAATGCGCCGAGGACAACGGTCAGAGATGCCACAATTTGCGACACTCTGAAAACCCCTAAATAAAGGGAGTCAGCACGGAGTCCCTCTATCCAGAACCTTCCGATTCCATACCAGATAAGGTAAACACAAAACAGCTCTCCCTCAAACTTTTTATGCTTCTTGGCAAGGAGCACGAATACAACTGAGAGGACATTCCAAAGCGACTCATATAAAAATGTGGGGTGGACAGAATTTATGTATGGGGCAATGGACATTCCCCAAGGGAGAGTAGTTTCTCCGCCGTATGCCTCGCAGTTTATGAAGTTGCCCCATCTTCCTATCGCCTGAGCAAGAGGCAGACCTACCGCCAGAATATCAAATGGAATTCCAATATTTATCTTCTTTATTTTGCAGTATAAAAGAACAACAATTGCCGCCGAAATAATAGCCCCGTAAATGGCAATCCCGCCGTTTCTTATGGCGAAAATTTCCATAAGATTTTCTGAATATTTATCCCAGTTAAAAATAACATAATAGGCTCTTGCCCCGATAACCGAAACAGGAAGGGCGATTAAAACCATATTCAAAAGGTCGTCCTGAGATAAATCAGTTTTCTTAACTTCATAAAGGGCGTAAGAGAGGGCAAGAATTATCCCAATGCCAATGAGAATTCCATACCACATTATATCCACGCCGAAAACCGTAAACGCCACCCGATTTAACTCAAAGGTCAGCCCTAATTTTGGAAATGAAACAATATTTTCCATCATTTTTCCTCCTTAAACAGGATAAACAACTGACAAAACGCAGTTTTCCGTATCAAAATGCTCATTAAGACGGTGCATTAAATATTCTTTGTCAATTTCCTCGGTTGCTCTCGCATAATCAAGAGGATTTATCCCTTTCATAAGAGATTTTATATAGGTATTCCCTATGTTTTCCATATTGTTATACATTCTTATATCGTCGCTTAAAATCGCCTTTTTAATGCGTTTTATCTCTTCATCTTTAAAGCCGTCAGCCTTCGCTTTTTCTATGGCAGAAAGCACTTCTTCCCAGACCTTTTTCGGTTCTTTTGACTCTCCGCCGAAAGATGTGAAGCCATACTCTTCTTCAAGCTCGGTTTCCCCGTCAAAACTTGCGTCAATTATTCCGCTTTCATACATTTTGATATAGTTTTCACTGCTTTTGCCGAAAAGGAGTTCAATTAAAATTTCAGTTGCAATTTCCTTTTTAAGAAGGTCATAGCCACCGATTCCCGTCTCCTTTTCTTTAAAGCCGATTGCGAAAATCGGGATTGAAACGCTTAGCTTTTGTTCGATATATTTTTCTTTTATTTCCTTCGGTTCATCTTCGGTGAACTTTTTAACCACTCCGCTGTCACGGTTTTGGGGAATATTTTTGTCAATATACTCCTCAATTTTATTCTCGTCAATATCCCCCACCAGCACCAAAGTCATATTGGAGGGGTTGTAAAATGTATTTGTGCACTTATATAAAAGCTGTGGAGTTATCTCGCTTATAGACTCAACTGTTCCTGCGATGTCGCGCTTTACAGGGTTGTTATGATACATAGCCGTAAGCATATTAAAGAAAACCCTCCACTGTGGGTCGTCGTCATACATCTTGATTTCCTGACCGATTATACCCTGCTCCTTGGCAACATTTTCGTCAGTAAAATAAGGAGTATTAACAAAGTTTAAGAGAATGTCAAGGTTCTCATAGAAATTCTCCGTGCAGGAGAAAAGATATGCAGTTATGTTAAAGCTTGTAAAGGCATTGCTGTTCCCCCCAACTACGGAAAAATGGTCGAAGGCATTTGTCCCGTCGGGCATTTCGAAAAGCTTATGCTCTAAAAAATGGGCAACGCCGTCAGGAAGAGTTACCTTTTCGCTTTCCCCGAGGGGAATAAATTTGCGGTCAATTGAGCCGTATTTTGTGCCGTAAATGGCATAATATTTGCTGAAACCTTTTTTAGGCACAAGGGCAACGGTAAGTCCGCTTTTATGTTTTCCCAAAAGGAGAGTTTCATCAATTTTTTCGTTATATATTCGCTCAAAATTCATTATTTCTCCTCCTTTCCTTTCAGGAAATAAATGGTGTTTTGCTTAATTTTTTTGCCCACCTCAACTATTTCGTTTAAGGTTACGGCATCGGTTTTCTCAATGATTTGGTCAAGGCTGTCGTCTGTGCCGCAGATAATCTGGCTCATATAAAAATCTTCCATAGCGCCGAGGCTGTCTCGCATTGAATTAATGGAATTAGAAAGGGCCTTTTTCGCCGCAATAAGCTCTTCATTTGTTATTTCTCCTCGGGTCATTTTATCCATCTGCGCCATAATTTCGTTATACGCTTTATCGTAATTTTCCGTCTCAATTCCTGAGCTTATAAGCATATAGCTCTTCATTTTATCAACCCTTGAAAATACGAAATAAGCAAGGCTGAGCTTTTCTCTTACATTATTGAAAAGCTTGGAAAATGCGCTTCCGCCGAAGACACAGTTATAGACCATAAGAGCAGGATAGTCCTCATTATCATAGGGAGTGTCGCAAGTTAAGCCTATGCAGAGCTTACTCTGTGTAACATCCATTTCTTCGGTTATTTTATTGATTTCGTCCCGTTCTTTTGCGATTGTATTCTTAACTTCACTGCACTTTCTCGGGGAAATATCAAAGCCGTTTTTTATTTCCTTTATAATTTGCTCATCATCAAAGGTACCGCTGACGAAAATCTCAATCTGCGCCTCGTTTATGATTTTTTTGTAAAATTCGTAAAGACTTTTTGGGGTTATGTCATCAAAATCTTCGATATAACCATACTCAAAAATTCCGTAGGGTTCGTCTTTGAACATTTCAGAAACGCAACGAAGCTGAGCATATTCACGCTTATCGTTAATAATCCCCTCAATATAGCTTTTAAGGTTTTTCTTTTCCTGATTTAAATAGTCCTCGGAAAAACCGCCATCTTCAATAAGCGGGTTAAAAACAACCTCATTCAAAAGTTCAGTCGCCCTTTTGGTTATATTCTCCCCCACAAATCTGTCTGCAATATATTCAACTGTGAAATAGAAAAGCTCTCCGTCGCCCTTTTTCCTTATTCCGCCGGATAAAGACGCACCATACATATCTTCAAGCTCTGATGCAAGATGGGTAAGGGTCGGGAAATTTTTCGTCCCTCTTTTCATAACCTGCCTTAAAAGGGAGACCTTTGTAACATTCTCCCGACTAAGCGGAATGTGAAAAAACATTGATATTCTGTTTGTTTTAAACTGACGGGCAGAGACAAGTCTTATATGTGCCCCTTCCACGATTTTTTCCGATTTAATATTAGCCAATCAAAATCACTCCTTGCTTAGTATTCTACCATAGCTAAGACAAAAAATCAACGAAATATGAAAATTATGGATTAAAAAGTTTTTCCGCCTTTTCTTCGATGTCTTTTCCTTTCTCTCCCTCTTCAATGCTTCTTGCAAAAGAGAGAATTTCCTCGGTTTTCGCCGTTTGTACCTCTACTTTTATTTGAGCCTTAGGATATTTTTCGCGGAGGATTTGCTCCGACAAAGTTTTAAGAGCACTTCGGCTTTCTGTCCCTTTTTCCAGAGAAATTCCTGCCACAATCCTCTTTTCATTCCCGATAACCACAGCCTCTTTCGCCTTGGTTTTCTCCCCGATTTCCCTTGCAAGAGCCATATTCTCGGCACTGTTGAAGCTTTCCTTAAAGTCTCCTTCATCATTTATTATAACGCCGTAATTTTCGGAGGAAATATTATAGAGCATAAGGCTAAAAGCAAAAAAACAGATAATTGCAAAAATAATTTTTCTCATAAAAATCTCCATTCCGCCGCCATACGCCGGCACAAATAGTAATTAAACGCTCTTATCCGTATGGCAAGGAATGATAAGAGATTTTTACGCCCATATGCGTTTCTGAGCAAATGCGAAGAAAATTTCGCATGGGCAATTAAATCCGCCGAAGGCGATAATTGGAAAGGAACTTTCAAATTATCTCCTTTAATTTTAAATTATCTCTGATTTATTTTTGCATATTTATTTGAATTTAATGCAAAATAAGAATGAACAAATAATCTAAAAAGGAGCAAACACTATGAATACAGTTGCACTTATCCTGGTAATTATAGGTGCCATAAATTGGGGCAGCATCGGAATTTTCGGTTTCGACATTGTTGCCGCTTTATTTGGCGGACAGATGGCAGTCCTCAGCCGTATAATCTATACAATCGTAGGGCTCGCCGGTCTTTGGTCAATTTCTTTCTTCTTTAAAGAAAGACCAATTATTGAAAGCAAAAATTCTCATCACTAAAAAATAGTACCCTTTCGAAAAATCGAAAGGGTATTATTTTATTGCATATCGTGAAGACCTTCATAAACCTTTGCCATATATTCAAATTTTATGGCGTTATCTTCTTTATCTTTGTCTTTCTCCTCATAGAGAATCTGAGTCAGGTAGTAATATGTTGTATCTTCTTTAAGTCCAAGAGCTTTCTTGGCATTCTCACCAAGTGCTATGGAATTATTTTCGTCCCAAATTTCCGTTGGAGGAAAATCCTTTACAACATACTCATAAACTGTCTGGTCAAGGATATATGCCTTTCTTTCCCCTGAACTAAGCTCAGCCATGAGCTTCGCACAGCTTCCCTGAATTTCCTCAATCCTGTAAGCATCGTGGAAAGGGACCTCTGTCAGTATAACCTCTGCGAAAAGCTCTTCATTTTTCTCAAAAGCAAATTTTTCAACGGTCTCCTTTATGGAAGCTTTCATTTCTTCCTCCATATAGGCATCCGCAAAAACCATCACTTCAAGGTCAGGCTCAGGAGTGGTCATCTTATTGTAAACCGTTGTGCCCACTGCCAAGACAATTAAAACTACTGCGATAACATAGTACTTATAATATCCCCAGAAATATTTTACTTTTTCTTTAAAGGGCAACGCCTTAACCTTTTCTTTTGCCTTTTGTCTGTCTTTATCCATTTGTCTCACCACTTTTAAACTTTTTTATTAAGTATAACATAACGCCTTGAAAATTTCAAGGCGTTATACTTTTTTATTTAGTTTTGTTTATAAACTTTTTCGATAACTCTCTGAGACTCTATTGCATCCTCAACAGATACCGGAATTCCGATTTTTCCAAGGATTGCATCGCCGAAGCCTTCAATTTCCTTAGTATACATATTGCCGAATTCAACCTCAACAGGAAGCGGCTCGACTGTCGCGCGGTTCTGCGCCGCATCATATCCGCCGCTCTCTCCTGAGCAAAGAACTTCAATTTCTCCGCCCTCAACCTGAGAGATTGTTCCCTGGGCAAATATGCTTCCCTTTGTTCCGTAAAGCTCTAATTTGCACTTTGCGGCGGCATCAGGAATATTGAAGTTTGCGTCAACATAAGCAATCGCTCCGTTTTCAAGACGCATAACAAGTCCGCCTGCGTCCTCAACGCTGTAATCAAAAACCTGATTACCCATAATGCCTTTGACCTCTTTAACTTCAAGACCTGTTATGTATCTTATAAGGTCAACGCAGTGAACACCCATATCCATAAGTGCTCCGCCGCCGGAAAGCTTTATATCCTGACGCCAGCAGTTATCCATTTTAGGATACCAACAGGTAAGCTGAGCACGAGCTGAAACGATTTCGCCGATTTTACCCTCGAAAACGATTTTCTTCATTTCCTGATGGTAAGCGTGGAAACGCATCATAAAGCCAACGCCTAATTTAACACCTTCCTTTTTGCAAACCTTTGCGATTTTCTCTGCCTCTTTAACGCTCATTCCAACCGGCTTTTCTATAAGAATATGCTTCTTAGCCTTTGCAGCTGCAAATGCCTGCTCTTTGTGGCAGAAAACAGGAGATGCAATATAAACCGCCTGTATTTCATCAATTGCAAGTAACTCTTCAATATTATCAAAGGCATACTTTGCGTTATATTTTTCTTTACAAGCCTGCGCCGCTGCCATATTTGTGTCCATAACAGCAACAAGCTCTGCATTCTTCGCAAACATCATTCCCGGAAGAGTTCTTCTGTCGGCAATTCCGCCGCAGCCGATTACGCCCCATTTAATTTTCATTGGACTTATCCTCCTAAATTACTTATTTTTTCTGTATTCTTCGAGTTTGTCAACATATTCAACGAGACCGTCTATAATCTCATTGCAGATTTTCTCGCCAAGCTCTTTTGTTGCCTGTTCAGGAAGGCCCATAACGCCAACCTCAATCTCGTCTCTCTGTCCAACTGTTTCAACGATGAACGGACTTCCAAGAGGCTTTGTTCTCTTTTCAAACCAATCCTGGTCGGTTCTCATCATTCTTGCATAGTATTCCTCGTCCTGTACGATTTCGTCCCCAACAAGCTCAGGTGCCCAATACATCATAAGGGCAGTTTCCATCATACCTGCGTGGAAATCATGTTCAGGCTCTAATGAGAAACCGCTAAGCCAGGTTGGAGATAAATTCCAGGCTTCAACCAAAGAGAGAGTTATCTTTTCAGAAAGAGCCTTGTCTCTTCTTAAAATCATCTGTAAGCTGTTTTTAAGAGCATTGATGTTATCTGTTCCTGCGTGGCCCAGTAAAACAATAATGTTCTCAAAACCCATACGGGCAAACTCGGAAACGATTTCTGAAATATAAAGACCGAATGTGTTAGGACTTACATTTACAGTTCCCAGAAGCTCTCCGCCTGAAAAACAGTAATTAACAGAAGGAGCAATAACAGCGTTAAGTCTGCCCCCTGCCAAAACTGTCGGCATTGTTGAATTTAAAATATCGGTAGATAAAGGAAGATGATATCCGTGCTGTTCAACAACCCCTGTCGGGATAATAATTGTCTTTGTCTTTTCCATGGCGTTCTTCATATCACGAACGCTCATTTTCTCCATATAAAAAGCCATAATAAACTCTCCTTAAAAGTCAATTACTTTCCTGCCTGCATTTCAGCAACGGATTCAAGGACAGCATCAGCCATATATTCGAGCTGTTCCTGAGAGAGTCCGTAGAGCGGGAGATGAGTAAATCTCTTATAGAATACTTCTTCACAGTTAGGACAGGTCTTTGCGATTTCGTCTGAATCGTAACCCATATCCTGAACAACCTTAAATCTGTAAAGCGGTCCGAAGTGAGCAATCTGTGTTACGCCCTTTTCTTCAAGCTTCTTTTTAAGAACCTGAATATCTCCGCCTGCCTTGGATGGGTCAATTTGTAAAAGATAGAGATGGAATGTTGGCTTGATGTCGTCATTTCCGATATCCTGAGGAATGATTGCATCGTTTCCCTTAAATCTTTCTGTAAGGTAAGCAGCTGCATCCCTTCTGATTTTGATAATTTCTTCATTACGGGCAACTTGAAGTGTAAGACCTAAGCCCTGAATTTCTGTTGTTGAAGAGTTTCCGGCAACAAACGGCTTTTCTTTACCAGGAATTGGAGTGATGTTATATAACCAATCCTTGATTGGGCAAGTAAAGTCAAGTCCTAAGAATCTTGCTCTCTTCATATCAGGAGCAAAACCAGGAACTGTTGTTGTTAAAATACCGCCTTCGCCGAAAGATGTGATATTCTTAACTTCGTGCATAGAGAATGCCGCAAAATCACCGATTGTACCGATTTTTCTGCCCTTATACATAGCACCGAAAGCGTGAGCTGCATCTTCTAAAACTAAGATATTGTGCTTCTTTGCAAGTTCCATAATCGGGTCCATATCAACAGGATAACCTCCAATATGTACAGGGACAATCATCTTTGTCTTATCTGTAATCTTTCTTGCAACATCGGCAGGGTCCATATTGATTGTTTTAGGGTCAACATCTGCAAATACCAGTTTACAGCCGATAGAGAGAGGGTATGCCATTGTAGCTACGAATGTGATTGCAGGAACAATAACCTCGTCCCCTTCTTTAAGGTTTGCATACTTATATGCGATTTCAAAGCCTGCTGTTGCGTTTGTTACGAATGTTGAAGAATCTATACCGAGGTAGTCGTTACAAGCCTTTTCAGCCTCTTCTACTCTTGAAGCAAGAGAGAGCTTTCCGGGGGGTGTTGCAAGAGGTTCAAGCTTTTTAACCTGCTGCCATACTGCCTCTAAGGCATCTTCATATTCCTTTCCTTCGCCCTGCATTAAGAAGCGGATAATTTCCATAAGGTCGTGAACATTATAGTTTTCACCTACTGCCGCCCACGGAACTTTTGTCGCTCCTGTGTTATCACGAAAATCTGTTGTTTGTTTTGCCATTTTCATTTTCTCCTTTAATATTCTGGTTTGTATTTTTGAATAAATTCTTCCCAATAAATTTTTCGGATTTCAATATCCTTTATCATAAGCTTTGTGCAGTA
Organism: Clostridia bacterium; assembly: GCA_045595345.1. Taxonomy (GTDB): domain Bacteria; phylum Bacillota; class Clostridia; order Monoglobales; family Monoglobaceae; genus SIG454. Next base: position 3,285 of record JAZOAF010000019.1, on the reverse strand, counting down.
TGCAGAAAAGCCTATGTGTCCGCCTTTTATGGGGTTAGGGTCGATAAGCTCTGTTATAAGAGTGTCGTCCACCACCATAAAGCACTGTCCGTCAATTGCCCCGAAGGTCATCTTAACGAGACTGCCAGGCTCATATTTATAAAGAGATGTGGTTGAATAAAGAGCCGACTCGCAACCAACCTCATTTCTCTCAATTCCGCTTTTATTTTCATACCAGCCATTAAGTCCGCATACATAAGAAGTTCCGAGATAGTCGGTCTCCTCGTCCCAATGGGCGCAGAACACGGCGTTCAAATCCCTTGTTGCAGGGAGAGCAGTTTTAACGGAAAATGTCATCATAACATTGTCCTCGTAAAACTCCTTGCTGAATAAAATTCCGCCTTTATTCTCAGGCTCATCCCCGATAAGCCATCCGCCGTCACAGTACCAGTTTCCGCTTTTAACATCCCAGTAATCTTTCCAGTCGTCAGATGGAGAATATTTAAGCAGAAGCGGAGATTTATCCATAATAACTTTCTTTCCCAAAAGCTTTATTTCGTTCATATTTCCTCCTGCCTGCATATAAATTTTTTCCATAGAGGACGGGCAAAGACACAGAAAACAAGGGTTACTATAATAAGAGCGAGTTGCATTACAAAAGCTGCGCTCCAACCGCAGTTTTCCGCCATAAATCCAAAGCCGATACTTGCAAAAACAGCGCCCAATGAGGCAACACCGTTCATAAGAGACGCCATACCTCCCGTCATACCCACTTTATCAAATTTTGCAGGAATGAATGCGTCCATAAGCTGATGGGAGGCATACATCATTGTCGTTATAACTGTTAGTGACAGCGCCGCAACAGCGAGAGAAACACCCCCAACAAAAAGCAATAAAACCGCAAAAGGAACAGCAACTAAAAAGCATATAATAAGGGCAGTTGTTTCGTTTTTTGTAACCTTTGAGCAAAGCCATGTTGCAAAAAACATTCCGCCAAAATTCACAAAGGAAAGAACTGTTACAAGAGCACTTCCAAAGCTTGCAGAAGCGCCATAGCTTTCAACAAACATAGTAGGCGCCCAGGCTTTAAGCCCTGCATCCAAAAACAGCCTTATAAATGAAGGGACAATAAGCAAAAGAGCTCCGCTTGAAATAACAACCTTCAAAAAGCCCTTACTCTTCTTCTCTTCTCCCTTTATTTCTTCCTTAGCGCCAAGTTCTTTTATTTCTAAAAGCTTAGCCTTGCCTTTCTCCGTTATAATCAGCCACAATACAATGCAAAGAGCAACAATAATTGCCGATGCGCCGAAAAGGCCCTGCCAGTTATAAAGCTTTAATATAACCGATGCCAGCAGATAGTTTAAAAATGTTCCCGCACCAAAACCAAAAATAATAAACTTCATAGCCTTTTCTTTATGACTCGGGAGAAGATATTCCGTAATCATTCTCAAAATTGCAGGCCAGATTGGAAACTGCAAGAATCCACAAAGGCTCCATATTATAAGCATAGGAATAAACCCTGTTTGGACTGTCATAAGAAGCATCGCAAGAAGCGTCCCCACAAGAGGAACATAAAGAAGCTTTATGGGTGAAGCTTTATCAATAACCTTAACTCCTGCAACCTGTCCTATGCCGTTAAAGAGATAAAACCCTGCATTTATAATTCCTGCGGCTGTATGAGGGAGTAAGCCTTCTTCAATAACCGATGCAATGGATGCCGCGAAAGCATTTCTCGTCATAGTTATTACCGAATATATCAAAAAGCTGGTAATAAAAACGATTATGCTCATATTTCTGCCTGATATCTTCTCTCCCACAATGGCTACCTCCGTATCTTACAGTTTAAATTATTTATTGGATAAATAAATTATATCAAAAATCCCCCATAATGTCAATATGCTTTCTTTGTTTGACATTTGCTTTTTGGGATGTTATAATTGCATTAGACTTTTAAAAAAGGAGGGTAAAACTATGAACAAGCAAGTCGGGAATATGCAGTTTATGCAGAAAATCAACAGACTTAAAGTTTTAAATTTCGTAAGAAAAAACCCTGACTGTTCAAGGCCGATTATCGCCAAGGAAACAGGTCTTTCTCTTCCCTCCATAACTAATATTGTTACCCACCTTTCAGTGCTTGGCTATCTTCGGGAATGCGGGACCGAGGATGTTGAAAGAGTGGGAAGGAAAAGCGCTCTTCTTCGCTTTTCTCCCGAAGGTAAAAACTTTATAAGCGTTTTCCTTTTCGATGAAACCGTAAAGATTTTCATATGCGATTTATCAGGAAAAGCTTCCTGGGAATATGAATTTTCAAAGAAGGGGCTTTCCCTTTCGGAAACTATTTCATTAGTCTGCGACAAGATACAGGAAATCACAAACGAATATGGCGAAAAGGCGTTTTTAGCCATAGGGGTTGCCACCTCAGGTCTTGTCCTTAAAGACGGACAATTTATTATGTCCTCTATGTTTAAGTGGAAGTCCTACAACATTAAAGAATCTGTTGAAAAGATTACGAATATTCCCGTTTATGTGGAAAATATCTCCCCAATCAGAGCTTTATACCATTTCCGCTCTGACGAGAAATATAACGAAAATACAATTTTTATCGACCTTGAAAACGGAATCGGAGCATACCAGTTCTATAACGGTCAGCTTAACCGCTCCGCTTTGGGAGAATTAGGCCACACCACCGTTGAGCCTGACGGAGAGGAATGTTTCTGCGGGAACAGAGGCTGTCTTGAAGCTATGTGCTCTCCCTCTCGCCTCCTTTCATTATACGAAAAAGAGACAGGAGAAAAGATTTCCCTGTCCCGTTTAGAAGAACTTTATTTAAAAGATAACAAAACTGCAAAAGCGGTCCTCCGAAAATGCGCAAATTATTTAGGAATGGGTATTGCCAATTTAATCAATCTTTTTAACCCCTGCATTTTGGTTATAAATACGGGAGACTTTAAAGATTGTCCTTCCTTAATTAAAGAAGCAACCGAAGAGCTTTATCGTCGGGCAATCCCGACCCTTACTCAAAATCTCAAAATCGAAACAACTCATTCTTCTCAAAGGTCGGTTGTTTTCGGAATGGCGCTTAACCTTTGCGACAATGTTTTCAGCACCGACTATCCATACGATATAATATAAAAAATAAAAGCCACGGTGCATTCGCACAGTGGCTTTGTTTTATTATTAGTTACATTCAGCAACAAGCGGTCCTTCGAGGTCTTTAAGATAGAAGAGTTTACCTGGAAGGGTTGGGATAAAGCTTGATGTTATCCACATAGATGGGCCGTGACGGAGAGTCATCCAGAAGCTCAT
>JAZOAF010000018.1:0-11168 GCA_045595345.1 Clostridia bacterium | reverse complement strand
AACAACCGCAGATTTTGCAAGGTTTCTTGCAGTTGAAGAAGATACAACATTAAGTTCAGACTTGGAAACGCCTTCAACGAAATAAGAATATCCCTCGTGGCTTATAACCTGCTTGTTGGCTTCTTCTTCTGTAATTTCTGTATAAAGCTTTGTGTTTTTAAACGCTTGGTCTGTTGTTGCAATGCCTTCGGCTGTGATTGGAGCGCCGTTTTCGTCAACGATAACGGAAAGCTTACCCCACTTTTCTGCAACCTTATGGTTTAAAACTTCGATAGCAGCGTTGGCTTTTTCTACATTTTCCTTGTCGGAAAGCTTTGTGTCGTGACCCACTTCGATATCGATATTTTCGCCTGTTATACGAACCATAGAAGCGTCTTTGCCGAAAGCCTCTTTAACAAGTGCTCTTACTTCGTCTTCTGTTACTTTTTCGGAAACAGTATATGTTATTGCAGTTCCGCCTGCAAAGTCAGTGTCAAGAGCAAAGCCCTGAATTAAGAGAGAAACGATACTTGCGATAACCAATACTAACGCAAGGCCTACATATATTTTCTTGTATTGTACTATTTTAAGCATTAGCCTTTCCCTCCTCTTTTGCTATTCTTTTCTTGCTTACGCCATAGAGCCAGATGTTTGAAACACCAAGTTCAAGTGCTCTGCGGAGCAAGAATCTTGTAACGAATATTGCAGAAATCATTGATACAACAACACCGATTAAGAGAGTTGTACCGAAGCCCTTGATTGTACCTGTTCCAAGAGCCATAAGAATAACTGCCGCAATAATTGTTGTTATGTTAGAGTCAATAACCGCGCTGAGAGCATTCTTAAAGCCTGCTTCAACGGATGTTCTTATTCCCTTACCGTTAACAAGCTCTTCCTTGATTCTTTCGAAAATGATAACATTGGCATCAACCGCCATACCAATAGCTAAGATGATACCTGCAATACCCGGAAGGGTAAGGTTGATATGAAGGTTTGCGCAGAGAAGAAGAACAATATCAACATAAGCAACAAGAGCGAGAACTGACATAAATCCAGGAAGTCTGTATAATAAAACCATAAAGAGCATAACCAGGATAAGACCGATGATACCTGCTGTAACCGCTTTGCTTAATGCGTCTGCGCCGAGAGTTGGGTTAACAGCTCTCATTTCTGTAACGCTTAAACTGAATGGAAGCTGACCTGACTTAATGTTAGCCGCAAGGTTTTTAGCTTCTTCCTGTGTGAAATCCCCTGTGATGATACAAGTTGTATCGTTGATTGCAGTCTGAACAACAGGAGCAGAAATGATTGCGTTGTCCATCATAATATAGATAGGCTGTCCGACATTTTTGCTTGTTGCGTCATAGAATGCTTTTCTGCCGTCTTCGGTAAGTTCAAGCTGAACATAGTAGCTTGCGCTTCCAAGGTCGCTTGTTGCGCCATACTGGGAAGATGCGTCCTTAATATGTTCGCCGTTTAACACTTCTGCCGCACCAGGAACCATCTGTCCTGTTGTCTGGTCAAAAGCGCTGTTGTCATAGAATTTAAGCTGTGCTGTTGCGCCAAGACTTGCAGCAGCTTCTTCTGGATTAGAGAATGATGGAATTTCAACTCTTACGCTGTCACTTCCCTGAACGGACACCTCAGCTTCTGTATAACCCATGTTAGTAAGACGGGTTATCAAAAGAGCTGCAACTGTATCCATTTCTTCTGCGGAAGGGTTCTCCTTTTCAGCCTTGAAAACAAGAATACTACCACCGTTTAAGTCAAGACCCTGAGTAATACCCCCCTCTGATTTAATACCATAAATTTGTGCTTTATCGGTAAAAGATAGACCGCAGATTGCAAGATAGGTAAGCACTGCGATTACTAAAACAATTGCCGAAAGTTTAATAATACTTTTTGCCACTTTGTTTCCTCCTTTGTCGTTTCGCTTAATATTATTAAAGTTTAATTATTTACATTTTGGCACATATAACATTATATATTTTTCTTCTTCCTAAGTCAAGCCTTTTTTGGGTAAATTTTCACACTAAAAAATCCGCCCGAGGCGGATTTTATTTATTTTCTGTATCTTCTTGTATTAACGGCAAAAACTCCGCCAAGACCTCCGCAGACCACTCCCAAAAGAATTGCGATTATGGTTGCAAGATTAAAGCTGAATTCATTTATAACAAGGCATCCTATGAGATACAAAAGCACAGTATAGAAAACTCCTGCCAAAACACCGTTTATAAGGCCGCCTCTTCCCACTCCTTTTGCGGTCATATATCCGCACAGAAGGACACTCAGGCAGGTTATAACACTTATACCGATGTTAATGATGCCGCTTCCGAAAGTGAAAATTGTTGCAATAATTGAAAAGATAAAGAGCAGAATTATTGAAAAAACATACGAAATTCCAAGACTTTTTACAGTATGAATAATATCAAAACGCTTCCCTTCTGTTTCTTTTATGTAGCCGGTTCTTGCCATAAAAAAACCTCCAAATCACATCTTACTGAAAATATATGATTTGGAGAGTTCTTATATTACTTTTTAGTTTTCTTAGGGGCCTTTTCTTCCTTAGCTTCCTCAACCGCAGGAGCATCAGCTACTTCCCCAGCCTTGTTTTCAGGAGCCTGCTTTAAAAATCTTGAAACTGCACCTCTATCAACTGTTATTGTTGATTTGTTTGTTCCGCTGCCTGATTCAAGCACGAATAAATCGTCTTTAATCTTTACGATTTTACCGTGAATACCGCCGATTGTTGCAACCTCGTCGCCAACCTTTAAAGCTGCGAGCATATTTTTAAGCTCTTTTTCCTTTTTCTTCTGTGGTCTTATAAGGATAAACCAAAAAGCCACCAACATTAAAATCATCATTACCCAATAGTACGCTGTTCCTGTTGCTGCACCATTCATATCTTTCTACCTCCATAAAGTCGTTTTTATAATTATACCCCAATTTTTTCCTCTTTGCAACCCCTATTTTAAATTCTTTTTCCGAGAATTTCAATTTTCTCTTTGCGGTAGCTTTCAAATCTTCCCTCGTCAAGAGCGTCTCTGATTTCCTGCATAAGATTGTTATAGAAATAAAGGTTGTGCATAACCGCAAGTCTCATTCCAAGCATTTCCCCTGCTTTAAAGAGATGTCTTACATAGCTTCTTGAAAAGTTTCTGCAAGTCGGGCAGTTACAATTCGGGTCAATCGGAAGCTCATCCGTTTCATACTTTACATTCATAATGTTGCGGATACCCTCTGATGTAAACAGATGCCCGTGTCTTGCGTTTCTGCTTGGCATTACGCAATCAAAAAAGTCAACTCCGCGATAAACCGCCTCGATTATGTTAACAGGAGTTCCGACACCCATTAAATACCTCGGCTTGTCGCTTGGAGCAAATGGCTCAACCGCCTCGATTATATCATACATAACCTCAGCAGGCTCGCCCACCGCAAGTCCGCCGATTGCAAAACCGTCAAGGGGAAGCTCGGCAATTTCTTTCATATTTTCAATTCTTAAATCCCTGAAAGTACATCCCTGATTGATACCGAAAAGCATCTGGTTTGGATTAACCGTTCCTTCAAGAGAGTTAAGGTGTTTCATTTCAGCGATACATCTTTTGAGCCATCTTACTGTTCGTTCGGACGCTTCCTTGGCATAGCCTTTTTCACAAGGGTTTTCAACACATTCGTCAAATGCCATAGCAATAGTTGAACCGAGGTTAGACTGAATCTGCATACTCTCCTCAGGGCCCATAAAAATTTTTCTTCCGTCTATGTGAGAGGAGAAATATACTCCCTCCTCCTGAATTTTTCTCAGCTTTGAAAGAGAGAAAACCTGAAACCCGCCGCTGTCTGTTAAAATCGGTCTGTCCCAGTTCATAAACTTATGGAGACCGCCCATTTTCTTAACAACCTCGTCTCCCGGACGGAGATGAAGATGATAGGTATTGGAAAGCTCCACCTGACAGCCTAAATCCTTTAAATCAAAGGCAGAAACGGCGCCTTTGATAGCCGCCGCAGTTCCCACATTCATAAAAACAGGAGTCTGGATTGTGCCGTGGACTGTTTTGAATTCGCCACGCCTTGCCCTTCCCTCTTTTTTCTTTACAGTAAACATCTTTTGTCCTCGCTTTATATAATTCTACTGAATGAACATTGCATCGCCAAAACTGAAAAATCTGTATTTTTCGTTTATGGCTTCCTCGTACGCTCTGAAAATTTTATTCTTATCCGAAAATGCGGAAATCAGCATTAAAAGTGTTGATTCGGGGAGATGAAAATTGGTAATAAGAGCATCAACAATTTTGAATTTATACCCCGGATAGATAAAGATTTCCGTATTGCCTGATGCTTTTTTAAGGGTTCCCTTTTCGTCGGCAACGCTTTCCATTGTTCTTACAGAAGTTGTGCCGACAGCAATAATTCTTCCGCCATTTTTTCGTGTTTCATTGACAATTTTCGCCGTTTCTTCGCTTATTTCATAGTACTCGGAGTGCATCTTGTGTTCTTCCACATTATCAACGGAAACAGGTCTGAATGTTCCAAGACCAACATGGAGAGTTACAAAGGCAATCTTAATGCCTTTCGCCTTAATTTTCTCCATTAACTCTTCCGTAAAATGAAGTCCTGCCGTTGGAGCAGCGGCGCTTCCCTCTATTTTCGAATAAACAGTCTGGTATCTTTCTCTGTCCTCCAACTTTTCGTGGATATATGGAGGCAGGGGCATTTCCCCGAGCCTGTCCAAAAGTTCTTCCCAGACTCCATCATATTCAAAACGGACAATTCGGTTTCCGTCTTCGATTACCTCTAAAACCTCGGCTTTTAAAAGTCCTCCGCCAAATTCAAAACGGCTTCCCACCTTTGCTTTTCTTCCGGGTTTTAAAATAACTTCCCAGGTGTTTATGTCTATTCTTTTAAGGAGCAGAAATTCAATTTTCCCGCCGGTTCCTTCCTTTGTTCCGTAAAGCCTTGCAGGGATAACCCTTGTATTATTCATTACAAGGCAGTCCCCTTCATTAAGATAATCAATTATATCATAAAAATGCTTATGGCAGATTCTCCCTGTCTCTTTGCCTAAAACCAGAAGCTTTGAATCTGTTCGGTTTTCAAGGGGTTTTTGAGCAATAAGCTCCTGAGGTAAATCATAATAGAAATCTTTTGTGTTCATATTCTTATTCGTCTCCCAAACCGTCTGTCATTTCCTGAGTATCGTCTGTGTCTTCCTCAACATAGAAGCTTTCCAAATGAGTTCCGCTATAATAATGTGTAAGAATTTCGTCGTAGGTAAACCCTGCCTCAGCCATTCCTTTGGCACCATACTGGCTCATACCGACGCCGTGACCCCAGCCCTGACCGGAGAAGACAAAATCATCTCCCATACTGGTTCCTTCAAGCTTCTGGGTGTTTTTATCGCTTACGGCATAGAAAGAAGCTTCTCCCTCTGCGCCTAACACATAAACTTTGTCAAGAGAAACGCTTTGTTTACCCTTTGCCCCCAATGTATAAACGACAGGATACGACACTTTTCCGCCCCCTGAAATTGTATACATCTGGCTCAGCGTTGCCTCAGCAAAAACCGTTCTGCATCTTTCTTTTGTGAAAATTTCGCTACCCTTTGTTCCTTTAACTTCAAGGCGAAGAACGCGACCTGCCTCTGAATATTCAAGGGCAGTTATATCCGTAACTGTACCAATATCATAGCCTTTGCTGTTCATTATTTCCGTCGCTCTCGCCTTTGAGAGAGTTTTTTCCCATATTCCATTATTTACATTGGCTGTGTCTTCATACTCGTTGCTTACGCTTACAAGATAGGGCACATTGCTTCCCCAGACATTTTTAACATCCTCTGTGCACTCGCCCATTGATGATGAATATACCGCCTGAACAAGCTCGTCCTCATATAAAAGTACTTCCTTTGAGGTTTCGTCAACGGGGGCATAAGAGCCTTCCGCTTCATAATCCACCCCTGAATACGCCTGACAGCAAACCGTATTGCAAAGGTCAAAACCGCTGTCTTTATGACGGCCTAATTTACTTAAAGCAAAGTTTCTTGCACAAACTGCCTGAGCCTTTAAAGCCTCTTTCGGCCAGCTTGGAGACATTTCCCTGGAAATAACCCCATATAAATAATCATCAAACTCTACAACATTAACGGCAGTTATGCCGTTTGAAACTGATTTAAAATCAAACCCGCCTCTGTAAGTTGTTGTGGCTTTTGCGGTAATTTTCATCATTGTTTCTCCGCTTTCGCTTTCCTTTGGCACAACCGCCAATCCATAGTTTACCGTATCAAAGGAATGGAGCGTCTGTCCTGACTGGGTGCTTACAACGCTCAGCAGATTTCCACCGCTTTTTATAACTCTGACCTGAGTTTCATAGGTCTCTGTTTCAAAAACAAACTCTCTGCCGTCGAAGTAGCCAAGGTCAAAGCCTGTCTCGGAAAAGAGAGTATATTCGCCTCTTGCGTTAGTTCCGTAATATATTCCAATGCGCATGAAATCAACCATTTCCCAAGCGGAAACAGACACAGAGCAAGTCGAAATTATCAGTATTAAGATAAGGAAAATGCTAAGAATTTTTTTCATATTCTCCCCCATAATTTTTGGCATATAATTTTATTTTCGACAAAATATGCTCAAATTCCTTTATATAAAATATTAAATTTATGTTACAAATACTCAAAACCCTTTTAAAACACAAAAAAGTGTTTGACATTTTTATTCCGTTAACATATAATAATATTGATAAATTTTTGCATTTTTTAAGGCAGACTTAAATTAAGGAGGACATTTAAGTTATGAAAAAATATAATGTTGGTATCATCGGTGCAACCGGTATGGTTGGTCAGAGATTTATTACTCTTATGGATAAGCATCCTTGGTTCAATTTATGCTGTCTGGCTGCTTCTCCGAGAAGTGCGGGAAAAACTTACGAAGAAGCTCTTGGCGGAAGATGGTCAATGGCTACTCCTCTTCCTGAATTCGTTAAGGATATGGTAGTTTTGAACGCATCAGAGGATATTGAAAAAATCGCGGCTCAGGTTGATTTTGTTTTCTGCGCTGTCGATATGAAAAAAGATGAAATCAGAGCACTTGAAGAGGCATACGCTAAGGCTGAATGTCCTGTTATTTCAAATAACTCAGCGCACAGACATACTGACGATGTTCCTATGATTGTTCCTGAAATCAATCCGGAGCACGCTGAAATCATTGAAGCTCAGAAAAAGCGCCTCGGAACAAAACGCGGATTTGTTGCGGTTAAGTCAAACTGCTCTCTCCAAAGCTATGTTCCTGCGCTTCATCCTCTTATGAAGTTTGGTATCAAGAATGTTCTTGCTTGTACATATCAGGCAATTTCCGGTGCCGGTAAGACTTTCGAGACATGGCCTGAAATGGTTGATAACCTTATCCCATTCATCGGCGGCGAAGAAGAAAAAAGTGAGGTTGAACCTCTTAAAATATGGGGAAAAATCGAAGGTGACAAGATTGTTGACGCAACTTCCCCTTCTATCACAACTCAGTGTCTTCGTGTTCCTGTTTCTGACGGACACACAGCGGCAGTTTTCGTAAGCTTTGACAAAAAGCCTTCTATTGACGAAATCAAAGAGGCTTGGGCAAACTTTTCAGGAGTTCCGCAGGAGCTTAATCTTCCATCTGCTCCTAAGCAGTTCCTCCACTATTTTGAAGAGGATAACCGTCCTCAGGCAAAGCTTGACAGAAACCTTGAAAACGGTATGGCTGTTTCCATCGGCAGACTCAGAGAGGATAAACAGTTTGATTATAAATTCGTTTGTCTTTCACACAACACATTAAGAGGTGCGGCAGGCGGTGCTGTTTTAATGGCAGAGCTTCTTGCAGCAAAAGGTTACTTTGACTAATATCTAGTTTTATCCCGTCTGCGGATATATTTATAAATTGCAGACAGAAAGGTTTGGATGATTTATGAAAAAGCCATTATTTACCGGCTCAGCTGTTGCTCTTATTACCCCATTTAACGAAAGCGGGGTAGACTACAAAAAATTCGAAGAACTTATTGAATTTCATATTGCCAACAAAACTGACGCCTTGGTTGTTTGTGCAACTACCGGCGAATCATCAACTATGTCAGATGCTGAGCACAGAGAGGCTCTCAAATTTGCGGCAGATATTGCAAAAGGCAGAATTATCTTAATCGCAGGAACAGGAAGTAACGATACAAGCTACGCTATCTCCCTTTCTTCCTACGCCGAATCTGTTGGCTATGACGGACTTTTACTTGTTACACCTTACTATAACAAGGCTACTCAAAAAGGTCTTTATCTCCACTTTAAAGCAATTGCAGACAGCGTTAATATCCCGATTATTTTATATAACATCCCTGGTAGAACAGGTTGTATGATTTCTCTTGACACCTTCAAGAAGCTTGACAAAATTCCTCACATTATCGGCGTTAAGGAAGCAACAGGCGACCTCGCCTTCGCAGGACAGATTGCGGCAAACACTGACCTCGTTTTATATTCAGGAAACGACGATGTTATTCTTCCTATGATGGCAATCGGCGGTCAGGGCGTTATCTCTGTTATCGCTAATATTCTTCCAAAGGAAACTCACGATGTTTGCGTTAACTTCTTAAAGGGCGACTTTGAAAGTGCTAAAAACGAATACCTTAAAATGATAAATCTTGTTCACGCTCTCTTTATTGAGGTTAACCCAATCCCTGTTAAGACAGCAATGAACATTTTAGGCTATAATGTAGGCGAGTGCCGTATGCCGCTTTGCTCTATGGAAGACAAAAATGTTGAAACTTTAAAAGAAGTTATGAAGGACTACGGTTTCAAATTCTAAGTTAGGAGTTTAAAACTTATGACAAAGATTTTACTTTGCGGTGCAAACGGCAAGATGGGCCATGCGGTTACACGGGTTGCCGAGCAAAACGAAAGCACAACCATTGTTGCAGGATACGATGTTTTAGACACTTCTTTAAACGGGTTCCCCGTTTATGATGATTTGTCCAAAGTTACAGAAGAAATCGATGTTATTATCGACTTTTCCCATCCGTCCTTGACTGACGGCATCTTGGACTTTGCCAAGATGAACAACATTCCTGCTGTAATTTGCACAACAGGTCTCTCTGCTGACCAAATATCAAGAATTGAATATGAATCAAAATATATTCCTATATTCTTCTCTGCCAATATGTCTCTTGGGGTTAATCTTCTTATGGACCTTGTTACTAAGGCGGCGAAGGTTTTAGAAGAAAATTTTGATATCGAAATCATTGAAAAGCACCACAATCAGAAGCTTGATGCCCCAAGCGGCACAGCTCTTGCAATTGCCGACACTATCTCCGAAGCTATTTCTTATGCTCCTGAATATACTTATGACAGACACAGCGTCCGAAAAAAGCGCGATAAACGGGAAATCGGCATTCACGCTGTTCGTGGCGGAACAATCGTCGGAGAACACAGCGTTATCTTCGCAGGAAACGATGAGGTTATCGAAATCAAGCACAGCGCAACCTCCAAAGAGGTTTTCGCAGTTGGTGCAGTTTCCGCGGCGGAGTTTTTAATGGATAAACCTGCGGGATTTTACAATATGAAAAGTCTAATTAAATAAATCCTATTTTCAGGGGGTTTTCCTATGGACATCAGTATTACAAATGATGTTGCTATGATTACTCTGTACAGCATCCCCAATACTCCCGAAAACCTTGTTTTTATTCTGAAAAAATTCGCAGAACTCGGCATAAACATTGATATGATAAGCCGGGTTCCTTCTTTAAGAGAAGACTTCAACTTATCTTTCAGTCTTTCTCAACACGACCTTAACAAATCAATGCTTGCCATAAAAGAGATTAAGAAATCCTTTCCTCCTCTTTTTGCTGATATAAACGGTTATAATTCAAAAATAACCTTTAAAAGTGAAAAAATGAAGGACGAAAGCGGAACTGCATCAAGCATTTTTGCTATGCTTCTTCATCAGGGAGTAGAGGTTAAAATGATAACAACCTCTGAAACCGAGATTTCTTGTCTTGTTGACGAAAAAGACATTTATAAATTTAACATAGAAAAATAACGGCGAGGTTCTCCTTGCCGTTTATTTCGAGGTAAAACTTATGAAATCTATTATAACTTTTGCAAAATACTATAAACCCTATATCCTGATGATGATTGCGGACCTTCTTTGCGCGTCGCTCACTACGGTTTGCGAGCTGGTTTTCCCTAAGCTCATAAGCTTTATTACGGATACGGCAATCAACACGCCCCATCTTCTTGTTTTGTCTACTATTTTCAAAATCGGAGGACTTTATCTCTTCCTGAGAATTGTGGATACCCTTGCCAACTACTATATGGCAAACAGAGGACACATAATGGGCGCTTTAATCGAAAAGGATATGCGGACCGATTTATTCAACCATCTTCAAAAGCTTCCTTTCTCCTATTATGACAACACAAAAGTCGGACAGATTATGTCCCGTTTAACCCACGATTTATTTGACATTACAGAGTTTTCCCACCACTGTCCCGAAGAAATTTTTATATCGGGAATTAAGATTATCGGCTCATTTATAATTCTTGCAAATGTCAATATTCCCCTTACTATTATTATTTTTGCTCTTCTTCCTCTGATGCTTACATCCTCAATCATTTTCCGCAGGAAGATGAAAAACGCATTTAAGAAACAGCGTGAACAAATCGGGGAGCTTAACGCAGACATTGAGGACAACCTGCTTGGAATTCGTGTTGTTAAAAGCTTTGCCAATGAAGATATTGAAAAAGAAAAATTCGAAAAGGGTAACGAAAAATTCCTTGCTTGCAAGAGAGTTTCATATAAATTTATGGCTCTTTTCCAGTCAGGCACCCGTTTTTCCGACGGAGTTTTATATATTGGTGTAATCGTTATCGGCGCTTTATTCCTTAAAGCCAAACACATATCCCCGGGCGATTTTGTTGCATATCTTTTATATATCCAGACTCTTATAACCTCAATCCGCAGACTTGTGGAATTTACCGAGCAATTCCAGCGAGGACTTACGGGCATTGAACGCTTCACTGAAATTATGAACGAGCCTGTCACAATCGCAAATGCTCCTGATGCCGTTGAAATCGAAAGGCTTGGCGGTCAAATCACATTTAACGATGTAACATTTTCCTACATTGAGGGGAATGATGAAGTTTTAAGCCACCTCTCCTTTGAAATAAAGGAGGGCGAAAATGTTGCAATTGT
>JAZOAF010000017.1:0-5341 GCA_045595345.1 Clostridia bacterium | reverse complement strand
GAAGATATTGCAGTTTGCTTTTCAATCGCTATATACAATAAAAAGCATCTTAACAAAACAGAGATTGCTGCCACAACAGATTCTCTTACAGGTGCTTTAAACCGTGTTTCATACAAAAAAGATATTTTGATATTGAATGAGGAAAAACCCGAAGAATTTTCTTGTATCTACATCGATGTGAACGAGCTTCATATTATAAATAACAGATATGGCCACGCCGCAGGGGATGAAATGCTTATTTATATTGCGAATACACTGAAAGAAGTATTTTTCGGCCATAAAATTTATCGTATGGGCGGCGATGAATTCTTAGTGTTTACAAAAGATACAAAACAGGAAGACATCAAAAAGGATATTGACACATTTATAAAGCAGTTAAAACCGAAGGGATATAATGTGGCAATTGGAATGTCTTATAGAAATCAAAATACAAACTGCGAAGAAATGGTTAGGGAAGCCGAAATCAGAATGTATGAGGCCAAGGCTCAGTATTACCAGAATAAGGAGCAGATCAGTGTCTCAAAAGACGAGGATAAAGGCTATGTTCAGACCAGAACAGGAATAAGAGAAATCGATACAATGCTGTCTGTTTTAAAAGAACATTATAACGGTATTTACAGAGTGTCTCTTGAAAACGATAATGCCCACCGTATTCTTATGCCGTCTTATCTTGGATACAATGAAAATGAGGAGCATTTCTCAAAGTTATTAACAAAATATATAGAAGATGTGGTTCATCCTGATTTCCATCGTGCTGTTTTGAGCTTTTTAAATTATGATGCAATCAGAAGGCAAATAGCAGAGGGAAATATTCCAAAGATAAGCTATAAAAAAGTTAATGGTGAAACCGTCATACTCAGTGTTTATAAGCTTGATGAAAATAAAGAAGATGTTAAAGATACTCTTTGGGTTTTTGCCAAGAATTAAAATTTATTTGACAAAGACGGTTCATTGTGTTAAAATTATTGTTAGATGAATATTTAGCAAAATCGGCGAAAGCCGATGACGCAAAGCAAAGAGGCTAAGGTTTTATGCTATGCCAGTCCAGCTGCAATGATAAGGGTCTTTAAAGGCTTTTGGTTATTGCAGCTTTTCTTTTTAGCGGAGGAAATTTATGAATGTTGTAACACGAGAGGAAAAGAAATTCTTAATAAGCATTGAAGAGTTTCGGAATAAGTCCCATTATCTTGACAGCTTAATGCTCCAAGACGAACATAATGGTACAGACGGATATATAATAAGGTCTTTATATTTTGATACGGTCTATGATGATGACTTTTTTGAAAAGCTGGAAGGGGTTGAAACCAGGCGTAAAATAAGGCTTCGGATTTATGACCCAAAGATGGATTTTGCAATGCTGGAAATGAAACAAAAGCAAGGCCAATATCAGAAAAAGCGCTCCCTTCGTATGACGAAAGAGGACGCCAAAGCCTTAATAGAGGGTAAATATGAAGTGCTCCTGAAATATGAGGAGGATTTCGCGAAAGAATGTTACGGTCTTATGCAGTATAAGTGCTACCGCCCGAAAACAATAGTGCAGTATAACAGAAAGGCGTATATAGCAAAAGAAAACAAAATCAGGATAACTTTCGACAATAACATAGTTGCAACGGAAACAAATTTTGATTTGTTTTCCGAAAATCTCAATATGTATCCCGTTTTGGATAAATTCAATGTAGTCCTCGAAGTGAAGTTTAACGGATTTTTGCTGGACTATATACGGCAGTTTATAAACAATATAAATAAAAGCGAGCTGTCAGTGAGCAAATATGCTCTGGCCCGTCAGCAAAGCTATGCGGAAATATAATTTAGAGGAGATTGAAAAATGAGAAGTCAGATTTTTAACCTAATAAAAGACCAGACATCCCTTACTTGGGAGCAGATTGCTGCAAATATTTTAGTTTCGGGGATTATCGGATTTTTGATATTTATATCATATATGATTTCACACAAGGGAACCATTTATAGTAAGAAATTTAATGTGTCCCTTGTAGTGCTTACGGTTTTAACATCAATGGTTATGACTGTTATCGGAAATAATGTAGCGCTTTCTCTTGGTATGGTGGGAGCGTTGTCCATTGTTCGTTTCAGAACAGCAATTAAAGATTCAAGAGATACGGTTTACATTTTTTGGACCATTATAGTGGGTATTTGTTGCGGTGTAGGGGACTTTATTGTTGCAGGAATAGGAAGTACATTTGTCTTTATTCTTCTTCTCACTTTCGGGGCAATAAAGAATAACAACCGTATGCTGGTAATTATAAGAGGTGCTCGTGCAAAGGAAACGCAGATACAAGCGATTATGTATAAATTTTTCGGTGCAAAGGCTGTGCTCAGAGTTAAGAATTCAACGGAGGACTCAATTGAGTTTATCTATGAAGTTACGGCAAAGATGCTTTTAAAAGCAGAACGGAAGAACAATATAGGTATCTGTGATGAGGTTTACAGAGT
Source organism: Clostridia bacterium (assembly GCA_045595345.1). GTDB lineage: Bacteria > Bacillota > Clostridia > Monoglobales > Monoglobaceae > SIG454. Next base: position 2,890 of record JAZOAF010000017.1, on the reverse strand, counting down.
AGGAAATATTGAGTATGTGAATACTGTAATGCAAAATGATGAAATTTCAAATTAATTTCATAGGAGGCGACAGGGTTGAAATATAAAATAATCGGGTTAACCGTTGCTGCCCTGATGCTGACAGCGGTAATCTTGGTAAGCAGAACTATGCCCGAGGAAAATGGGACAAGATACATAGAACATATAAAGGCAGAAGAAAAAATGCCTTGCACATCACATAAAGAAGAGACGCTTTGCACCCATTTGCCTATTGTAAGCATAAACACAAATGGCGCAGACATCCCCGGCAAACCCGTATATGATGAAGAATACAGAGTAATAGACTATACTTTGGCACAGGACGGAACAACTGCCGTTAAAGCGTCCATTGATGTAGTCAGCAACGAGGATAAAAATAACCATATTGAAGATGAAGCTGAGAATATGGGCGATGCTATGATTAGAGTACGCGGCCATTCGTCAAGAAGGTTTGAAAAAGCAAATTACTTTGTGAGATTTGTAAATGAAGACGGAACAAACAATCCCCAAAGCTTTCTCGGTATGGACTCCCATCACGAATGGGCACTGCACGGACCATATCTTGATAAAACTCTCATCCGTAATTATATGTGGTATAACATAGCGGGAGAGATTATGGATTATAGCCCGAATGTCCGATTTTGTGAACTTATTATAAACGGGGAATACAGAGGGCTTTATCTTGCAACGGAAATGATTACCTCAGGGAAAGAGGGCGCAAGACTAAGCCTTGAAGTTAATAAGAAAGACAACACCTTTTCAGGATATGCTTTAAGGCTTGACTGGGGAGAGACGGAAGAAGAGAATAAGCTCTATCCCTTTACGAATTATACAACCAGAGCAAAAACTCAACACGAGCTTGTTTATCCGGGAACTAAAAATATGACGCCCCAGCTTAAAGAGGCAATAAAAAATGAGTTTTCTCTCTTTGAAAAAACCCTTTATTCTTATGATTATAACAATGAAAAACACGGCTATAAAAATTATATTGACATAAACTCTTTTGTGGATTATTTTTTAATAAACGAGTTGACCTGCAACTATGATGCAGGCTCTCTCTCGACCTATATATATAAAGACACCTCAGGCAAATACAAAATGTGTGTATGGGATTTTAACTCTGCCTGCGATGCTTATCAGGAGCAGGCTATGCCCATAGACGAATTCAGATTAAATTCAGGGCTTTGGTATCAGATGCTGTTTATGGATATTGATTTTACGGACAGAGTGGTTGAAAGATACTATGAGCTTAGAAAAACAGTATTCAGCGAGGAATATTTGTTTGGCTTTATTGATGATACTGTTGATTATCTGGGCAGTGCAATAGACAGAAACTATAATAAATGGGGTTATACATTTGCTAAGGATTATGACCTGCTTCATCCTGCTGAAAGAAACCCCAGAAGCTATGAAGAAGCAATTTCACAGCTCAAAGATTTTCTTAGAAAAAGAATTGAGTTTATGGACGAAAACATAGAGACTTTAAGGCAATACAGCGCAGAGTCCAAAACGAAAAAATATAACGAAGTTTCAGATTAAATTTAAAGGAGGGACAAGGAATGAAAAAGTTTATAATCATAATATCTGCAATCATTCTTGTATTCCTCTCTTTAGATTGGCTCTATTTCCACAAGGGGATATATCTTGACCTTGGGAAAGAGAAAGTTGTTCAGACCTTTATGAAGGCAGACAGAGAAGAAATATATATGGAAAAGGACGGGGAGTATCAGCCCTTTGGAATAAGAGGCGTAAACTTAGGCTCAGGTATCCCCGGCGAGTGGGCAACCTCTTTTGCCATTGACAAAGAAACATATTTGAGATGGTTTAAATATATTCAGGAGATGGGTGCAAACACCATTCGAGTATATACAATTCAAAACGATACTTTCTATAATGCCTTTTATGAGTATAACAAAAATAACCCAACACCTCTCTATATGCTCCACGGTGTATGGGTAAACGACTATGTCTTAAACTCCCATCGGGACGCATACGATAAAGACTTTTACGATACTTTTTTAGAAAACAGCAAAATAACGGTTGATGTTATTCACGGCAGAAGAAAGCTTAATTTAGGAAGAGTGGCAAGTGCAGGTCACGGCACATATAAAAAAGATATTTCTCCGTGGGTTATTGGCTATATTTTAGGCGTTGAGTGGGACGACTCAACAGTTGCATATACGGATGATTTGTATAAAGGAAAAGAAGGATACTCTTCGTATTCAGGAAAGTATATGTATACATCGAAGGATGCAACTCCGTTTGAGACAATGCTCACTATGGTGGGGGATAAGGTAATAGAATATGAAACAGAGCGTTACGGAGAGCAAAGACTTGTGGCGTTTTCCAACTGGCCTACAACAGACCCCTTTGAATATCCCAAAATTATTAAAGACTTTTTTATGAAATGTGCGAGGGTGAATGTTGAACATATAAAAACAACAGATAATTTTATATCGGGGCAGTTTGCTTCATATCATGTTTATCCATTTCAGACAGACCTCCTTTGGCATATAAAGGATTTTGGTGTGTTCGGGTTGAATCAGGCTGATATTTGTTATAACGATGATGGAAGTCTGAATGATTACAGAACATATTTTAATATGCTGAATGTCTGCTATGATATTCCTGTTGTTATCTCGGAATTCGGCATTTCAACGGGAAGAAATTCCGAACACGAAGCAGTTGACAGTCACGGTGTTTACAGCAAGGTTTCGGAAAAAGAACAAGGTATCGCTTTGGCACATTGCTGGGAAGACATTAAAAAATCAGGATTAAACGGAGGACTCATTTTTTCGTGGCATGATGAATGGGCTAAACGGTCACCTAATACTCTTTATGCCATAAACGAGGAAAGGTCTCCTTACTGGTC
>JAZOAF010000016.1:0-2623 GCA_045595345.1 Clostridia bacterium | reverse complement strand
GAAACTTCCAATGTAACCTCGGTTGTAATCTTATCAAGGTCAGGAGCAGTTATTTTTTCTAAAAGAAGTTCTTCCATTTTAGCTGTGAGCTCGTCCTCGCTCATATCTGAAAAAGCGGAAGTAAATGCAAGCTGCATTGCTGATGCGAAGAAGTCTTTAAAAACAGGCTTCATATCGATTGCCGTTATGCTTGTTTTAACATTGACAGTGTCTTCGTCGACTTGTTCGGAAGAAATAATTTTATAATCCACGCCGCCAAACATAGCTTTAAGAATTTCTTCTGTGTTTCCCGTTAAGAGAGCGTCGTCAGCATCCGTAATGTCTTCACTGTCTTCAACAAATTTGTTAAGGGCCTCTAAATCAAAGGCCTTTAAAGCTGAAAACATATTGTGAACGGTCTGTTCTGCCTCTTTAACTGCATCATCTCCGCAGGAAACAAAGGCAAACGCTAAAATAAAGACTAATAAAAGGGCTGTGATTTGTTTGAATTTTTTCATTTTTCAACTCTCCTTTTTATATAGAAAATTTTAGAAAAGTCCTGTTATAACTCCGTTTTCGTCAACATCAATCTTTTCAGCAGCAGGAACTTTCGGAAGTCCCGGCATAGTCATTATGTCGCCTGTTAAAGCAACGATAAAGCCTGCGCCCGCTGAGATTTTAACATTACGAACTGTTACTGTAAAGCCCTCTGGTGCGCCGATTTTTGTTAAATCGTCAGAGAAGCTGTACTGTGTTTTTGCCATACAAACGGGAAGATTTCCATAGCCGAGAGCGGTAAGCTCGCCAATCTGCTTTTTCGCCTGAGGAGTAAAGTTAACACCATCGCCGCGATAAATCTTCTTAACGATTGCACCGATTTTATTCTCGATTGTATCCTCTGTTTCGTAAGAGAAAGTGAAATCATTTTCTCTTTCGCAAAGAGCGACAACCTCTTTTGCCATCTCAATTCCGCCCTCTCCGCCTTTTGCCCAGACATCAGAAAGGACAACATTAACGCCGAGAGCCTTGCACTTTTCAATAACGAGGCTAACCTCTGCTTCTGTGTCTGTCGGGAATTTGTTTACCGCAACAACGCAAGGAAGCTTATAAACATCTGTTATGTTGCTAAGATGACGAAGAAGGTTTGGCATACCCTTTTCGAGAGCGTCAAGATTTTCTTCACCGAGAGCAGTTTTTGGAACGCCCCCGTGCATTTTGAGTGCTCGGATAGTTGCAACAAGAACAACAGCGGACGGTTTAAGCTTTGCAAAACGGCACTTGATGTCAAGGAACTTTTCAGCGCCGAGGTCAGCGCCAAAGCCTGCCTCTGTGATTGCATAATCTCCAAGCTTCATAGCCATTTTTGTAGCTAAAACTGAGTTACAGCCGTGTGCAATATTTGCAAAAGGACCGCCGTGAATGAGGGCAGGAGTTCCCTCTAAGGTCTGAACCAAGTTTGGCTTTAAAGCGTCCTTTAAAAGAGCTGTCATTGCCCCTGCCGCATTAAGCTGACCTGCTGTTACCGGTTTATTGTCAAAGGTATAGCCAACAACAATTCTTGAAAGTCTTTCTTTAAGGTCGGTTATTGAACTTGAAAGGCAAAGGATTGCCATGATTTCAGATGCAACAGTAATGTCATATCCGTCTTCACGGGGCACACCGTTTACTTTTCCGCCAAGGCCGTCAACCACAAAGCGAAGCTGTCTGTCGTTCATATCAACACAGCGCTTCCAGGTGATTTTTCTCTGGTCGATGCCCAGAGCGTTGCCCTGATGGATGTGGTTATCTAAAAGTGCTGCCAAGAGGTTGTTTGCTGCGCCGATTGCGTGGAAGTCCCCAGTAAAATGGAGGTTAATGTCCTCCATTGGAACAACCTGGGCATATCCGCCGCCAGCAGCTCCCCCTTTAATTCCGAAAACAGGGCCAAGGGACGGCTCACGAAGAGCAACCATAACATTCTTGCCGATTTTTCTAAGGCCGTCAGCAAGACCGATTGTTGTTGTGGTTTTTCCCTCACCCGCAGGAGTTGGGGTAATTGCTGTAACTAAAACCAGCTTACCCCCTTTTCTCTGGCTTTCTTTAAGAAGGGAAAGGTCAACCTTTGCCTTGTACCTTCCGTATTGCTCTAAATATTTGTCATCAATTCCGGCTGTTTTGGCAATTTCGGTAATGTTTTGCATTTTCGTGCTTTGTGCAATTTCAATATCCGTTTTCATTTTTCTCACTCCCGATTATTTAAAATATTCAACAGCGCCTTCAAACATTCCCATATCGAAAACGCCCTCAACATTCTTATACAGACCTGTGCCGATTCTTTCAGAGTGTCCCATCTTACCGATAACTCTTCCGTCAGGAGAGGTTATACCCTCAATAGCATACGCACTGCCGTTAGGGTTATACTGAATGTCGTAAGTTGGGTTTCCCTCTAAATCGGTATACTGAGTTACAATCTGTCCGTTTTCAGCAAGAGACTTAATAATTTCGTCACTTGCCAAGAATCTTCCCTCGCCGTGAGAGATTGGAACAGTATAGATGTCTCCAACCTGAGTCTTGGAAAGCCAAGGAGATTTATTTGATGCAATTCTTGTTCTGACAAGCTTTGACTGGTGTCTTGAAATTGTGTTAAAGGTAAGTGTCGGGCTGT
>JAZOAF010000015.1:0-4566 GCA_045595345.1 Clostridia bacterium | reverse complement strand
TTTCGTCAACAGCAATCTTTGTGATGTAACCTTCTGCAAGTTCAAGATATCTTGGACCCTTATCGAGTGTTGCGTATGTAGTACCAACCTGAGAGCGGAGACCTTTACCTAAGTCTTCAAGACCTGCGCCGATTGGAAGACCGTCTTCAGAAAAAGCAGTCTGTGTACGACCATAAACAATCTGTAAGAAAAGCTCTCTCATAGCTGTATTAATAGCGTCACAAACGAGGTCTGTGTTAAGAGCTTCAAGTATTGTTTTTCCAACTAAGATTTCAGATGCCATAGCAGCAGAGTGTGTCATACCGCTACAACCAACTGTTTCAACGAGAGCTTCCTGAATAACGCCCTCTTTAACATTTAAAGTGAGCTTACAGGTACCCTGCTGAGGAGCACACCAACCAATACCGTGAGTAAGACCGGAGATGTCCTTAACTTCTTTTGCCTGTGTCCATTTTCCCTCCTGAGGAATTGGCGCCGGACCGTGGTTAGCACCTTTCGCGAGAGGACACATCATTTCAACTTCAGCTGAATATTTCATAAATATTCGCCCCTTTCAACAATGTATTTTAATTTAATTATGTTACAATTTTAACCAACAAATATAATACCATAAAAACCCCTTTTTGTCAACAAACTTTTCGGCTTAAATAAGCGAAAAAAGAGTGCAAAAATTTCTTTTTGCACTCTTTGAATTTAGTCATTCTCAACATCTAAAAGTTTGCTAACGGGGACACCCAAAGCCTTACTGATTTTATGCAAGGATTTTAAAGACGGAACATAAGGAGAGCCGGGACCTTCAAGCTGTGAAATAAAATTAAGGGACATACCGCAAAACTCAGCCAGTTGCTCCTGTGTCATGTTGGCAAGCCGTCTGTAATAGCCAACTTTAAGTCCGATTGCTATAATGAACATTTCGTATTCTTTTTCGTTGTAATAATTCATAAAAAACACCTTTTGTAAATAATTTATATAATAATTATAAACTATTTACAAATAAAGCATTATTTATTATAATTAAATAAAACTTTATAATTACGGAAGAAGAGGAGACGAAATATTGGAAAGAGATAAAAGATGTTCATTTGCGGGACATAGGGATGTTTATGATAAAGAGGTGCTTGTCAAAATCAGGAATGTTGCAGAAAAGCTAATTGTTGAGGATAATGTTACGGAATTTTTGGTGGGTAACTACGGCAGATTCGACCGATATTGCGCAACTGTCGTTCAGGAATTGAAAAAGATATATAAAAATATTTCTCTGACTTTGGTGTTGCCATTTTTTATAAACGATATTAATGAATATAAAAATGTGTATAAGGATAATTACGATAGTATTGTAATTGCTGATATACCACCGAATACGCCGAAACGGTTTTCCATAATAAAGGCAAACGAATACATTATCGGGCAGTCGGACTTTTTGATTTGCTATGTTGAATTTATGTATGGGGGAGCTTTTCGGACTTATGAGTTTGCAAAAAGAAAAAAGATTCCTGTTTTTAATATTGCACAAATCTAAAAGGATGCGAATAATTCGCATCCTTTTGTTATTTATTAATTATTTTTTCTCCGTCAAAAACGATTATGCCGTGGCCGCTGCCCAAAGGGTTGCCTGCCTTTATGCGATTTACAAATTTTCTTTGAAGAGAGGTGTCAGTCGGGAGTTTATCAACTGGGGTGCTCTCGTCAAGTGTTGAGAAAATCCATCTGTAAATAGGGTAAGGAGTATCGTCCTCACTGCTTATAACATCAAATAAGTCGTAAAATGCCTGAATGTTTGACCCTTCTGTAAATATGTCTCCCGAATACGGCGGATAGAGCATCCAGGTGCTGCAAAATATAATCATATTTCCTTCGCACTTATAGAACTTATAAGCCTTTTTAAAGGAGTCCATAACAAGCTCAGGAGTAAGAGGACCCGAAGACGGGATATGCAGGTCATAGGCTTTATCGCCTTTGTTGATAAAGTTTTTATATGGCTCCCAAGGATAGGGCTTTTGGATATATTCAAGACGACCTAATCTGAAAATGCGCGGTTCAAAAAGACCTTTATACCAACCAGGGACATCAACCCCGTAAACACCGAAAAGCTTTTTGCATTCAGCGACCTTAACGGAGACATCTTCCAAAGCGGCATAGCAAAGTTCCTCGTCTAATCCCAGCTTTGCATATTTATCCGGAAGTCCCTTTGCACATTCAATATAGAAAACAAGATAAGCGGTATAGATATGCTCATCAAGTTCTTTTGCGAGCCACTCAATATATGCCTCTGTTTCAAAACTGAATGGGTCGGCAAGGTATTCTTTTGCTGAACTTTCAAAGACATCTTTAAGTTCTGGATTTTTATTTATTTTATCAAATATTTTGAAAATAGTGTCCCAAGCCTCAGTGGGCATTGACATTTTTTTAAGCAGGTTTTCCATAGTTAATCTTCCTTATTGGTATAATTTTAAAGAACGAGAGAAGGGGCAGAATAAATTCTTGCAGCATATTCTGCATCAAGAGAGTAGAGCCCTTTTGAGTCGCCTCCGAAAAGCTCCATTTTCTTAATCATATCATCGGCGTTTTTCTCTTCTTCAAGCTGCTCTTTAACGAACCAGTCAAGGAACTGCATAGTTCTGAAATCTTTAACATCGTATGCGGCACCGTAGATATCATTTATAAGGCTTGTTACATATTTTTCGTGTTCAAGTCCTGCTTTAAGCGGGTCCATAAGAGTTTTTAGTTCTTTATCAGGCTTATCAATTGCCCCAAGCTCAACTTTTTCTCCGCCCATCTGCAAAAATTTTATAAAGAGCATGGCGTGGTCGCGCTCTTCCTGCGCCTGAATCATATACCAGTTGGCAAAGCCGTCTAAACCCTGCGCTTCGTAGAAAATTGAAAAGTCAAGATAAAGATATGCTGAATAAAGCTCCTTTGTTATTTGTTCATTAAGTAATTTTGAAACCTTTGAATCCATATAATCTACCTCTTTCTTTAAACAGGCAGCCGTATTTTTCGGCTGCCTGCAATAATTTATTAACCGAAGTATCTCTTTAAAAGTCCTTCTAAACCTCTGCCATGACGAGCTTCGTCACGAGCCATTTCGTGAACTGTGTCGTGGATTGCGTCAAGACCGTTTTTCTTAGCGCAGGAAGCAAGGTCAAACTTACCCTGTGTTGCGCCGTATTCACAGTCAACTCTCCATCTTAAATTATCCTTTGTTGTAGCTTTCATATTTGGCTCTAAATCTTCGCCGAGGAGTTCAGCAAACTTTGCAGCGTGTTCAGCTTCTTCATAAGCTGCCTTTTCCCAATAAAGACCAACTTCAGGATAACCCTCTCTGTGAGCTATGCGAGCCATACAGAGATACATTCCAACTTCTGCACATTCGCCGTTGAAGTTAGCAACAAGCTGTTCAAAGATATATTTTTTATCTTCCTCAGAAATATCAGGATTGTTCTTAACAGTTTTTGCGTATACGCCGTATTCGTGCTCAGCAGCGAGAGCAGCACCCTCTTCCATAATTTTAAACTTATCAGATGGCACCTTGCAAACAGGGCACTTTTCAGGAGCAGATTCTCCCTCGTGAACATAACCGCAAACTTGACATACAAATTTTTTCATAATAAATTCCTCCAATAATATAAATTTAAATTTTTTCAATACATTCTCCGCACTCGCCGAAGAATACGAGAGTGTGGCTTTTTATTTTTCCGCCAAAATGTTCATTGGCAAAAGCGTTAAGCGACTCTTTGTGGTCATAGATATCAGTAACTTTATGACACTTGGTGCAAACAATGTGGTAGTGGGAAGAAGTGTCGCCGTCAAAATGCTCCGCCCCTGTTCCTAAATCAAGCTTTAATATTTGCCCCATATCGCTGAGCTTTGCCAAGTTGCGGTAAACTGTTCCAAGACTGATATTTGGAATTTCCTCCCGCACCTTCTCGTAAACATAACTTGCAGTGGGATGACACTTGGTGTTTTTTAAGACATCAAGAATCTTTTCTCTTTGATGACTTCGCTTTGTTGCTTGCATAGAATCACTTCCTTTCTCAAAAGTAGTAACGATTACTATTATCAGTTTAGCATAAGACTTTAAAAATGTCAATAGTTTATTAAAAAAATTTTTTATATTTTAGGGGTTGACAAATGTAGAAAAAGAGTGTATAATGGACAAGTTGGTAGCGAGGTTTAGCGCAGTTTGGTAGCGCACCTGGTTTGGGACCAGGGGGCCACAGGTTCGAATCCTGTAACCTCGACCAGAAAAAAGCACTTCTTCGGAAGTGCTTTTTTTCAATGAATTGCCTTACGGCACGAATTGAAATCTACGATTTCATGAATTGAGCCTGTGGCTCATGAATTGCACCTTACGGTGCATTGAAAGGCAATTCAATTCATGTTGCGATAGCAACAATTCATGGGAAACCAATTCGTGACAACGGAGTTGTCAAATCATTAAAATTAAAGCATTTCTATGGTTCTGCCTTAGAAAAAAAGGCGACTTGCGTATGCAAGGCGCTTTTTATTTATTCTTTTTCAAATTTGATTATGTCTTCAATTTTGCAATCAAGAGCAATACATATT
>JAZOAF010000014.1:0-6319 GCA_045595345.1 Clostridia bacterium | reverse complement strand
TCGCGGTGAGCTGCGGTCTGTCGGTGTTCTTGCCGCTGGCCTTCTCGATATAGACCTTGTCGAACTGTTCCTTGTCGGTCTCCTGGCGTGCGGTGTTCTGCTCCTGGGTGCTGACGCGAATATACTTGATGCGTGCCATTGTGTCTGCCTTCCTTTCTGTCTGATGACACTATCATTATACCAAAAGCGTTCGGAAAAGTCAATACTATTTTGCGAACGTTCGCAAATAAATTTTCAAACTTTTACGAACGCGATTTGACTATGATTTGAAGCGTTCGCAAAGGTGTAGTATTATGAACGCTTCAAATACGCGTATTTTTCAAGACTGATGGTCTTGATATAGTATTCCTTGCTGAATGCCTCCACCGGGACGATGGCTCCAATAGAAGTCTTGTATTTGTCTTTGTGGCACTCCCTGGTGCTATAATCGTGCGTTGCTAAATAGTCGCGTATGTCCTGGGGATAGAAGATATAGCACTCGCTGGAAATGGCATCCACATAAAAGATAAAGTCGCTCTTGGTGTAGTCTATCCATCCTGGTTGGTTCTTCTCTTCGTTAGATAACAACTCAATAAAAAAGGAGTGATAACGATGGATGTTGAAGCAATACTTCACTTCAATCTTTTCCGTTCGCTATCCTCGTATGGCTATGAGGTCAATTCCTTGCGACCAATAATCATCGGTCTTTGATACATCAATAACGGTTCGGCCTGTGTCTTTGAGATACTATTTCACCATTGCCTCGCCGGGATTATACTTTTCACAATCAAGCATCGTTTTCATCCTCCATATCTTTGAATAAATCCGCCCAACCCTCTGCGATAATAATTGCTTTGAGGTCGGGTTTTGTTTTAATTAGGCGGCCCTGGTGCGTGAGCTGGCGGTTCTGCCGGAGAGCTGCCGCGTAATTGCCTACAAGCCCTTTGTATTCTTCTATGCTTTCTGTTAGTCCTGGAACAGTTATATCGTGGAACCGTTCCGCAAGAATATTGCTGGTGATGGTTTCTTGCCATTTGAAAAGGTCATATATTTCCATTCTCTTCCTCCTTCAATAAGGTCTAAAAGGTGATATAGTTCTTTGTGTTCGGCTCTCTCGTTCCGGCGAACCAATGAGAGACGGCAGAAGGGCAAACCTTCATTTGTCGAGAAAAGTCGCTTTGTGTTAATTTGTGTCGGTCTGTGTAGGCTTTCATCTGCTCTACAATGGTTAAGTCATCCATAAGTATTCCTCCAATAAAAAAATGCCTCCGGGGTGGAGGAAAGAGGGGAGAGGCGGCGGTTCTTCAAAGAGAACACTTGCTTGCCGCCGATTTTGAATAGTTGTTGCCCCTCTATGTATATATCAAAAAAAGAGGGGGTAAAATTACACATCACAAAAAATTTTTTTTATTTTTTTTGTGATGGCTCCTTCCTCACATTACACTTGTAATGAGAGAGGGTCTGAAAAAGTGATTTTTTTCTCACCTGTAAAAAATTTCTCCTGGTGGTATGGGGGTAGGTTTTAGGTTTTGTTTTACTTTTTATCCTCTGAAAAAGATACGCCCAGGCACGGAACCGGGAGAACTCCGGAGGCCTGGGTGATAGTTTAGAATTTAAGTTTAATATTTAGAGGTTCTGTTCGCAAACCTTCGCGGACACTCTGTTTAATCTCTTGCTTTAACTCTTGTCTTAACTCTTGCTTTAACTCTTGTTTTAACTCTTCTTTCAAAGCTAAAACAAAGGTGCTATTTTTACCGAAATAAGCAGGGAGTGTTAGCTAAAGTCTATCATCGATTAGCATTTCATATTCGAGTCTTTGTTCGAGTCGTTTATTGTGTTCGAAATAGGCCTATGCGAGAGATTTTTGTTTTTCCATAGAAAAATACAACTCCTTTTTTATTGTTTTACTCCACTTCTCAAAAGTAAGAAGAGAAGAGGAATTATTATATAAATATTATAAAATAGAATTTGAATAAAATCAAATTCTATCAAGGGTAAAAAACTTTTTGAAGAAGAGGTTATCTGTTTAACAGATGGTTTTAGATGTTTCACATCTAAACGGAAGCCTTGTAAAATCGGGCAAAAAGTGGTATAATAAGACCGTAGAAAAGCGGGCCGCCGCAATACGGAGAAAGGCTTAAAACTATGAGCGAATTGAAGAAGAAGAAGACCCTGACGGCCCGCGAAAAGGCCCTGGATTCCCTGGTTGAAGAGATTGCCGAACTGTGCTTTGAAGATGATGAGAAGCTGGAAAAGGCCGTGATGGAAGTGGAACACCTGGCGGCATTAAAGACCGAGAACGGCGGCAAAAATCCTGATGCGTGGGCACACACCGTCCCGGCCATCAAGAACCATATTATGATTGCGTATGGCTTTGTGAAGGTTGAAGAACCTGACCGGCTGGCAAAGGCAAAGGCTATCGCGGCGAAGAAGAAGAACAAGCAGAATAAGCAGAGCAAGAAGGTGGAGGCATAAGCCTCCACCCTTTTTTTAATACCTATACACCCGAACCGGCAGACCTGCCGCCCTGGCCTCGTCAATCATATTCTTTGTGCCTCTGCTTTCTCCATCCCATATAGCAATCAGGGCGTGAGCTGCTGCCGCCATTTCTTTGTTCCGTTTCGGTCCGGCGGCCTTGCCATATTGCTTCCAGTCTGCCGGATGAACCTCCACCACATATCCTCTTTGTCTTGCGTATTCCTCGCCCATTAAGTCCGGCCCCTGGCAATGGCCCGAAAGAACGACAATTTGGCCCTCCTGGGCCTTCCTGGCGAGAACCTTGTCGCAGTAAGCACAAAGGTCTGCGAAGGCTGTGAAGCCCCTGGAACCGGCTATAATGACGCGAAAAGGCGAAGGGTGGTTCATCGGTGGAGGCTCCTTTCTCCTGGCATTGACAGAGGCGGCGTCTGTGCGTATAATGGGGGCGAAAAACCTGGTGGAATTCATATTGATAATATAACGCCCCGGAGAGGGAAGGGTTCCCCGCCCTGGCCGTCAGGCCGATGAGGGGTTTCCGGGCGGCGGAGAGGTGGAAACGGGATGGGAAACACGCTGACGCATTGGTTAGAAACATACTTTGATGAGGTCTCCCCACGGGAGTTTTACCGGGGCATATTTCCTCCTGGTGAGCTGGAAGCAAAGGGAGAATACATCACCGGCAAATATACCGGGATAATCGTTTCCATCACCGACAAGTGGAAGGAGGATGGAAGAAGGAAGGTCTGCCGCTATTCGCTGACGGATGACCTGGACGCGGTGGAGGCTGCTGCTGCGTCCTCTGACTTTTGCTTGTGTTCTCCGCTCTCCTATGCTGGAAAGAGCCGGACGGCGGAACACGCCCGGATGCTGTATGCCATTGCTGTTGATGTCGATAAGGTGAGAGTAAAGGACGGGCGGCCCCTGGGCCTGGAAGCTCTCTGGACGCGACACATTGACGCGGTGGGACGCATACCTAAACCGACATACATCGTCAGTAGCGGAACCGGCCTTCACCTTTACTATGTTTTGAAGCAACCGCTGCCTCTGTTTTACAGTATCGCATATGAATTACAAGAATACAAGCGTGCTTTGACGCGGCTCATTTGGCACGAAACCATCGTGGATATCAAGAGTGCTGCGGAGATACAACAGGAAGGCATATACCAAGGGTTTCGTATGCCTGGAACCATTACGAAGCACGGAGACAGAGCCAGGGCTTTTCTCACCGGCGAAAAGGTGTCAATGGAATATTTGAATGGCTTTGTGTCAGAGGCATACAGAGCAACCAAGGCGGAGAAGGTGAAGGCCCCCGGCAAAATACGCCTGGTGGAGGCTGCGGAAAAATATCCCGAATGGTATGACCGGCGTATTGTGAAGGGTGAGAAGCGTGGAACCTGGGCGGTCAGTCGCAATCTTTACGACTGGTGGAAGCGGCAAATTGTAGAAGGGGCGACGGTAGGCCATCGCTATTATTGCCTGATGATGCTTGCGATTTACGCTCACAAATGTAGTCATTATGACGCAAAGAAGAACCCGAACCCGGTTTCACGCGAAGAGCTGGAAGCTGATTGCCTGGGGTTGATGGATTATATGGAAAGCCTCACCACAAGCGAGGACAACCATTTCGGGAAAGACGATGTCCTGGATGCCCTGGAAGCCTTTGATGAACGCTGGACGACATTTCCAAGGAAAAGCGTGGAGTATAGGACGGCCATTGCGATACCGGCAAACAAGCGGAACCGGCAGAAGCAGAGCGACCATTTGGAAGAAGCAAGAGCAATTCGCGATTTGAGAGCGAAGAGACGCGGAGAAAAATGGGACGCACACAACGGCAAGCAATCAAAGGCGGCGATTGTGATACAATGGCGGCAGGAAAACCCGGAAGGTCGGAAGGTGGATTGCGTGAGAGCAACCGGCCTGGATAAAAAAACGGTCTATAAGCACTGGGAAGCGGAAGAAAAAATTTGACACGCGAGAAAAAAATCACCACAAACACACCCTCTCTCGGTTCTTCTCTAACGAGCAAAGCTCATTAGAGCGAGTTAGAGGGCGGCCCTTTTATTTAAAAAACAGAAGACCCGATTTTATAATAATATTACTATGCGAAAGACACGACAGTCTTTCGCATTTTTCATTTTTTCAAGTGGCACGGTTTCAGTAAAATTTGGAGGAGTTAAAATTTGTTTTTCATCAAAATAAAAGTTATAATTATGTTACAAGGTTGGGATTGAACCAACCAATTCAAAAACAATAAGGAGAGAAAAACATATGTTTAACTTATCTACCGAATACGGAAACACCCTTGACCTAACTGACTGCGTGATGAATAGCCTGGAAGTTGAAAGTCCTTTTATTAGTTTCTACAACCGGAAACTCAAATACACCGTGAGTTATTTCTTGAAGGACAAGTTTATGTGTGCTGATTATACTGGCGATGATGGGGCCCTGGAAACCTTGTTTTGCTTGTATTGGCAAGACCATTGTATTGCGAGTGAAAGAATTGCTATGGCTCTTCACAATCAAAAGACGGTATCCATTGATGATACGGCGGAACGCACGCCAGAGCAAGAAGAACACTTTATGACGGCTGCCGCTGTTATTCTCCATGTAATGGATGATTTTAGCATCCTGGCGAAGAGTTTGATTGGCTACTAAACCATAGTTAAGAATGGCCGTGGTTTTGTTTGTTGGTATGGCCGCTGAAAATTCCCTTGACCTTTTCCGCGAAGGTCTTTCGCGGCTGCTGCTCTGGCTGCGGTGGAGGCAAGAGCAAGATTTTTTCCTTTTCATCCTTTTCCCTGCGGAGAAGGTCAAGAGAAAGTCCAACCTGTTCTTGAAGGTCTCGCCGTTCTTTTTCAAGGAAAGCAATCCTGTCGCGAAGCTCTGCGTTTAAGGTCTCCAAGGCCTCTATCTTCGCTTGTAAGAGTTGGCAGGACAAATCCTCCACCTGTTTGCTGGAGGCCTCCTGGAGGCCTTCCTGGGCCGTTTCTGTGGTGGTTCCTTGTTGGCTGCTCTCTTGCTGGCTGCCATCATCCTGGGCCGCTCCATAGTAAGAGACGAACCAATCCATAACGGCCTGGTTATACTTGGTGAAACGGCCTTCCTTGCGACTGTTTTGCTTGATAAATGCTTGATTTTTCTTTATCAATGAATATAAAGATTGCTCTGTTTTCTTTACTCTGCTTGATATATCCTTGATTGTGAAGGGATAATCCATTGATTTTACGCCCCCTTTGCTTTACTTGTGCTTGATTATACGCGATTTTGCTTTATAAAGCAAGAAAAAGCAGAGAGGAAGTTCCTCTCTGCCCTGGTTAAAGTTCCTTGACCTTCTTGTAGAAGGTTGTCTTTGTCATTCCTGCGGCCGTCATAGCCTCCACCGCTGTGATTTCTCCATCCTTCCAACGCTTGACGATGGCGGCGAACTCCTTGCCTGGTTCAATGGAAGGGCGGCCCATTTTTCCCTCTGCCTTGGCGATTGCGATGCCCTCCGCCTGGCGTTCCAGTAGGCACTCGCGTTCAAACTGGGCCAGTCCGGCGAAGATGGTAAGCATCAGGCGGCCCGCTGCGGTGGAGGTGTCAATCTGTTCCTTCTGCGAGACGAAGGCAACGCCCTTTTCGTTGAGACGGTCAATGATTTCAAGAAGGTCTTTCGTGTTCCTGGCAATCCGCGAATAGCTCTCAACCACAACCGTATCACCTTCGCGGACATAATCAAGCATCGCGGTGAGCTGCGGTCTGTCGGTGTTCTTGCCGCTGGCCTTCTCGATATAGACCTTGTCGAACTGTTCCTTGTCGGTCTCCTGGCGTGCGGTGTTCTGCTCCTGGGTGCTGACGCGAATATACTTGATGCGTGCCATTG
>JAZOAF010000013.1:0-11807 GCA_045595345.1 Clostridia bacterium | reverse complement strand
GAGGGAACACACCACTTTGATAGAATTGATGGTACATTGGATGAATATTTAAATGAACAGTTTGAATTTGAACCTATTAAATAGTGGCATCTAAATCGTTCACGAATTTTATAATTAGCCAATATGGAGGTAGCTTATATGAATGCGATTGTTGTGTATAAAACCAAATATGGCTCGACTAAAACCTATGCTCAGTGGATAGGGGAGGAGCTTGACTGCAAGGTAGCCGACGCCAGAGAAGTTACAATAGACGAACTTGAAAAATACGATACCATAATATATGGGGGCGGACTTTACGCTGAGGCTATAAACGGCGTAAGCCTTATTACTAAGAATATAGAAAGGCTCAAAAACAAGAGGATTGCGATTTATACAACAGGGATTACGCCTCTTGATTGTCGTGATTATTACGATAAGTATGTTATTGAAAGAAACTTTAAAAGCGGAGTTCCCTCTTGCATAAAGCTCTTCAACTTCACAGGGAAGATGGTTTTAGATGAGCTTAGCGCTGTCCACAGGACTGCCCTTAAAACATTAAAGAAGATTATGTCCTCTAAAAAAGAGCCAACAGAAATGGAAAAATTGTTAGTTGAGCTTTGCGATGCAGACGGAGATTTTTCCGACCGCTCTCAGATTAAGGAGCTTGTGTCCTACGCATCTGCCGAAGAGAAGGCGAGTTAAAATCATATTTTTTCTGCTTCGGGGCATAATACTACCGAGGTGATTGGATTATGAACGACAAAAAGGGAAAGGACAGCGAAAAAACTGCAACGGATAACAAATGGGTTTCCACAGGGATAGCCCGACCAGCTGATGAAACGGTCAGAAAAGACGGCCCTGGCGGAGAAGATGCGGAATAAATAAAAACATAAAAGGCTTGAGCGAATGCTCAGGCCTTTTTTGCATAAAAAGAGGAAAAACTATTGCTAATCTTATCAAGGCGTGCTATAATAATTTCAAGTTGAGTTAAAAGGAAGGGGAGCATTTTATGAAAATCAATTTTAAAGAGGCAGTTGGAAAAATTAAACCTATGCACGCCATCAACAACATGCCTCTTATCGGGGCGACAGACAAACTGTTTCACTTTATAGGTGAAGCAGGGGTACCGTATTCAAGGCTTCACGACACGGGCGGAGTATACGGTCAGAACAGATTTGTCGACATATGCAATATCTTCCGTGACTTTGACGCGGATGTTGATGACCCTGCTTCTTATGATTTCGCTTTTACGGATTGGCTTCTCACTTCGATTGACAGGCAAAACACAAAGATTTTCTACCGCCTTGGAGCGTCTATCGAGAATCAGCATTACATAAAGGCTTATTATATATATCCTCCAAAGGATAATTTAAAGTGGGCGAAAATTTGTGAAAAGATTATTGCACATTATAACGAAGGCTGGGCACACGGCTATCATCTTGGTATTGAATACTGGGAGATATGGGGCGAACCGGATAATTATCCTGATATTGAGGATAATTGTTTATGGAAGGGCACTTTTGAGGAGTATTTAGAGCTTTATAAGGTTGCGTCGCTTTATCTTAAAGAAAGGTTCCCTGATATAAAAATCGGCGGATTTTCATCCTGTGGTTTTTATGCTTTGTTCGAGGATAATTTTGCACAGAGTGCAAATTCAAGTTCAAGAACAGGTTATTTCATAGAATGCTTTCATAAGTTTATGGAGTATGTCCGCGAGAACAACTTGCCTCTTGACTTTTTCTCATGGCATTCTTATTCCGATGTAGAAAAGAATATCGCTTATGAAAATTATGTTCATGAGCAGCTTTCAAA
This sequence comes from Clostridia bacterium, assembly GCA_045595345.1. Lineage (GTDB taxonomy): Bacteria > Bacillota > Clostridia > Monoglobales > Monoglobaceae > SIG454. The sequence goes on along the minus strand of JAZOAF010000013.1, from coordinate 10,016 downwards.
ATACGGATACGGAAATGTTGAGAGCATACTTAATGAGTGGAACGCTCATCCGGGGATTAAAGGCACTCTGGAAGACGCCTCCGATGTGGCAAGTATGATGCTTGAAATGCAAGATACAACCGTCGATATGCTTATGTATTATAAAGGGACTATCGATGTGGGAAATTACAGCGGAATGTTTAATCCCCTTACCCATGAGCCATTTAAAGCGTACTATGCTTTTGTAGCATTTAACGAGTTATACAAACTAGAAAATCAGGTTAAAGTCGGCGAAAAAGCAGAGGGCATCAGCTGTGTTGCTGCAAGAAACGGCGACAAGAAGGCGTTTATGGTGAACAACAGAGCTAAGACGCAGGTTGTTAAAATTGAATTAGATTGCGAAGATAAATTTAGTTTATACAGATTAAACGCTGAATTTGACTTAGAAAAAGCGGGAGAGATTTTATCGGGGGACGAAATTGCTCTTGAAAAGTTTGAAACGGTAATGCTGCTTAGCGAATAAGAAGGAAGGATTTTGAAATGGAGAAAACCACAACAGTCAATGAAGATGCCGTCTGTAAACGGTCAAGGATAGCCTATGCGGCACAGTGTGCTTTTGATCATCTTATAAGTCTACTTATAACCGATGCTTTTCTGGCAAAATTGCTTACCAATATCGGTATAAGTGACTCAGTTATAGGAATTATATCTTCGTTTATATCTTTTTCATTCTTGTTCCAGCTTATGTCAATAAGTATGGTGCCCAAAATGAAGAATGTTAAGAGAACGGTAATATTTTTTGACTGTTTCTGCCAGATTTTATATATTTGTCTTTATTGTGTGCCTTTTATGGAGGCAAGTGTAGAAGTAAAGACAGGGTTGGCCATTGTTTTCATTCTCTTGGCATACGCATCTAAATATTTAGTGGCATCAATTCTCTTTAAGTGGGCAAACGCTTATGTTGAGCCTCATAAGAGAGGGTCTTTTTCTGCTGTAAAGGAAATGGTTTCTCTTTTCTGCGGAATGATATTTACCCTTGTTGTAGGGTTTGTGGTGGATAAATATGAGGCGGCAGGAAATATAAAGCTTGGATTCCTGTTTTTAATTATTCTTCTTGCGATTCTTAATATTTTCAATTTCATAAGCCTTATGGGCATCAAGAACGGAAAAATAACATATGACTCCAAAAAGGTTTCCGCAAAAGAAACCGTAAAGAACACACTGGGAAACAAAAATTTCCGACATATTGTTGTTCTTTTGTCAATATATGCAGTTGCGACACATATGACATCTGCATTTATGGGAACATTTAAGACAAAAGATTTGATGCTTTCGGTTGGCTTGGTGCAGGTAATTAATGCGACTGCCAATGGATGCAGAATGCTTTTCTCTATTCCTTTGGGGAAATATTCTGATAAGAAGTCCTATGCAAAGGGCTTTGAGCTTGCCCTGTTTATTGCGGCGGGGGCGTATATTGCGAATATGTTCACAACCAACTCAACTTGGTGGCTCGTTATAGCTTTTTCTGTTCTTTATAGTGTCAGCATTGGCGGGACAAACGCAAACAAATTTAATATTACATATAGTTATGTTAAAAGTGATTATATCGCTCAGGCAATGGCGATTCAGAACAGCATAAGCGGAGTCCTGGGATTTTTGGCATCATTGATGGGCAGTGTTATTCTTGCTAAAATTCAGGCAAACGGAAATATGTTTTTCGGAATTTCGGTATATGCGCAACAGGTGCTTTCGGCAATATCTCTCGTTTTGATTATTATAGCTATTATATATGACAAACTTGTTGTCGAAAAACAAAAGGTAATGATTCAGTAATGAGGAGGAGAAAAATGAAAACGGAGAAAAATATTCTTATTGCATTTATTTTAAATTTTGTTTTTTCTCTTTTTGAATTTATTGGCGGAGCTATAACGGGTAGCGTTGCCATAGTTTCGGACGCCGTTCATGATATAGGCGACGCCGCAACTATCGGAATTTCATATTTTTTAGAGCATAAGAGTAAGAAACAGCCTGACGAGGTTTATACCTATGGCTACGGAAGATTTTCCGTAATGGGCGGACTTATAACAACTGTTATCCTGCTTGTTGGCTCCATAGTGGTTATATATAATGCGGTTCTCAGAATTTTCAACCCAACTCCCATTGATTACAGCGGAATGATTATTCTTGCGGTTATCGGTGCGTCTGTAAACCTTATTGCAGCTCTTGTAACAAGAGAAGGAGACTCCATAAACCAAAGAGCCGTAAGTCTTCATATGCTTGAAGATGTTCTTGGCTGGGTGGTTGTTTTAATCGGTGCAATCATTATGCGAATTACAAATATTTCAATAATCGACCCTATTATGTCAATTGGCGTTTCAATCTTCATTTTCATAAACGCAATTAAAAGCTTAAAGCAGATAGAAAATCTTTTCCTTGAAAAATTACCGCAAGGGATAGACCTTGATGAAATTAAGGAGCATCTTAAAGAGATTGACGGGGTAGAAGATGTTCATCACATTCATATATGGAGTATGGACGGATATCACAACTATGCCACAATGCACATTGTTTCTGGCTATGAGGGCCACGAAATTAAGGATAAGGTAAGAGAAGAGCTCAGACATCATAATATAGGACATGTTACCTTGGAAATTGAAAAGCCGGGGGAACACTGTCACGAAGAAACTTGTCGGGTTGAGCGTGATGGGCAGGTTGGACATCATCACCATCACCACCATCATCATTAAAAAAGGAATTGTAAAAAAGTTGTCGAATATACCCTTGAAAGAAATTTTATGAGAAAGAAGAGATGAGAATGGATTACAAAAAAATACTTACAATTCAGGATATTTCCTGCGTGGGACAGTGCTCACTGACGGTTGCGCTCCCTATTTTATCAGCTTGCGGAATTGAGACGGCGATACTTCCTTCTGCCGTTTTATCAACTCACACAGCAGGGTTTAAAGGCTATACTTTCAGAGATTTAACAGACGATATTCCTAAAATCAAGGACCATTGGGTTTCTGAGGGAATTAAGTTCTCTGCAATTTATACAGGGTATCTTGGAAGTGAGAGACAGATAGAATATATATGTGATATTTTTGCGCAGACCTTAACGAATGACGGAGTAAAGGTTGTTGACCCTGCTATGGCGGACAACGGAAAGCTCTATCCGGGCTTTGACGGAGCCTATGTCGAGGCAATGAAAAAGCTTTGCGCAGAGGCGGACTATGTTGTGCCGAATATTACTGAGGCTTGTTTCTTGACGGGTGTAGAATTTAAGGAAAGCTATGACAGAGAATATATCGATGCTCTTTTAAATGGCCTTGCAGAAATAGGTTGCAAGAATGTTATCTTAACAGGTGTTTCTTATCAGGAGAATAAGACAGGGGTTGTCGTTCTCGAAAGAGGGGAATATTCCTATTATGAGCACGAAAAACTCATGGGCAGTTGCCACGGTACAGGGGACATTTATGCTTCTGCTTTCGTTGGCGCTCTGGTGAGAGGAAAGAGCGCTTTTGACAGCGCAAAAATCGCCGCAGACTATACAGTTGAGTGTATAAAAGCTACTGCCAAGGAAGATAATCATTGGTACGGAGCGGCGTTTGAGCCTCAGCTTGAAAAATTAATAAACAGCTTAAAGTAAGGAAAAGCACCGCCAACAGCGGTGCTTTTTTTTGTTGAAAAATGTCAAATAATCCTTTACTTTTAAAATTCGGTATGATAAAATAGAAGATACAAAAGAAAGGGAGGTAAAGACCAATGTATCCTTATTATGTATCATTTATTCTTGGCATTATGGCAGCTATTATTTTAACAATTTTAGCTTATGTTTTTGTTATGCCAAAGAAGAACGACGGCAATTTTTCTCACCCTGCGTTGCAGAAGTTCCACGACATTTTTAACTTTAAGAAGCTCTATCTTGAATCTATCTTAAAGTTTTTCTATGTTCTTGCAACAATCTTCTGTGTTTGCGTAGGCTTTTTTATGATTTTCGGATATAGAGAACTTTGGGGATATTATGAAAGCAGTAAATCCAGCACAGCTCTTATCGGCCTTTTGGTTATGATTTTGGGCCCGATTGTTCTCCGTCTTACATACGAATCTCTTATGATGTTCATTTTGCTCGTTAAGAATGCAATGGAAATCAATAATAAAATTCCTGCTCTTAAAAAGGAAGAAAAAGCAGCAGAAGAAGCAGTCGTAGAAGAAAAGGTGGAAGTAGAAGCGTAAAGCTTAATAAAGCCGCATCCATAGGATGCGGCTTTATTTTTTATTAACAAGTTCTTTATACATAAGAGTTTTTAGGATAACACCAAAACCCTGAACAAATAAGACAATAGCAACAACTATTTTACTGCCTAAGAAATCGTCAAGAGGCCGTATCATAGAAAGGGAGCCTGAGAGAAGCTCGATGCCGCCGACGAAGGAGAAGCCTTTATAAAACGTTATGCTCTCCTTTTTGAGTTTTTGGGAGTCTATTGTTTTTAAAACTCCCGAAAACAGCTCCCATGAGCCAAAGAAAAGAGGAAGAGTCTCGTCGCTTATGCCTTGGCTGAAAAGGGGGTAAAGGGAGAGGAGAGCGGTTGTGAGACCGTCGGCAAAGAGCCAGCGGGAGCTAAACATTTCCTTTCCTTTACGGTAATATATAAGAATGTTTACAAGCCCTGCAAAGAGCATAATAAGCCCCAGGGAAAAGATAATATCCGTAAGATTGTCTCCGTGATTAAGGGTAAGAAACCCACCGAGAAAATGGATAATTCCGGCGGAGAGCCAAAGAATTTGTGCAAGAGAAAGCCTTATCCTTTTCAAAAAATCAACTCCTCTTAGTTATCTTTGACTCAGCAGAGGAATTTTAAACATACAAAACACCGCATATATCGTATGCGGTGTTTTGTATTAAATTAGTCTTCCGAGAGAGACAGACAAAACTTGACATCTTTTTACAAATATAGTATATTGAAATTGCAATACAATATTAACTAAGGAGGTTCTATATGAACAGAGCAGAGTTAAAGGCGCAGGCAAAAGAACAAATCAAAGGGAAAATCGGCATTCTTTTGATTATCACTTTGATAATTGGGGTACTTACATTTGCGGCAAACTTCATTTTGTCATTTATTCCTTTCGGCGGATTTGTTTCAACTTTTATTATTACACCTGCATTTGGATTAAGCCTTGTAAGAGTTTATCTTAATGTTGTGGCAGGGGGAAAACCTGTCGCAGAAGATTCTTTCTGTGGATTTGACGATTTTTGGTCAGCTTTTAAAGTGACTTTCCTGACAAGTTTCTTTACATTCCTGTGGTCACTCCTTTTTATTATTCCAGGCATTGTAAAATCTTACGCATATTCAATGTCTATGTATGTTCTTGCTGAGAATAAAGGAAAGAGCGCCCTTGAATGTATAAATGAATCCAAGAAGATGACAGAAGGTCATAAAGCTGAGCTTTTCATATTAGGTTTATCCTTTTTCGGATGGGCACTTCTTTGCGGAATTACTTTTGGTATAGCGTCTATCTGGGTTCTTCCTTATATGAATGCAACATATGTAAACGCGTATAATCTTTTAAAGCCAAAGCAGATAGAGGTTATAAGCGTGGAGGAAGTTGCCTCCGAAGAATAAAAATAAATAAAGAAGACGCCTCAGGGCGTCTTTTTTGTGAAAGCTGTTGCGGGTTATTACTTCGTGCCGCCTTGCGGTGCCCGAAAAATCTTCGGGCGGTCTTCCGCTTTTTCTTGATTTTTCGACCGCTGCGGCGCTTATACAATGCCTTTATCTGCCACCGGCAGCGGCATCATACAAGCCCCAACGAGCTACGCTCATTGGTCGCATAACCCAAAAGATAATCAATTCAAACACAACCGATACAAGCAAAATAAAAGGACACCGATTTGGTGTCCTTTTGTTTTGGGTGCAGGGGCCGGATTTGAACCGACGACCTCCGGGTTATGAGCCCGACGAGCTACCAAACTGCTCTACCCTGCGATATTTAAGCTATTAAGATTATATTCACCTTTATATATTTTATGACATATAAGGTGGTGCCGGAGACCGGAATCGAACCGGTACGGGAAAAAATCCCACAGGATTTTAAGTCCTGGGCGTCTGCCAGTTCCGCCACTCCGGCAAGTCTTAACCTCATAGCCATATTATAATAACACACCTTACCCTTTTTGTCAAGGGTTAATTGAAAACTTTTGGTCTATAAAAGGGAATTTACAAGGTCAACTATTTTAAAACGAATTTGGCAGGGTAGAGAGAAAGAGGAAATCATTCTGTATTCGTCGCTTTTCAGGGCGTTTTTAAGCTTATCCTTTCCGCTTTCCATTGTGAGATTTTCTATGTTACACATAGGGGGATACATAACGCACCACCAGTTCTCGCCTTTTCCCTCGCCGATTGTAATTTTAAGGGCGCGGTATCGTCCTGAGGGGAGCATTATATCTCCATAGAATTTTACAGGGAAGGCTTCGTCTTTGATTTCGGCATAAACAGGAGCGAAACAGCCTTGGCTTTTTAAAGTTTCTTTTGCAATTTCTTCAATATAATCAAGGTTTTCCATAGCGGTTTTTTCGGACTCGGAAAGAGAAGCAGAGGAATTGAAAAGATAGCCTGCTTTTTCTAAAATGCTGTCTCTTACCATAAGTTTAAGGCTTTGGTCTTCCTCGGAGTTGCTGTTTGCCACGATGTGCAGTCTTAAAACCGAGTGGGCGATATTTTCCTGAGCGGTTTTTGCGTATGTAATAACAGAAAAACAAAGGTAAAGGGTAGCCGATACGATTGCCAGACGGAAAAAGTTTATATTTTTCATATTTGCCTCCATAAAAGCGATGATTTTATTTTGAGTATTACCGAAAAAAGTTGGCTTTATACCTTGATTTTTATGCGGTTTTGATGTATACTTAAAGTTGAATTTATATGTATCGGAGGGATATGACTTGGATAAAAAAACCATCTGTATACTATTTGGAGGAGTTTCCTCTGAACACGATGTTTCTATAATGTCTGTTCGGACGGTTATTGAAAATATTGATAGAGAAAAATATGAACCCATCGTAATCGGTATTACAAAGGAAGGAGAGTGGCGTCTTTTTGAGGGCACTCTTCCTTATGAAAACTGGCAGGACGAAGCACCCTGCCGTGCAATTCTTTCTCCTGACAGAGTTGACGGCGGAATTATAAAGCTTGGGGAAAAAACCGAGGTTATAAAAATTGACGCCGTATACCCTGTTCTTCACGGCAAAAACGGAGAGGACGGAACAATTCAGGGTCTTTGCGCTCTTGCAGGCATCCCCTGCATCGGCAGCGGAGTTATAGGAAGCTGTGTATGTATGGATAAGTGCGTTGCAAAGGTGCTTTTCAAAAACGCAGGCATCCCCGTTGTTCCTTGGGTTGAGTTTAAAACAGGGGACGAAATTGACTTTGAGGAAATTGAAGAAGAAATTGGTTACCCCTGCTTTATTAAGCCGCCTAACGCAGGCTCATCTGTTGGGGTTACTAAGGCTTATAATAAGGAAGAGCTTAAAGCGGGAATTGACCTTGCCTTTAAGCACGACTATAAGGTTATGATAGAAAAAGCAATCAACCCTAAGGAAGTTGAGTGCAGTGTCTGCGGAAATTATTCGCCAACCGCTGCCGAGAATTTAGGGGAGATTAAGCCTGCAAAGGATTTCTATGATTTTGAGGCAAAATATGAGGATGAAAATTCAGGGCTTATTATCCCTGCATCAATAGACGATAAAACAAGAGATTTAATTAAGGATTATGCAATAAAAGCCTATAAAGCGGCTGAGTGCAGAGGCTTCTCCCGTGTTGATTTTCTTGTTTCAAAGGATGACGGCAAGGTATACTTAAATGAGATTAACACTCTTCCGGGATTTACGCCAATCAGTATGTATCCGAAGCTTTGGGCAGACTGCGGAGTGAGCGTTAAGGAGATTATAAGCCGTCATATTGAACTTGCATTAGAGCTTGGAGTGTAGTAAATGGAAAATAACGCAATGATAAAAATCGTTACCGTTCAACAGCCTTTTGACGGTGGCGCGGAGGATAGGATTGAGCTTGAAACCTTAGGAAAATTCTCCAAAAAGAACGATAAGTTTTATATAATGTATGACGAAACAGAGCTTACAGGCTTTAAAAACACGAAGACCATTGTTAAAATCGCAGAGGACAACATAATTCTCTCCCGAAAGGGCGATGTTGAAAGCAAAATGGAATTTTCTCGGGGCGGGAAAAGACTTTGTAACTATAACACTCCTTACGGAATGATTCCCGTTGCAACGGAGCTTAGGGAGTTTGAAAACGACCTCGGCGAAGACGGAGGAAAGGTTAAACTTGCCTATACCATTGATTTTAACAATGAGAGCTATGCCTTAAACACACTTCATATATCTGTAAGAACGAAAGGATAAAACTATGAATATTATCGAGAATGTTAAAAAGTCAATAGGGGAAGCGGTTATCTCCGCTTTAAACCTTGCAATTGAGAAAGGGGAAGTTCCTGCTCCTGAGGAAAAGCTTGACTTTGAAAGTATTTTAAAGCTTGAAATTCCAAAGGATAAACAGCACGGCGACTTTGCCTGCAATATTGCTATGATGCTTGCAAAACCCCTTAAAACTGCACCGAGAAAAATCGCAGAGGGAATAGTTTCCTGCCTTGAAAAGAACGCAGATATCGAAAAGGTTGAGATTGCAGGTGCAGGTTTTATTAACTTTTATCTGACCAACAACTATCTCTATTCCGTTTTAGACGCCATTGAGAAAATGGGAACAGACTACGGCAGAATTGATATGGGCAAGGGCAAAAAGGTTATGATTGAGTTCGTATCTGCAAACCCCACAGGCCCTATGCACATGGGAAATGCCCGTGGCGGTGCGCTTGGCGACTGTATGGCAAGTGTTATGGAATATGCCGGCTATGAGGTTACCCGTGAATTCTATATAAACGATGCTGGTAACCAGATTGAGAAGTTTGGAAAATCCTTAGAGGCAAGATATATTCAGGAGCTTAAAGGGGAAGATGCAATCGAGTTCCCAGAAGACGGATACCACGGCGAAGATATCCGCGACCACGCCAAAGAATTTATCAAGCTCTATGGGGATAAATATTTTGATGCAACATCTGAGGACAGAAAAAAGGCACTTGTAGATTATGCCTTAGAGAAGAATATAAAGTACCTTGAAACCGACCTTGGAAAGTACAGAATTTTCTATGATGTATGGTTCAGGGAAAGCGAACTCCACAAAAGCGGAGCGGTTGAGGATGCAATAAAGCGTCTTACAGACAGCGGATACACCTATGAAGAAGAGGGCGCAATCTGGCTTAACTGCGAGAAGATGGGCCTTGAAAAGAATGAGGTTTTAGTTCGCCAGAACGGTATCCCGACATATTTTGCGGCAGATATTGCTTACCATATCAATAAGCTTGAAACAAGAAAGTACGATTTGGCAATTGATGTCTGGGGGGCAGACCACCACGGCCATGTTGCAAGAATGAAAGGCGCTATGGCGGCGGTTGGACTTAACCCTGACAGTCTTGAAGTTGTTTTAATGCAGCTTGTTCGCCTGACCCGTGACGGCGAAGTGGTTAGGATGTCAAAGAGAACAGGCAAGGCGATAACACTTTCCGACCTGCTTGAAGATGTTTCAATCGATGTTGCAAGATTTTTCTTTAATATGAGAATGGCAGGAAGCCACCTTGACTTTGACCTTGATTTGGCGGTTAAGGAAAGCAGTGAAAACCCTGTTTACTATGTTCAGTATGCCCACGCAAGAATTTGCAGCATCATAAAGGCACTTGCAAATGAGGGAGTTTCTGTTCTTCCTTTTGAGAAAATCAATCCGGCGGTTTTAAAGGAAGAGAGCGAGCTTGAACTCTTGAAGAAACTCTGCGAATTACCGGAAGAAATCCGTCTTGCAGCGATTTCAAGAGAACCTGCAAGAATAACAAGATATTCAATCGAACTTGCAACAGCTTTCCATTCTTTCTATAACGCTTGCCGTGTTAAGTGTGAGGATGAAGAGCTTATGGGA
>JAZOAF010000012.1:0-16795 GCA_045595345.1 Clostridia bacterium | reverse complement strand
CAGAGACAGCGTTATTGAAAGAGTTGTCCAGATTTTATCCCGCCGAACAAAGAATAATCCTTGTTTAATCGGAGAGCCCGGCGTTGGTAAAACCGCAGTTGCAGAGGGCCTTGCCCAGAAAATTGTTAAGGGGGAAGTTCCCGAAATTCTTAAAAACAAAAAGGTCATTACCCTTGATTTATCCTCAATGGTTGCAGGGGCGAAATACCGCGGCGAGTTTGAAGAAAGACTTAAAGCCGCAATGGATGAAATCAGAAAATCGGGAGACATTATCCTCTTTATTGATGAAATCCACACTCTTGTGGGCGCAGGAGCTGCCGAAGGGGCAATTGATGCGGCAAACATTTTAAAACCTGCTCTTTCCCGTGGGGAAATTCAGGTTATCGGCGCAACAACCATAAACGAATACAGAAAATATATCGAAAAGGATGCGGCATTGGAGCGTCGCTTCCAGCCTATAACCTTAGACGAGCCGACAGAGGAAGAGTCCATTGAAATTCTTAAAGGAATCAGGGATAAATACGAGGCTCATCATAAGGTTACAATAACTGACAAGGCAATCGAGGCGGCGGTTAAGCTTTCTATCCGCTATATTCCCGACAGATTTCTTCCCGACAAGGCAATCGACTTAATTGACGAGGCGGCGTCAAAAATAAGAATGAAAACTCTTACCGCTCCGCCAAATCTCAAAGAGCTTGAAGAGGAAATCGAGGCGGTTAAAAAGGAGAAAGAGTCCGCCATAACCACTCAGGAATACGAAAAGGCGGCAAGTCTTCGTGACAAAGAAAAAGAGCTTTCCGAAAAGCTCAAAAACGCAAAAACCTCTTGGGAGAGCGATTGCACCTCCAAAACCAAAGAGGTTACTCCCGAAGAAATTGCCGAGGTTGTTTCCCTTTGGACAGGTGTTCCCGTTAAGGCTATCTCCGAAGGCGAGGGGCAGCGCCTTTTAAAGCTGGAAGAAACACTCCACGAAAGAGTTATCGGGCAGGACGAAGCAGTAATTTCAATTTCCAAAGCAATACGCCGAGGAAGAGTTGGCCTTAAAGACCCGAAGCGTCCAATCGGCTCATTCATTTTCTTAGGCCCTACGGGTGTGGGAAAAACGGAGCTTTCAAAAGCACTTGCCGAGGCGATGTTCGGGGACGAGGACGCTCTTATCCGCTTTGATATGTCAGAATATATGGAAAAGCACACCGTTTCAAGACTTGTAGGTTCGCCTCCTGGCTATATCGGCTATGACGAGGGCGGACAGCTTACGGAAAAGGTTCGTAGAAAGCCTTACAGCGTGGTTTTATTCGACGAAATCGAAAAAGCTCATCCCGACATTTTCAACATTCTTCTCCAGATTTTAGACGACGGTATTTTGACCGACTCCCAAGGGAAAAAGGTTGACTTCCGCAACACCGTTATAATTATGACCTCAAATCTTGGAGCAAGACTTATAACAGAGAATAAGAGTCTTGGCTTCTCCGCAGGAGATGCAGAGAAAACCGAGGCAGACCACAAAAAGATTAAAGCGGATGTTATGAATGAGGTTAAGCGGGCGTTCCGTCCCGAATTTTTAAACAGAGTTGACGACATTATTGTTTTCCACCAGCTTTCTGACGAAAACATTAAGTCTATCGCATCCCTGATGCTTAGCTCTCTGTCAAGAAGACTTTTAGCAAACGGAATTGATGCTAAATTTACCGATAAGGCAATCGAAAAGATTGCCGAAAAGGGCTTTGACAAAATCTACGGGGCAAGACCTCTCCGCAGGGCAATTCAATCAGACATTGAAGACCTTATTGCAGAGGAAATGCTTGAAGGAAAAGTCAAAGAGGGGGACAAAATCACAGTAGATTATACCAAAGACAAGTTTTCTGTCCGTCACAGAAAATCCTCCAAATAAAAAGAAAAGGACTTTGCAAAAGCAAAGTCCTTTTTGTTAATGTTTTCCCCTGTTTTGTGCGGTCCGCGCCTTTTTCTTTTCTTTCCTATTCAAATATTCCTGTTGACATATATCTCTCGCCCGTGTCGGGAAGAAGAGCAACGATTGTCTTGCCCTTGTTTTCTTCTCTTTTAGCAATTTCTGCTGCCGCAAAAACTGCCGCCCCTGAGGAAATCCCAACTAAAATTCCTTCTTTTCTTGCAATTTCTTTTGCGGTTTTCATTGCATCCTCGTCTTTAACCTTTATAACCTCATCATAAATTTCTCTGTTCAAATTTTCAGGGACAAAGTTTGCGCCAATTCCCTGAATTCCGTGAGGTCCTGCCACTCCGTCCGATAAGAGAGGAGAGGAAAACGGTTCAACCGCAACAATTTTTATGTCCTTGTTTTTCTCTTTTAAATATTCCCCTGTTCCCGAGAGAGTTCCGCCCGTGCCGACACCTGCAACGAAGATATCCACCTTTCCGTCTGTATCTTCCCAGATTTCAACGCCCGTTGTTTCTCTATGGATTTTAGGGTTGGCAGGGTTTTCAAACTGACCTGCAATAATGCTTCCCTCTATCTCTTTTGAAAGCTCCTTTGCCTTTTCCACAGCGCCTGCCATACCTTTTGCGCCCTCGGTTAAGACAATCTCTGCCCCATAGGCTTTTAAAAGGTTTCTTCTTTCAATACTCATTGTTTCGGGCATAGTAAGAATAACTCTGTAACCTCTTGCCGCCGCAACAGAGGCAAGACCAATCCCTGTGTTTCCGCTTGTCGGCTCAATTATGACAGAGCCTTCTTTTAAAAGGCCCTTTTCCTCGGCGTCCTTTATCATAGAAAGGCCTACTCTGTCTTTAACGCTTCCTGCGGGGTTGAAAAATTCAAGCTTAACTAGGATTGCTGCGCCAAGATTTTTTCCGAAATTTCCAAGAGCCATAAGAGGAGTTTTCCCTATAAGCTCTGTTACATCTTTATATATATTCAAAGCATTCATCTCCTTTATTTTAACTTAATTTTAACATAGCGCAAAAACCTTGTCAAGAGCCGAAACCCTTGACAAATAAAGGAATTAGGAGTATTATAATACTATATCGAATTTTAAGAAAGGGAGTGTCGGGAAAAATGGAAAACGAAAACATCAAAGACATAATCGAAGAACTTTTACAGGAACGAAAATTCCCCCATTTACGAGAAACTCTTCTCGAAATGATGCCTATTGATATTGCGTCCGTTTTCGATGAGCTTTCCGAAGACGACCTTTCAAAAGTTTTCAGGCTCCTTCCAAAAGAGCTTGCCGCTGAGGTTTTTGCCTGTATGGACCCTGACGGTCAGGAGCATCTTATTTCTGTTTTTTCAAGCCGTGAGCTTCGCGCAATCCTTGACGAAATGTATGTGGATGATACGGTTGACCTGATTGAAGAGATGCCTGCCAATGTAGTTAAAAGAATTCTGGCTCACACACCTCAGGAAACAAGACATCAGATTAACGAAATTTTAAAATATCCCGATGACAGCGCAGGGTCTATGATGACCATTGAGTATGTTGATTTGAGAAAGGATATGACTGTCTCTGAGGCCTTTGAGAAGATAAGAAAAACAGGTCTTGACAAGGAAACAATCTATACCTGTTATGTTAAAGACAGAAATCGCCAGCTTCTCGGCGTTATAACTGTTAAAAAGCTTCTTTTGTCCCCGTCCGATGCAATTATTGAGGACCTTATGGAAACCAATATTATCTGCGTTGACACATACGAGGATAAAGAAGTCGTTGCAAAAATGTTTGATAAGTACGATTTTCTTGCCCTTCCCGTTGTGGATAAGGAAAACCGTCTTGTTGGTATTATAACCGTCGATGACGCTCTTGATGTTATTCAGGAAGAGGTCACAGAGGACTTTGAAAGAATGGCGGCTATCTTGCCGAGCGAAGGGGAATATCTTAAAACCTCCGCTTTCAAACACGCAAAAAGCCGTATTGTCTGGCTCCTTCTCCTTATGCTGACCGCTACCTTTACGGGAATGATAATTACCCGCTATGAATCTGCTTTTGAATCGCTCCCGATTCTCGTTGCTTTTATCCCTATGATTATGGGAACGGGCGGAAACAGCGGTTCTCAGAGCGCAACAATGGTTATCCGCGGACTTTCTCTTGACGAAATCCGCCTGAGCGACTTTTTTAAGGTTCTTTTCAAGGAGGCTTCCGTCGCTATTCTCTGCGGTCTTGTTCTTGCCCTTGTTAACGGAGTCCGTGTTTACCTTACCTATGACGGCGATATGTATCTTGCGGCAGTTTTAGGGGCGGCTCTTATGTCAACAGTTTTAATTGCCAAGGTTTTGGGATGTCTTCTCCCTATGGGGGCAAAGCTTCTCCACCTTGACCCCGCTTTAATGGCAGGTCCGCTGGTTACAACCATTACGGATACCTGCTCCGTGCTTTTATATTTCATAATCGCAAGCAGTATTGCTCCGCTTTTCGGAGTTGTTCTTTAATTTTTTAAATCTTAGGCATCCGCAAGGGTGCCTTTTTTATTGTAAATTTTAGTCCTGCCCTCTTTTTTACACGCTTCATTGTTATAAAACAGGTAAAAATATTACTCATAAAAATCATTGCTATTATGGCACCGTTTCCAAAACAGGGAATTGCAAAATATACTGCCCCCAGCCGAAAGATATTATCAGCAAGGCTGTATATAAACAGTCTTGCCTGCTCTCCCAGTCCGTTTAGTATTCCATTTGACAAAGAATCTAAAATCATTACGGGGCAGAGAACAGACAATGGTCTTATATATCTTGCGCACTCCGCCGTGCCGTATACCAGCTCAGATATTTCCTCACAAAAGAAGAAGAAAGCCAGAAATATAATCCCTCCGCAAACAAGAGCCACGCCCCACACCTTTTTGACCTTTCTCTCTAACGCCCCGCTTTTTTCAGCCTTTGAAATTTCAGGGATTAAAAATGCCATAAAAGATGAAATAAGGGTCAGAGGGAAAACAAGAAGAGGCATTGTCATTCCGTGGATTAAGCCATGTTCCGAAAGGGAAGAAGATGCGTCCATCCCGAACTTTTTAAAACCACGGACTATCCATATGTTCTCTATGCTCCGAAGATATGAGCCTGACACCGCCCCGAAAAAAGTAGGCAGGGACAGCCTTAAAACGGGGAGAACCTGGCTTTTTTCAGAAAAAGCCTTTGCCCTTTTAAGTTTATACATTATAAATAAATATGCGCAGGAGGAAAGCTCCCCGATGGTAAGGCCCAGAAGAACCCCTGCACATCCGTAATCTATTCCCTTGACAAGTCCTTTTCTAAGGAGAAAGCTTATGGCTGTAATTTTTATCCCCTGCTCGATAAATTCCGAGGAGGCAGGAGAAAAAATCTTCCCTTTCCCGTAAAAATAGCCCTTAAAGCAGGCAGAAATTCCCATAAAAATTGAGGCAGGAGCAATACACAAAAGGCCCAATGCGCATCTTATGTCGCCCAGATAGGAAAGAGCCACTCTGTCGGCGAAGAAAAAAACAAAGGCTGTGCAAAAAAGGCCTATGCTTCCCGTTATGGTTACAGCAGTTTGAAGCGCGCGCTCCCCCTCGCCTTTCTCCTCTATTGCGACAATTCTTGAAACCGCAGCACCCATTCCCGCACCGCACATACTTAAAATTATCCCGTAAACACTCATAATAAGAGAAAAAATTCCCATCCCTTCTTCACCTAAGGATGAAGAATAATAGCTCCTGAAAGAAAAATCGATTGTTTTTGCAAGGACTCCCGAGAGGGTAAGAAGGAACATTTTCCTGATTTTTTCCGTCATAAAAAACACTTCCCGATATTTTTGCTTATTAAATTATATCGAAAAGCGTTGTCCCATATGAAATTTCTCCTTTTCTATTGATTTTTATTTACTTTGGTGTATAATATATATTAAGTCAGATTCAGAGAGGAGGTTCTTTGAAATGAGCGAAGTTGCATCTGATAATCAAAAGAAACCATCGGTTATAAACAAAAAGAAGCTTTCTCTTATTATTGTTTTAACCGTTTTAATATTGTGCGTTGCTTTTCTTTTTGCCTATGCGGGAAGCTATGACAAAACTTATCCCAACACCTATGTCGACGGGGTTTCGGTAAGCGGTCTTTCCTATGAAGAGCTTCTCATAAAATGCGAAGAAATTTCTTCTGCCTATTCTCTTCCTGAGAAAATCAACTTTTCTGCAAAAGGAAATCTTCTTTCTGTTCCGTCAGAAGAGATTGACATCGCTTTCAGTCCGGAGAAAACCGCAAAAAGCGCTTTCGGAAACCGAGACGAGCAAGGATTTTTCCAAAAAGCTTCTGCTTTTATGAAAAGCTTTTTCGGAGAAAATCAAGTCAGCACAGGCGTTTCCTATAACAAAAAGGGACTTGACTCTTTAATTTCCGACTTTGCAAAGGACTACGAGAAAGAGCCGTCCAACGCGACCTATGAGGCGAAAGACGGAAAGCTTATTCTTAAAAACGAGCATAATGGAATTACAGTAAACAGAGCCGTTATTGAAGAAAAATTAGGTCAGTATCTTAAAACCCGTCCGAAAGACGCAATAGAGCTTACCTTTTCTGCAAGCCGCGGAGAGCCTTTTAACCTTGAAACCCTTTATAAAGAACTCTCTGCTCCGCCAAAGGACGCTTATTACGGCAGAGACGACGAGGGGGAAATTATAATTGTTCCCGACAAGCCTCAGGTTTCCATAAACAAAGATGTTTTAAAACAGGCACTTGCCGAAAAGGAAGAAGAAATCAGTGTTGATGCAGAAATTGTTCCTGCAAAGGTAACCAAGGAAGACCTTGAAAAAGCTCTTTTCAGCGGAACAATGGGAAGCTGGACCAGTTATTTTACAGCAAGCAACTATTCCCGCTCTGCAAATGTTGCCCTCTCTGCATCCCGTATTGACGGGGTTATCTTACTTCCGGGAGAGACCTTCTCTTACGACAAAACAGTTGGCCCGAGAACAAGCGAAAACGGCTTTAAAGTTGCAGGGGTTTATATCAACAACAAGGTTGAGCAGGGTCTTGGCGGCGGTGTCTGCCAGACCTCATCAACTCTATACAGCGCAGTTTTATATGCAAACCTTGAAATTGTGGAAAGAGTTTCCCACTCCCTCCCCGTAAGCTATATGCCTCCGGGTCAGGATGCAACAATCGCCGAGGGTGCAATCGATTTTGTGTTTAAGAATAACACCGACCACCCAATTAAGATTTCTGCAACCATTCGCGGCGGAAGTATAAAATGCGATATTATCGGAACTCCCGTAGAGGGGCAAAAAGTGGTTATCTCCAATACCACAACAAAGGTTTTTGAGCCTTCAACCGAAGTTGAAGAAGATGAAACCGTTCCTGTTGGATACAAAAAAACCACTGCGGGAGCAAAAGGCTATGCCGTTTCTTCCGTAAGAATTGTTTATCAGGATAACAAAGAGGTTGCAAGAGAAAGCCTTACAAAGAGCCTCTATCACGCGACCCCGAATATTATATCGGTAAACCCATCAGATAAAAACACTCCGCCTGAAAACCTTATGGAATTTTCCACATCTGCTTCCACCGTTCCATCGGAGGAAGAGACAGAGGAAGATATTCAGACGGAAGAACTTCCCCCTGAGGAAGAAAAGGAAATCGTTGAAGTATAAAACAAAAAGGACTTTGCAAAAGCAAAGTCCTTTTTTATTTAAAAAGCGTCGGTCAACACTTTGGCGAGTGATACCTCAATAACGGCAACGCAAATCTGAATGATTTCTTTCGACTCTTATCTCTGAACCCTCGCACCTGCGCCGCCCATAATAGCTTCAACTTCTTTCTTGTTAGCCATTGTGGTATCGCCGGGAGTTGTCATAGCAAGTGCGCCGTGAGCTGCACCGTAGTTTACAGCAAGCTCAGGGTCATCTGTTGTCATAAGACCGTAGATTAAGCCTGATGCAAAGGAGTCGCCGCCGCCAACTCTGTCCATAATTTCAAGACCCTTATAGTCTTTTGCTTTATAAACAGTTCCGTCTGCCCAGCAGATTGCGCTCCAATCGTTAACTGTTGCAGTTTTAACCTCACGGAGAGTTGTTGCGATAACCTTAAAGTTAGGATATTGCTTTGCCGCCTCAGCAATCATCTTCTTGTATCCGTCAAGGTTAAGCTCCTTTAAGTTTTCGTCATTTCCTTCAACTTGGAGACCGAGACAAGCAGTAAAGTCTTCCTCGTTACCAATCATAACATCAACATATTTTGCGATTTCCTTATTTACTTCCTGAGCCTTTTCCAGACCGCCGATTGCGCTCCACATAGAAGGACGGTAGTTAAGGTCATAAGAAACGATTGTGCCGTATTTTTTAGCAGCCTTAACAGCAGCGATAACAGTTTCGCAGGACTGCTCGGAAAGGGCAGCATAGATACCGCCTGTATGCAACCATCTTACGCCAAGTGTTCCGAAAATATAGTCAAAATCAAAATCCTGTGGAGTTGCCTTTGAAATAGCTGTGTTTGCTCTGTCAGAGCATCCCACAGCACCGCGGATACCGTAGCCTCTTTCTGTAAAGTTAAGACCGTTACGGCAAATTCTTCCGATACCATCAGTCTTCATCCATTTGATTAAGGATGTGTCAACCCCGCCCTGCTCAATGAAGTCTTCCATAAGGTAACCAACTTCATTTTCAGCAAAAGCAGTTATTACAGCAGTGTTCATTCTGAAACATTTATGAAGACCGCGGATAACATTGTATTCTCCGCCGCCTTCCCATGCACGGAAGCTTCTTGCAGTTCTGATTCTGCCTTCGCCCGGGTCAAGTCGAAGCATTACTTCGCCCAAAGACACTGCGTCAAATTTACATTCGCTTTTTTCTCTTAACTTTAAGTCCATTTTCATGTCTCCTTTATCTAAAAGAATGTTGTTCCCCAAAATTACATTATAATTATATCCTCTATCCCTTTTTGTGTCAATAGAAGAATTGCTTTTTGCGAAAATAGGATGGACAAAAAGGGAAAAATATGTTATAATTTGTCATTATACTCAAACATTTTTCTTTGGAGGAAATTTTATGACAAACGAAAAGAGAAGCAGTTTTACAGGTAAAATAGGCTTTGTCCTTGCGGCTGCCGGCTCTGCCGTAGGACTTGGAAACATTTGGAGATTCCCTTACCTTGCCGCAAAATACGGCGGTGGAATGTTCCTTTTGGTTTATCTTATATTAACCGTTACCTTTGGTTTTGCTCTTATGACTGCGGAAATCGCAATCGGAAGAAAAACGGGTCTTAGTGCTGTGGGCGCATTTAAAGCACTTAATAAGAAGTTTACCTTTTTAGGCTATCTCGCCGCTCTTGTTCCTATTATAATTCTTCCATATTATTCCGTTATCGGCGGCTGGATTGTAAAATACCTTGTAACTTTTATCAGCGGAAACGGCATTGCCGCTGCAAACGACAGCTTTTTCGGCGGATTTATTTCAGGTGCGGCTGAGCCTATCGGCTGGTTCTTAATCTATCTTGGTTTAACCGCATTGGTTGTTCTTTTCGGGGTTGAAAAGGGAATTGAAAAGGTAAGCAAGTTTATGATGCCTGTTCTGATTTTCCTTTCGCTTTTCATTGCAATTTATAATATGTCTTTGCCCGGTGCAATGAAAGGTGTTCTCTATTACATAACACCTAACTTTAAAGATTTTTCAGTTACCACTGTTCTTGCGGCAATGGGACAGCTCTTTTATTCCCTGTCTCTTGCTATGGGTATTATGATAACCTACGGCTCATATATGAAAAAGGATGTAAACCTTGAATCTTCCGTCCGTCAGATTGAGATTTTCGATACAGGAATTGCTTTTCTTGCAGGTCTTATGATTGTTCCTGCCGCATTCGTTTTCAGCGGCGGAACAGCAGAGGGAATGGCAAAGGGCCCGACTCTTATGTTCTCTGTTCTCCCTCAGGTTTTTGAAAAGATGCTAGGCGGACAGATAATCGGCTCTTTATTCTTTATTCTGGTTTTATTCGCGGCGCTTACATCATCAATTTCCCTTATGGAAACCGTTGTTTCAATCCTTTGCGACAAGCTTAAAATCGGCAGAAAAACCTCCTGCCTTGCAGTGTTTATTCTCTCTGTTGTTTTAGGTATTCCGTCTGCTCTTGGCTACGGTCTCTGGGAAAGCGTTACTATTATCGGTCTTCCTTTCCTCGATTTCTTCGACTTTATAAGCAACAGCGTTATAATGCCAATCGTTGCGTTCTTTACCTGCATCTTCGTCGGCTATATTATCAAGCCGAAAGCAGTTGAAGAAGAGGTTGAGCTTACGGGAAAATTTAAGAGCAAAAAGCTTTTCAATGTTGTTATAAAATATATTGCTCCGATTTGCATTATCCTGATTTTAATTTCATCAGTTCTTGATGCTTTCGGAATTGTTAAAATGTAATAATTAAAAATTAAAGGCGGAAGCAAAAGCTTCTGCCTTTTTTCATTTTACTAAATCTGCGATTAAAAGTTGGAGGGCAATCTCTTTATCCATAAGTCCCGTCTTTGCTTTTAAGTCATAAGAGAGGGCGCTTTTAACCATTCTTCTTAAATATTTCTCCCCAAACCTTTTGCTTTGGGAAATGGTTTTCTTAATAAGCCACTCCTGAGGAATACATTCTAAATATTTCCCCATTTCCATTGGCGATATGCCCTCGGATGAAAGCATTTTTGCAGCCAGAAGGTCGGAAAGCTTTGACGCAATTGCGCTGATTATTGCAATTGGCTCGGTCTTATGTTCCAAAAGCTCTTTATACGCCTCCATCGCCTTTTGAGGCTCGTTGTTTATAATGTTATCAATCAAATCATAAATGGCAACATCCAGAGATTTTAAAACAACCGCTTCAACATCCTCTGCGGTAACCTTTGTCCTCTCTCCCATATAGGAAATGAGCTTTAAATATTCCTGATGGATATTCCCAAGGCTTCCCCCGCAACGCTTTATAATAGCCGTTACCTCTTTGGGATAAATAATTTTTTCTTCTTTTTCAAAGAGTTTTTCAAGCCATTTTTCAACCTGAGCCTGAGGCATAAAGTCAAACCGTATTATTCCGCCAAGCTCTTCGATAAATCTTATATTATTTTCCTTTTTCTTTTCAAAGCCGTCCTCGGCGATAATCATACATAAATGCTCAGGGACATCCTTTAAGAACTCCTTTATTTCCTGGAACTCTCTTGATTTGGCATTGTTTAAAAACCCTGTGTTTTTAAGAACAACAAGCTTTCTCTCCGCCATAACGGGAAAGGACACGGCACTTGCCAAAATATCGCTTATATCGTTATCTTTTCCGTTATAGAGGGCGAAGTTGAAGTCGTCAAAAGATGGGTCAACAAGCTTTTTCTTAATGGTTTTAAGACGGCTTTCGATTAGAAACTGCTCGTCGCCATAAAGAAAGTAGACATTTTTCAGTTCGTTTGACGAAATCTGCTTGTCAAAATCTCTAAGTTCCATTTCTTCCTCCAAAAAAAGCGCCTTTCCGGCGCTTTATTTTAATAGAAAATTCTTCTGCACTGTTTGCCTCGGGCACCATAGTTGCCTGAAACAACGCTTTCATATTTGATAACATCCCCTGTCTGAGGAGAGTGAATCATCATTCCGTTTCCTGCATAAATACCGACATGGCTTATATACCCTGCGGAATTATAGAAACCGATAATATCTCCAATTTGGAGAGCGCTTGGGTCAACCCAAATTCCGTTTGACATCTGGTCGGCTGCAACACGGTTTAATGTAACCCCCATCTGAGCGTAAACATATTTTACAAACCCGCTGCAATCGAAGCCTGTCTGCGGAGAGTTTCCGCCGTAGCGATACGGAAGGCCAAGATACTGCTTTGCAATTTCAAGAACAGCTTGTCCCTTTGTGGCTATACTTGCCTCTCTTGCAGGGAGAGCCCCTTCAACAATTTTTATGTAGTCAAGAGAAACATATCCGCTTACGCCCTCGTAAGTTGTTATGTTTGCCCAGCCCGGCTGTGTCCAGTTAACAGATACATTTGTTCCGAAAGGAAGCTGAGTTAAAATCTGAGAATCAGTGCTGTTTAAAGCTCTCACATTCAAAAGGGATGCAGTTATTGTCCCATAAAACCCTGACGCAGAAACAGCGAGAGGGGCACTCATTGACAAGATGAGCACTAATATAATAAAAATACTTAATACTTTTTTCTTCATCAAAACCTCCAAAAACTAAAACCTAATGCCAAAGGTCATCTCCTTCATAAAATATTTACCTTGTTAATTATACACTATTTTTATCCCTTTGTCAAATTTTTTGCCTCTTTTGCGACCTTTTCAAAGGAGACGGGCATATAAAAAACCCCGTCACCACAGGGGTTTTCGGGGTTTAAAAAATTTTTAAAGTTTTTCGAAATCTTCGGCTCCGTGTTTACATAAAGGACAGACAAAATCATCAGGAAGAGGCTCTCCCTCATAGACATATCCGCAAATTTTGCATACATAGCCTTTTTTCTTTTCAGTCTCAGGCTTTGGCTTGATATTTGTAAAATAATAGTCATAAGTTACGGACTTTTCATCGCTTAAAATCTTCGCCTCTGTTACCTTTGCGATAAAAATTGAATGGGTATCGCAGTCAATTATCTGTTCAACCTCTCCTGAGATTACTGCATTTGCAACTCCGCCGATATAGGCAAGACCGTTTTCCGTCCGAAGTGGCTCGCCCGCAAACTTTTCATTATCTTTTCCGCTCTGGAAACCGAAATGCTTGAAAACCTCAAAGGGAGCGCTCTCTGTCAGAGTGCAGACATTGAACTTTTTGGTTTTCACAATCATATCGTGGGTATAATTCCCCTTGTTTAAAGCAACGCTTATACGGTTAGGGGCATTTGTTACCTGCTGAGCCGTATTGATGATACAGCCGTTATCCTTTTCCCCGTCTCTTGCAGTTAAAACGAAAAGGCCGTATGAAATTTTAAAAAGTGCATTATTATCTACCATTTTGTCCTCCTATAAATTCACTACATTGGTTGGATGCCCCTCTATGTATTTTTTCAGGTTAGAACTTGCCACAGCCACAACACGGTTTCTGGTTTCCATCGGCGCCCAGGCAATATGAGGAGTTATCATAATATTTTTCGCCTCGGGGAGCTTTGAATTTATGTTCATTGGCTCTTCCTCCAAGACATCAATCCCTGCCCCTGCAATAATTTCTTCGTTCAAGGCACGGATAAGGTCATCTTCAACCATAACTCCGCCTCTTGCGGTGTTTATAAAGAGAGCATCGCTTCTCATTTTCTTAAACATTTCATAGTCAAACATTTTCTCAGAGTCGCGGTTTAACGGACAATGAACGGTTACGATATGGCTTTCCCGAGCAAGATCGTCAAGGGTTACAAACTTCGCCCCTTCGACTTCTCTTTTTGTTCTTGCGTAAACCAGAACATTCATAGAAAAGGCTTTTGCAATTTTTGCAACTTCCTGACCTATTTTCCCGAAGCCGACAATTCCTATGGTTTTGTCTTTAAGCTCGGAAAGAGGGAAAACGAAAGGGGAAAAGGTCTCGCTCTTTTTCCAGCCGTCATCTTTAACAAAGTCTGTATATTCTGCCACCCTGTTATAATAATTCAGAATAAAAGCAAAGGTATGCTGAGCCACCGCCTCTGTTGAGTATGAACCTGCGTTGCAGACGGTTATGCCCTTTTCTTTGCAATAGTCCGTGTCTATATTATTATACCCCGTTGCGAAAAGTCCTATATATTTAACTTTTGTCCCTTTTAAGTTTTCCTCGTTAAGAACGGTTTTATTGCAAAGGACCGCATCTGCATCTAAAATTCTTTCGTGGATTTTTTCCTTTGGAGTGAGGTTATATTTAACCACTTCCCCAAGGGTGTCAAAAGGAGATAAATCAAGGTCGCCTTGTGTTATTGTCTGGCAATCTGTCATAACTATTTTCATATTTAACGCTCCTTTCTTTTTCTAAATGCCCTGCAAAATGCAGGGCATTATCTTAGTTTTTAACATATTTTGTAAATGTAATATAAATCCCTTTTTCTGTTTTAACCATTTCCTCTTCGGCAATATACCAATCAGGAAGCTCGTTAAAATTCGGGATAAATCTGTCGGCGTCATAAACCTTATCTATAATGGTTATATACGCCGTATCAATGTATTTTATACATTGATTATAAATACTCGCCCCGCCGATAAAGAAAATATCTTCATCCTTATAATTTGCTTTGGCGAAATTAACTGCCTCGTCCAAATCCTTAAAGCAAATTGCGTCAGGATGAGTTACGCTCCCGTCATCGGAGAGAATTATATTTGTTCTGTTTTTAAGGGGCTGCTGGTTTGGAAGAGAGAGGAATGTCACTCCCCCCATAATAACAACTTTCCCCATAGTTTTTTCACGGAAAAACTTCATATCCTCAGGGATATTGTCGAGTAGGTCTCCGTTTTTTCCGATTCCCCACTGCAAGTCCGCAGCAACTATCATATTCATATAATTTAGTCTCCTTATAAAACCTTTTTCGCTTTTTGATGAAGCGAAAAAACATTCCGAATGGACAAATCAAGGCCGACGCCGTATGAAGATACTGCGAGAGACGAAGGTTTGTTCATAACGCATTTATGCGTGTTCGGGTTGTTTTTATTCATCCCCTATATCGCTACTGGAATGTTCTTGATTTGTTCGTTCTTCTGATAATTCTCCAAAGTGAAATCATCAGGAGTGAAGTCATAAAAATTCTTAATGTCACGGTTTACGATAAGCTTAGGAGCCGGGAATGTGGGGCGCTCTATCATTTCCTTTATAACAGGAATATGTCTGTCGTAAATATGAGCGTCCGCAATAACATGGACAAGCTCGCCTACCTCAAAACCGCTTACCTGGGCAAACATAATGAGAAGAATTGCATACTGACATACATTCCAGTTGTTTGCCGCCAGAATATCCTGAGACCTCTGGTTTAAAATTCCGTTGAGCTTATTCCCAGTTACATTAAAGGTCATACTGTATTCACAAGGATAAAGATTCATTTCGGATAAATCAGAATGGACATAGATATTTGTCATAATTCTTCGGCTGTACGGGTTGTGCTTTAAGTCATAGAGGACTCTGTCAACCTGGTCGAACTCGCCCTCTTTATACTTATGCTTAACCCCCATCTGATAGCCGTAAGCCTTACCGATAGAGCCGTTTTCGTCTGCCCAGCTGTCCCAGATATGACTGCTTAAATCCTTAACATTGTTGGACTTTTTCTGCCAAATCCATAAAAGCTCGTCTATGGCGCTTTTAAGATAAGTCGGGCGGAGAGTCAAAATAGGAAACTCCTCGCTTAAATCATATCTGTTAACAACGCCGAACTTCTTTATGGTGTGGGCAGGGGTACCGTCCTCCCAATGAGGACGGACAGATTGACCTTCATCAGAAAAGCCGTTTTCAATTATATCACGGCACATGGCCTTGAAAATTTCATCTGCTTTACTCATTTCTCCACCGCCTTATTCTTCGGTAGTTTCAGGGGTCGTTGCTTCGCCCTCAACTTCTTCGTCAGTTTCCTGTTCCTTGGCAATTTCGGACTCTGAAACAATCTTGACTCCTTCGCCGAGGCGCATAAGTCTTACACCCTTTGTAACTCTGCCGAAGGTGCTTATTTCTTCACTGCCCATACGGATAACAATACCCTCGGAAGTGATTAAAATAATATCGTCATTTTCAGTAACAACGCTGAAACCTGCAACATTGCCTGTCTGCTCGCTGATTTTATATGTGGTTGTTCCTTTACCGCCACGGGTCTGAATCTTATATTCATCCATTTCGGTTCTCTTACCGAAACCGTTTTCGGAGATAACAAGAACCTTTCCGCCCTCGCGGTTAACGCTCATACCAACAACATAGTCCCCCTCTTCAAGGTTAATGCCTCGAACACCGCGGGAAACACGGCCCATAGGCCTTGCATCGGCTTCGTTAAATCGTATCATCTTGCCAAGATATGTTCCGAGGAAGATGTCTGCATTTCCGTCTGTCATTTCAACCTTGATAAGCTGGTCGCCCTCGTCAAGCTTGATTGCAATTTTACCTGCCTTAGGAGCATTTTCGTATTCCATAAGGTCAGTCTTTTTGATAACGCCTTGACGGGTTGCCATAATGAGGTACTTACCCTCTTCATATTCTCTTACAGGAATTGTTGCAGAAATTTTTTCTCCTGATTCAAGAGGAATAAGGTTAACAATCGGTGTTCCCTTTGCAGTTCTTCCGCATTCTGGAATTTCGTATGCCTTGATTCGATACATTCTTCCTGTGTTGGTAAAGAAGAGGATGTGAGCGTGAGTTGAGGAAACAAACATCTTCTCAACAAAGTCTTCTTCCTTGGTCTGCATACCGATAATGCCTCGTCCGCCTCGTCTCTGGCTCTTATAAGTATCTGCCGCAAGACGCTTGATATAGCCTTCGTGAGTCATTGTTATGACATTGTCCTCTTCTTCGATAAGGTCTTCAATATCAATATCGTCAAGAGCAGGCTCAATAGAAGTCTTTCTCTCGTCACCGAACTTATCGCGGATTTCCGCAATTTCAGTCTTGATAATTTCGTAAACTCTGTGCTCGTTGGCGAGAATATCTGTAAGGTCCTTGATAAGTTCCATAAGCTCTGCATATTCGTTGTCAATCTTTTCTCTTTCCAAGCCCTGTAATCTCGCAAGACGCATATCAAGAATTGCCTGAGACTGAATTTCGCTTAAATCAAAGCGGTTCATAAGCTTTCCCTGAGCGTCATTATAACTGCTTCTGATAATCGCAATGATTTCGTCAATGTTATCAAGAGCAATTCGAAGGCCCTCTAAGATATGAGCTCTTGCCTCAGCCTTACCTTTGTCAAACTTTGTTCTGCGAACGATAACCTCTTTCTGGAAAGAGATATATTCGTCTAAAATCT
>JAZOAF010000011.1:0-1997 GCA_045595345.1 Clostridia bacterium | reverse complement strand
GCCTTAAAGGATGCTCTTGACAAGGCAGACAAAATGGCAGACTACGTTTTGGATTCATTCTTCTCTAAATATAAAGAAACTTTGGAGGATAAAATACGCCAGCTTTCACAGTCCAACGAGGATATTATTTCAACGATTTACAAGGTTGAAGACAATATTTTAAGAACGCTTTTAATTGAGCGGTTTATAAACAATAAAACCTGGGAAATGGTTGCCCACCGTCTCGGCTATGACTTTTATCATGTCATAAAAAGGCTTTACCCCAAAGCCGTCTCTGAGGTTGACAAAATCATAAACCTTAAAGCAAGTTAAAAATCAAAAGCTCTTGGCAAGATGCCAAGAGCTTTTATTCTGTTTGTTTTTCTTTCATTCTTGTCCAGTTTATAAAGCCGTATATGTCGTTTGCGAAAAACATTATAAAGCAGAAAATCATTGGGGTATAGGCGGTATTTTCTATGGATGCCAGAATCCACAAAACAATTAAAACAATATCGTTTGCGCAATAGCCGATTGCGTAATAGGGACTTCTAAGATATGTGAGATATGCCGCTATAAAGCTTGTAGTTATTGACAGGGTGCTGAAAAAGAGGTTTGCCGTGACCAGTGCTTTCAGAATAAAATAAAAAGCCACTGTAACGATAATTGTCAGGCCAAGCATAACAAATATCTGTTTCATCTTGACATCTCTTATTCTGACTTCGTTTGAATTTTTATAGGGATTTTTGTACCACTCAATCGCAACGCATATTGCCATGGGGAGAGACATACAAAGATATGTTATTGCCTCGCCGTAATATTTAAAAAACAAAGAGATAATTCCATAGCAAATTGCGAAGGCGACACAAAGTATTTGTCCTATGACATAGCCTTTTGCCACAAATATAAGGGCCGTAACCCCTATTAACGACGCCATCAGAGATAATATATCTTTATTGGGGACTAAGAGAAAGGACAAAGTTACGACAACTGCCGACACTATCCAAAGTCCAAGCTCAAACTTAGTTAAATCTTTTAAATATTTCATATTTCCTCCCCTTTCCCGATTTTTTCATAAAAAAGTCGAAGCAAAGAATCCCTTTGCTCCGACATGGTCGAGGTGACAGGATTTGAACCTGCGCCGGAGCGTTAAGGCGATATGCCGGTGGCATATCGATAGCGCAGGATTGCAAAATGCGAGAGCATTTTGGGATTCAGGAAAACACTTTGTGTTTTCTCACATTCTGTCGCACCGATAATGCAAAATAAAAGTGCTCTCGGTAAAAACCAAGAGCAATGGTCGAGGTGACAGGATTTGAACCTGCGACCTCTGCGTCCCGAACGCAGCGCTCTACCAAACTGAGCCACACCTCGATAAACTTACCAAATCAGTATATCACAATCTTTCCCGTTTGGCAAGACTTTTCCAAAATTATTTTATAATATCTTTTATAGCTTCTCCCGCCAGAATAAGTCCCATAGCAGATGGCACAAAAGAGATGCTTCCGGGGACTTTTTTATTGCTTTCTTCGTCGATTATATTCTCTAAAACCGTTGGCTCTTCCTTAGAGTACACCACTTTAAGATTATCAATGCCTCTTTTTTTCAGTTCCCGTCTCATAACTCGGCAGAGGGGACAGTTTTCAGTTTTATAGATATCCGCAACCTGAAAGTCCTGGGGGTTAAGCTTATTACCTGCGCCCATTGCGCTTATAACACCAATCCCCTTTTTCTTTGCAGTTTCAATTATGGCAAGTTTTGCAGAAACTGTGTCAACTGCATCGATAACATAGTCAATTTCTTCTTCGAAAAACTCTTCGACATTTTCAGGAAGGCAAAATTTCTCAATGGCTGCGACCTTTATATCGGGGTTGATGTCTTCAATTCTTTTTTGCATAACCTTAACCTTTGCTTCTCCCACCGTTGAATTGAGGGCGATGAGCTGTCGGTTGATATTGGACCTTGACACCTTATCCTTATCAACCAGAGTTATTTTGCCCACTCCTGCTCTGGCAATGGCT
>JAZOAF010000010.1:0-5019 GCA_045595345.1 Clostridia bacterium | reverse complement strand
GCGGACTGCCCTTTGTAAACTCCATAGAAAGGCTTTTCTGTTTCGTTTACCTTATAATCCGTTTTGATGATAGTCCCCATCTCTTTTAAGATATATTCCGAAACATCTGTAATCTCCTCCTGCTTCCAGTGGGAGTCGGTTGTATAATAATCGTCAACATCTAAAAGCGGTGCAACATCAATATATTTTGCATATGGCATTTCATTTTTGAAATAGGTTGCAAACTTATCATAATCAAGGGATAAATACCCGTATTCTTTCCCGAAAAAGTAGTTCTTATCGGGAATAATAGAAAGGTAAACTTTCATATCTTTCCCATTAATATACTTATCGTAAATCTTATTGAAAATGTCTGCCGAGTGGCTCATCATTTTCTCATTTTCGGGATATTCAATTTTTGAAATATGCCCATTCTTAAAATATAGCCCGTTGTTATCCATCTGGTTTAAAACATTCTTCACAAATACCGCTTTAATTCCTCTGAAAACATCTCTTTTGGGGAATTGGTCGGCACTATATTCCTCAAAGTTTTTCATAAATTCCCCTGAGAAAATCGTCTGGGCATTTATCTCAGTCATCTGAGCTAAGGGGCGTCTTTCACTTTCGGAATATTCATCATCTTTCTTTAAAAAGCAGGAAAGAGAAATCGAGCCGACTAAAATGGCAAAAATAACAACTGATATAATATCTTTTATTTTCATATTTCTCCCTCCCCTTTAAAATCTGAAATACAAGAATGGATTAAATGAGCCGTCTGCAAGATATGCAGTTGAAACTATCAAGAGCAAGACAAGGAGAGGAATTTCAATTATTCCCCACGCCTTTTTAAATCCATCTCTTAGGCTTAATTTTTCAATAATCTTTTTAGGAAGGGGCGTTGCGCCGATTATTCCTATGAGGATAACTGTTCCCAAGCTTTTAAAATAATACACGAATTCATTTGAAACAAGTGGTGCATTTCCTGCCCCGAAAAGTCCGCCGATATATGAAACTGCCTGTTTCATATCCCCTGCGCTGAACAAGACAAAGCTTATTGCAACAAGGAAAAAGGTATATATATGGCTTATTATCTTATTCTTTTTAAGGAAGTCTGTTAAGAAAAACTTTTCAATGGTTAAGAAAACTCCGAAATAAAGTCCCCAGATGGCAAAGGTCCATTCTGCTCCGTGCCAGAAGCCTGTTAAAAACCAGACCGTAAAAATATTTATTAAAAGTCTGAGCTTTCCTACTCTGTTTCCGCCCATTGGGATATAAACATAATCTCTAAACCAAGTCCCCAAAGATATATGCCATCTTCTCCAGAACTCTGTTATGCTTGAAGAGATAAATGGATAGTTGAAGTTTTCCATAAACTCAAAGCCCAAGATTTTACCAAGTCCGATTGCCATATCGCTATATCCTGAAAAGTCAAAATAAATCTGGAGCATATAGGAAATTGCAAAAAGCCAGTAGAAAGCCACAGACTTGTCCCCTGACTGCATAAAAATATCGCAAAGCTCCCCTAAAGTATTGGCTAGGATTATCTTTTTAGAAAGACCGATTATAAACCGTCTTATACCATTCGATGCCTTTGAAAAGCTGTGCTTTCTTTCCGTAAGCTGGGTTTCAATATCTTTATACCTGACAATTGGCCCTGCAATAAGCTGTGGAAAAAGCGCCACATAGGTAGCAAGGTTTATTGGGTTTCTCTGTGCCCTGACCGTTCCTCTGTAAACATCAATGTTATAGCTTAAAATCTGGAAAGTGTAAAAACTTATTCCGATTGGAAGAGCAATTTTGAGTAGCGGGACGGAAAGGCCCGTTACTGCATTAAAATTCTCTATAAAAAAGTCCGTATATTTAAAATAAGCAAGAGCGCCAAGGTCGATTAAAACCGCTAAACCCAAAAATATTTTGGAAAGAGTTTTACCTCTGAATTTTTCAATAAGCAATCCCAAAGCATAACCGCTTAAAACGGTAGCAATCATCAAAAAGATATACCTTGGTTCTCCCCAAGCATAGAAAACAAGGCTTGATAATAATAACACAGTGTTTTTCAGCATCTTGGGCGCAATAAAGTACAAAATAAGCACTATTGGCAAAAAATAATACAGAAAAGGTATACTTGAAAACAGCATAACTTATCCTCCTTATAATTCAGAAAACGGGTGCGAAAGTGCACCCGTTTTATTTAGTTTTTACTCTTCGCCAAAGCTCTTTCGACACATTACAAAGAATACTTTATTTCCTTCTGCGCCATATACCATTTCTTCCGCTTCTGCGCAAATAAGCCATCTTAAATTTGCCTGGCTTTTGAGAGTATTGATAAAAGAAGCTGTGTCGCCTGCATTTTCAAGCTCAAAAACATATCCAACAAACGGAATTGAGCCAATCATAGGCATAAATGCAACGCCGCTCTTAAAGCCTTTAATTTCTTCTCCGTCAAAACCCGGAAGATAATCCCCCTCTGCAACAGGGTTGGTTACAGGAGAAAAGGGAAGAATTGAATTCTGACAAATACCGTTTGCGATTTCTTCCGCACTCTTTCCAGCTGCTATTTTTTTAAACTCTGCAAGAAGCGCTGTTCCAAGAGTCTTTGGCTGTTCTGCCGGTTTTTCCTCAGGCTTTTCCGCCGGCTTTTCTTCCGGCTTCACAGCAGGTTTCTGAGTTTCCTCTTTTTCGGTTTCATCATTAACATCTTCTGTCTCGTCAGAAATATCTGTTTCATTATCTTTTACAGTATCTTCCACCTTTGTTTCGTCCTTTTCGGCGTCTTTAACCTCATCCTTTTTGCAGGATGCGAAAGATAATACCAAAACAAGTGCCATAATAAGCGCTAAAACTTTTTTCATAATTTTCTCCTTATTATCTGATTACATAATACTTAACAAGTTCTTCCAGTATTTCGTCAGTTTCAACCTTCTGGATAAGACTTCTTGCACCGTTATGCGCGGTTATATATGACGGGTCTCCTGACATAATATAACCAACAATCTGGCTTATGGGATTATAGCCTTTTTCCACAAGAGCGTTATGGACAGTAAGAATTGTCTCCTGAATATCCATAGGCTTTTTCTCTACCTGAAACTTAATTGTAGCGTGCTTGTCGTTATTCATTTTGTCTATCCTCCCGTATATTATTTATTATCTTAAATCTGCACCGACTTTATTCTTAAGTCCTGCTAAAATTTTCTCCATAACTGCGTTAACTTCGTCATCAGTTAAGGTTCTGTCACTTGCTCTGAATGAAAGTGAGTAAGCAACACTCTTCTTATTCTCGCCAAGCTGAGCGCCTCTGTAAATATCAAAGAGTGTGTAGCTTTCTAAGATTCCGCCCATTTCCTTTTCAAAAATGTCTGCAATATCAGCTACGCATACATCTTCTTCAACAACCATAGCAATATCACGGGTTGTTGCAGGGAATTTCGGAAGCGGTTTATAAGTTTTCTTTAAATCTGAGCATTCGAAAATTGTTGCAAAATCAAGCTCAGCAAGATAAACTTCTGCATTGATTTTATAGTTTGCGGCAACACTCGGATGAGCCTGTCCCATAACGCCGATTTTCTTATCCTTAAAGTAGATTTCGGCGCATCTTCCGGGGTGGAATGTTGTGTTTTCAGAAACGCCAACATATTTTACCTTTTTAACTCCCATTTCATCAAAAAGGTTTTCAATTGTTCCCTTTAAATCATAGAAATCGCCACAGCCATACATACCGATTGCAACTGTCTTTCTCTCATCAGGAAGAGTTTCGCCTTTGTTTATATATATGCTTCCAAGCTCAAACAAAGACGCAGATGGTATCCTCTTATTATAGTTTGTTTTGAGCACCTCACACATTGAAGCAAGCATTGTTGTTCTCATAACGCTGTTCTCTTCGCCGAGTGGATTTAAAATCTTAACAAAGCTATACTTTTCGCTATCCTTTGGAATACTTAAAAGCTCGTTTTCCTTAGGGTCAGTAAATGAATATGTTATGATTTCGTCAAAGCCGTCGGAAACCAAAGCATCCTTAATCTTTGCTTCCGCTTTCTGCTCAGGAGTTCTTCCTCCGCAACTTACCGCCGTATCCATAAGAGTTGTCGGAATCTTGTCATAGCCGTAAATTCTTGCAATTTCTTCGGCAATATCAGCCATTGACTCAATATCCCCACGGAAAGAAGGAACGATAACCTTATCTCCCTCTACCTTAAATTCAAGGGAAGTTAAAATATCAATCATTTCGTTTTTGCTTATATCCATTCCCAAGAAAGCATTCATTCTTTCAGGCTCAAAAGGAAGTACAAGAGCTTCTTTAAGTTCTCCGCAAACCTCGATTGTACCCTCTAAAACATCCCCTGCGCCCATCTGGGAAATAAGCTGACAAGCTCTTTCAATTGCGCCGTCAAGGTTATATGGGTCAAGACCTTTTTCAAAGAGAGCAGATGCGTCAGTTCTCATACCGAGAGCTTTCGCCGCGCGTCTTACAGCTGTTCCGTTAAAGGTTGCAGCTTCAAAGAGAACTGTTGTTGTGTTTTCAGTAACCTCTGAACTTGCACCGCCCATAACACCTGCAACACCGATTGCTTCCTTTTCATCGGAAATACAAATCATTGAAGAGTTAAGTGTTCTGTCCTGGTCATCAAGAGTTTTAAGAATTTCGCCGTCCTTTGCTCGTCTTACGATAATCTTCTTTCCAGCAACACAGTCAAGGTCGTATGCGTGCATTGGCTGACCATATTCAAGCATAACATAGTTTGTTATATCAACAACATTGTTTATGGCTCTTATTCCGCAAGATGCAAGTCTCTTCTGCATCCATTCAGGAGACGGGCCGATTTTAACATTTTTTACAACCTTACCTAAAAATCTTGGGCAAAGGTCAAAGTCCATAACCTCAACTCTTGCATTATCTTTTGCCTTTTCAGATACTTTTTCATAATCTGTCGGGTCAGCAACTGAGAAATCATAGCCGAAAGTTGCGGCAGTTTCTCTTGCTAAACCGATAATGCTCATACAATCAGGAAGTCGGAGGCCAAGCGGTCTTAGGAAGACAATCCA
>JAZOAF010000009.1:0-5415 GCA_045595345.1 Clostridia bacterium | reverse complement strand
TATAAGCGTTTTAAGGAAAAAGCGGAATATCTAAGAGGGCGGGAAAATCTTGGCTATACCAGATTTTATAAAGCCCCTGAATATATCGAAAGACCCGTTGTTCCTTTTGATTATTCAACAGTTTCAGTTGAGAACCTCCTCATTTCCTATAAGGTTTCATATATGAAGCTTGAAAGAAAGCTCCCGCCTCCGAAAAAGTCCTTTGAGGGGATTGTGGGACACGAAAAAGTTTCGGTTAAAAGCAGGGTAACAAACATCTGGAAAAAGCTTGTTGAAAAGGGAAAAACCAAGTTTATTGAGCTTTTCCGCGGGATTAAATCAAGACCGGAAGCGGTTGCATCTTTCCTTGCAGTATTGGAACTCATTAAGCTTAAAAAGGTAGTTGTTGAAGGCGATATGGACGATATGGATATTAAACGAGTGTCTATGGAAGACGAAATAAGCCTTGACACCATTGAGGATTAGGAGAAAAGATTATGGAAACAAATAAAGCTCAGGCTATAATTGAAGGTTTGCTTTTTGCGGCAGGGGACAGCGTTTCCCTTGAAAAAATTGCCAATATAATTGATATGGACAAGCGCAAAACAAAGCAGATTATAAACGATATGATTGACAAATATGACTATGAGCACCGCGGAATAAGTATTATCCGCATTGAGGACGGGTATCAGATGTGCACAAGAGGGGAATATTTTGAATATATCTCTCTCCTGGCTGAGCCTCGCCGTGCCCAGACAATGTCAAATGCGGCAATGGAAGTTTTATCAATCGTTGCTTATAAACAGCCTGTAACAAGAGGCGAAATTGAAGACATCAGAGGGGTTTCCTGCGAAACGGTTGTAAATAAGCTTATCGAAAGAGGCTTAATCGAAGAAACAGGAAGACTTGATACTCCTGGTCGTCCAATGGTCTTCGGAACAACAACTGAGTTTTTAAGATGCTTCGGGATAAGCGACTTGACGGAGCTTCCTGATTATGCTATAATCAAGGAAAACGGACAGGACAAGCTTTACAGCCAGCAGATTATGGAGGGAATTGACAGTCTGTAATCATTTTTTAAGGAAAGGCTGATTTTATGATTATTTTGTGGATAATTCTTGGTCTTCTTGCCTTTTTGCTGGGCTTTATTGTTGTTCTTCTTTATACAAAAACAAGGGTTTATATATCCTATAAAGACGGCGACCTTCATATAAGATTTCAAAACGGTCTTATAAGATATACGGTAAAGCAAAAAGACAAACAGGAAGAAAAAGAAGTTTCAAGAGAAAGCATAGAAAAAGATATAAACGAAAAGCATAAAAAGCTTTCGGATAAGAAATCGTTTTTGTGGACGCTTTTTCGGGATATGCGTTATCGCATAGAGATTAAAAAAATCAAAATCAAAGTGGATTTCGGAACAGGCGACCCTGCTGATACGGGTATGCTCTACGGAATAATCTGGGGGGCAATCGGAAATCTCTATCAGATATTCAATCAGTATTTTATATTTGATTTTCCCGAAGCTGAGATAAATCCTGACTTTGAAAATCAGGTATTTAAAATTGAAGCTAAGGGAATAATAAAGGTAAGACTTGTGCATATTATAAGTGCGATTATTAAAAACAGAAAAGTAAAATGATAAATAAGGGAGCGAAAAATTATGGCAGAGCAACATCCAATTCAAGGGCTTATGTATACGGCGATGCAGAGCATTAAAGACATCGTTGATGTAAACACAATTGTCGGGGAAGCTGTCCAGACCCCTGACGGAACAATTATAATTCCGATTTCTTCAGTTAAGCTTGGCTTTGCTGTGGGCGGTTCGGAATATGGCGGACCTAAGAAAACAGAGCCTGACAAGAGTAACTTCGGCGGCGGTGCAGGCGGCGGTGTGTCCATTGCTCCTGTTGCATTTTTGGTTGCAGGGGGAGACGGCAAGGTTAAGGTTATGTCCGTTAACCAGAAGACAAGCATTTATGACAAGGTTTTAGATGTTGTTCCGGCTGCAATTGATAAGCTTGTTGAAACCGTTAAGGATGCCCGTCAGGAAAAGAAGGGCGAAACAAAGGCGATAATCAAAGCATATGAGGAGAATAAACCTCTTTCTGACGCCGAATAATCTAAAAAGAATACTAAAAAACACCCTCTCATATATTGGATATGAAAGAGGGTGTTTTTTCTTTTGAAAAAATTTTTAATTTTCTTTATGACACTTGCGTTGCTCCTGCCAAACACTTGTTTTGCACTGGACCTTTCCGCAACATCCGCTGTAATTTTAGAGGTACAAACAGGAGAGATTTTATTTGAGAAAAACGCCGACAGAAGAATGGGAATGGCAAGTACCACCAAGATAATGACCGCCCTCGTGGCTCTGGAACAAGGAAAGGCAGAGGATATAGTGAAAGTTTCTTCTCACGCCGCAAATGTGGAAGGCTCTTCAATGTATCTTAAAGAGGGGGAGGAAATCACTCTTGAAAATTTAGTTTACGGGCTTATGCTCCATTCAGGAAACGATGCCGCAACGGCAATAGCCGAGCATATTTCGGGTAGCGAAGAAAAATTCGCTAAATTAATGAATAAAAAAGCAAAAGAAGTGGGGGTTAGTAATACAAACTTTACTAATCCCCACGGTTTGTCTGAGGATAATCATTACACTACGGCAACGGATTTGGCAAGAATAGCCGCTTATGCCCTTAGAAATGAAACTTTTTCAAAAATTGTTTCGACCAAAAGCAAAGCAATAGAAAGGCAGGAAATGGGCAAAACTACCCTTGTAAACCATAATAAACTTTTAAAGACGGAAAAAGATTGCATCGGAGTAAAAACAGGCTTTACCAAAGCAACGGGAAGATGCCTTGTTACTGCGTGGGAAAAGGACAATATGAAAATCGTCTGCGTAACCTTAAACGCAGGGGACGACTGGAATGACCACAGAAAAATGAAAGAATTTGCCTATGAAAATTATAAAGCAACCCTATATGGCAGAGGTGGAACAGTAGCGAAAAAAGTCAGGGTAAAAGAGGGACAAAGCAGAAATCTGTCCGTCCTCTATGAAGACGATATATATCTTCTTGAAGAAGAAAACGGAGAATGGGAGATAACCTTTGATATTCCCGACAGTGTTTCCGCCCCCATAGAAAAAGGAGAAATGGTGGGCAGGATTGTTGCCCAGAATAAGAACGGAAAGAAGGTTTTCTTTGAGGCAGTTGCGGAAAAAGATGTATTATCAACAAGGCGGAAAACAGACGGGAATTTCAATGAAAATCTGGCAGAAATATACGGTAAATGGCTGAGGATTTTAACCTTTTCGAATTTGAGGTAAACCTTTGTAAAAACTTTAACAATTTTGTAAAAAATGCTTGAAAAATTATGGAAAATATTATATAATAACTTTGATTTGTATTTTTTAAGAAATGAAGTTTTTTGTCAAAAGATAGGAGATAAAAAATTGGTAAGATTACAGAAATTTCTTGCGGACTGCGGGGTTGCTTCGCGCCGTGGCGCAGAGGATATAATAAAGCAGGGCAGAGTAGCCGTAAACGGCGAAAAGGTTACCCAGATGGGTGTGGTTATTGATGAAAACTATGACGAGGTCACAGTGGACGGAGAAAGGCTTCACACAGAGAGCAAAAAAATGTATATTATGCTTAACAAACCTGCGGGTTTTGTAAGCACAGTATCCGACGATAAAGGAAGACCGACTGTTATGGATTTGGTAAGCGATATTTCTATGCGAATCTATCCCGTTGGCCGTCTTGACTATGACACGGAAGGTCTGCTCCTTCTGACAAATGACGGAGACATAACATTTAAACTGACTCATCCGAAAAATAACATAGAAAAAACCTATGTGGCAGAGGTCACAGGCAATATAAATATGGAAACCCTTGTAAAGCTCCGCAGCGGAGTCACAATTGACGGATATAAAACAAGTCCTGCCAAGGTTGAGGTCATTGGTGCAACAAGGCTTGGCACAAGACTTGAAATAACAATCCATGAGGGCAGAAACAGACAGGTCAGGAAAATGTTCGAGGTCTGTGGCTGTATAGTTAAGCGCCTGGAAAGAATAAGAGAAGCAGGGCTTAACTTAGGGCATCTCCCCAGAGGAAAGTGGAGAAAGCTTTCCGAATCTGAGGTAAATATGCTCAAAAACATTGGCAAAGTAAATAATAAACCAAGATACAACAAGAATAAAAACAGAGGTGGTAAGGTATGAGTAAGATCGAAGAACTTCAACAGAAGCGTTCTATTATCGAGCAGGGCGGCGGTGTTGACAAGATTAAGAAACAGCACGAAGTCGGTAAGAAAACTGCAAGAGAAAGACTCGCTATGCTTTTTGACGAAGGAAGCTTTGTTGAAATTGATGCCTTCGTTAAGCATCGCAGTAATGAATTTGATATGCCTGAAACAGAAGCTCCCGGCGAAGGAGTTGTTGTAGGATACGGCAGTGTAAGCGGAAGACTCGTTTATGCCTATGCTCAGGATTTTACAGTAATCGGCGGTTCCCTCGGGGAAATGCACGCGGCTAAAATCTGTAAGATTATGGATATGGCAATAAAAATGGGTGCTCCGATAGTTGGTATTTCCGACAGCGGCGGCGCAAGAATTCAGGAAGGTGTTGATGCACTTTCGGGTCTCGGCGATATTTTCTATCGTAATGCCATTACCTCAGGGGTTGTTCCTCAGATTTCAATTATCTTAGGACCATGCGCAGGCTGTGCGGTTTATTCTCCTGCAATGAGCGACTTTGTATTTATGGTTGATAAGACTTCCCAGATGTTTACAGCTGGTCCTCAGGTTATTAAAGGAGCAACAGGCGAAGATGTTTCCTTTGACGAGCTTGGCGGTGCCGAGACTCACGCAACTAAGAGCGGTGTTTGCGCTGTTCGTTGCAAGGATGAAGAAGAATGTTTCGCTAAGGTTAAGGAGCTCTTTGATTATCTCCCTGCAAACAACCTTGAAATGGCGCCTGTTTATGAAAGCGCTGACGAAATCAACAGACTTTCCGAAACTCTCTCAACTGTTGTTCCTGATGAAACTGACAAAGCTTATGATATGAAAACAGTTATAGGCGAGGTTGTTGACAGCGGCTCCTTCTATGAAATTTTCTCTCAGTTTGCGGAGAATATCATAGTTGGCTTTGCAAGAATGAACGGGATGGCAATCGGTATTGTTGCCAATCAGTCAAAGGTTGATGGCGGTGCCCTCTCCATAGATGCTGCGGACAAGGCTGCAAGATTTATAAGATTTTGCGACAGCTTCAACCTTCCGCTTGTATCCTTTACAGATGTTCCGGGCTTTAAAATAGGAACAGAGCAGGAGTATAACGGAATCATCCGCCACGGTGCGAAGATTCTCTATGCTTTCTCTGAGGCAACTGTTCCGAAAATCAATGTTATAGTAAGAAGAGCCTATGGCGGTGCTTATATTGCAATG
>JAZOAF010000008.1:0-4250 GCA_045595345.1 Clostridia bacterium | reverse complement strand
AGAGCCACATCGTTTGGATATTTCGTCTCGTTTTGTTCAAGAAAATCTGTTATAATCATATTAAATCCTCCATCGTAATTAAAACAGTTATTCGCCCAAAGATTCTTTGGCGGAAACAGTAACCGCTTTATTATAACATTCAAACATTTCTTCAATCTTTTCTCTGTCAGTTTTTGGTGTAATAAGGCTTACAATCGGAACGATTACCATTCCGCCAAGCATAGCGATTACGCCACAGTTAATCGGGGACTGGATAATTGCCGGGAATGAGCTTCTCATAAGCATATTGAGAACCATTATGCCCGCTCCGAATATAAAGCTTGCCCAGACAGATGCTTTTGTAACTCTCTTGCTGTATAAGCCATAAAGGAACGGAGCCAAAAATGCACCCGCAAGAGCGCCCCAGGAAATACCCATCATATCTGCGATATATCCCAGCTTATCCTTATTTAGAGCAATAAATGCGGAAATAACAATGAACACCGCAATGAAAATTCTCATAAATAAAACCTGCTTCTTCTCTGTCATATCTTTTACGATATGGTCTTTGATAAGGTCAAGTGTTAAAGTTGAGCTTGATGCCAAAACCAAAGATGAAAGAGTTGACATTGATGCAGATAAAACAAGAACGATAACAATCCCGATTAAAACCTCAGGCAAGTTTTCAAGCATTGTTGGGATGATTGCATCATATCCGCCCT
Organism: Clostridia bacterium; assembly: GCA_045595345.1. Classification (GTDB taxonomy): domain Bacteria; phylum Bacillota; class Clostridia; order Monoglobales; family Monoglobaceae; genus SIG454. The sequence continues at coordinate 3,549 of JAZOAF010000008.1, read as the reverse complement.
GAGGCAATCCGTTTGTAACATTAAGACTGTCTGTAAAGAGCCTGCCGAAGCCCCCTAAGAAATAACATCCTCCTGCAACAACGATTGCAAACAATGTTGAAATTATTGTTCCTTTTGTTATATCCTTTTCGCTTTTGATTGCGTAAAACTTCTGGACCATCTGAGGAAGCCCCCATGTTCCGAGGGATGTCAAAATAACAACGAATAAAAGGTTAAGCGGGTCAGGACCGAAGAATGATGCAAATACGCCAGGTGTATCTGTAACCTGCGGGTCGTTTACCTTTGCAATATTTGTTATTGCGTCTAAAAATCCGCCCTGTCCGTTTAAAACCGTTGCAATGACGGCAATAATTCCTCCAAGCATTATAAGACCTTGAATAAAGTCATTAATGGCAGTTGCCATATATCCGCCTGCGATTACATAAATTCCTGTTAAAATCGCCATAACAATTACACAGGCAGAATAGTCAATCTGCGGAAACGCCATACTGAAAAGACGGGATAGGCCGTTATAAAGCGACGCTGTGTATGGAATTAAAAATACAAATACAATAAGAGATGCCACAATCTTTAAAGCATTACTGTCAAATCTCTTGCCGAAAAATTCAGGCATTGTTGCTGTTTTAAGGTGCTGGGTCATAAGTCTTGTTCTTCTTCCCAAAATAACCCAGGCAAGAAGAGAGCCTAAAACCGCATTTCCAACACCAATCCAGGTGGACGCTATGCCGAATTTCCAGCCGAACTGACCTGCATAGCCAACGAAGATAACTGCGGAGAAATAAGATGTTCCGTAAGCAAAAGCCGTAAGCCATGGGCCTACATTTCTTCCGCCCAGAACAAACCCTGCAACTCCTGTGGACTGACGACGGCAGTAGAAGCCAACGCCAATCATTACCGCAAAAAATACTACCAACATTAAAATTTTAGCAAACATACCATCTGCTCCTTCCTTAATTTTTTCAGAAGGAACAAAAAACGCCCTCTGAAATAAATTCAGAGGACGAGAATTTCCCGTGGTACCACCTCAGTTCGCCAATGTTTCACAGCACCGGCCTTTACGGGTACAGATTTATACCCTTGTGCTGTAACGGGCACTCCCGTAGCAGCCTACTCGAAAATCTTTCGGTGCTCAGCTCTCGGAATGTATTCAAGATATTCTATCTTACTGTCTTGCACCACCCGACAGCTCTCTAAAAGAATCAAATATCCTTACTTGTTTCCGGTCTTCGCCTTTATTAACTTTTATCAGTTTATCACACATTTTCCTCTGTGTCAAGATATAATTTAATATTTTAAGGGGGTTTGTGTTGAATTTTTTTGCATTTTGTGGTAAACTATCTCTGAGGTGAAAATATGGCAGTCTTAGGCATTATCTGCGAATATAATCCTTTCCACAAAGGACACGAATACCATATTCAAAAGGCACGCGAATTAACGAGGGCTGACACCGTCGTGGCTTTAATGAGCGGGAACTTCGTTCAGCGTGGGGATGTTGCCATTTTCCATAAAGAAACCCGATGCGAAAGTGCCTTAAAATGCGGGGCAGACCTTGTTTTAGAGCTCCCTACCGTTATGGCACTTTCCACAGCAGAAAGATTTGCTTCCTGCTCTGTTGCTATTTTAGACGCGCTAAACTGTGTTGATTATCTTGCCTTTGGTGCAGAGAGTGATGACCTTGACTCTTTAAAAGAGATTGCAGAAACCCTCGCTTTTGAGAATGAAGATTATAAAACTACCCTTTCTTCCCGTCTTAAAGAGGGGCTTCCTTTTGCGGTGGCACGGGAGAAGGCTTTATCTTCCGTTTTTAGTGGAGATACAAAGCTTATTTCTTCCTCTAATAATATTCTTGCAATTGAATATTTAAAAGCTCTTTTAAAGCTTAATTCAAAAATAAAGCCTGTTTTAATAAAACGTGAGGGTGCGGACTATAACTCCTCCGAATTTTCGTCTTTTATGAGCGCAACGGGAATAAGAAAGCTTATAAACGAAGGCTCTTCCCTCTCAGGTTTTGTACCTGACGCTCTTCTTCCTTTATATAAAGATGCGAGGGTGCATTCCCTCTTGAATATGGAAAAGGGGATAATTGCAAACCTTCTAAAAATGAGTCCTGAGGAGATTGCATCTCTTCCTGATGTTTCAGAGGGACTGGAAAACAAAATAAAAAAAGCCGCTATGGAAAGCGACAGTTTTTCTTCTCTTTGCGACAATATCAAGTCAAAAAGATATGCTCACAGCAGGATAAGACGAATTCTTCTTTATTCTTATCTTGGTATAAAAAAAGAGGACTTAACCGCTCCGCAATACATTAAAATTCTTGGCTTTAACGACAAGGGGCAAAGACTTTTAAACAAAGCAAAACAAGAGACAAAATTGCCTCTTGTTAAAAACTTTAATCAGATAAAAGCTCTTCAAAGCCCTCTTGCCGAAAGCATCTGGAAAAAGGAGCTTATATTTGACAGAATATACGATTTATTCTGATTTAATCTTCTTCCAGTATTCTTTTGCCGCCTGTTCGGTTTTGTTGTCACCATATTCATAATACTTCTTATTTTTAATTTTATCAGGAAGATATTGTTGCTTCACATAATGGTTGGGATAGTCATGGGGATAGAGATAATTCTGTCCCTTTTTTGTGTCCCCGACTCCGTCATACTTCATATTCTGGAGCTGTCTTGGAATTTCCCCCGTATCCATATTTTCAATATCATAGAGAGCTTTTCCAAGTGCCATATAAGCCGAATTTGACTTAGGCGCAGTTGCAAGAAGAATTGCCGCATCCGCAAGTGGAATTCTCGCCTCAGGAAGACCGAGCATCAAGGCGCTGTCAACGCAGGCTTTAACAATCGGAATTGCCATAGGATAGGCAAGGCCGATATCCTCGGCGGCTATAACCATAAGCCGTCTGCAAGCGGACTGTAAATCCTCCGCCGCAATAAGCCGACCTAAATAGTGGATTGCTCCATCAGGGTCAGAGCCTCTTATGGACTTTTGAAGGGCGCTCATAACATCATACTGGCTGTCCCCTTTTTTATCATAACGAAAAGCTTTCTGGGAAACCATTCCCTCTGCTCTGTCCAAATCAATCACAATTTCTCCGTCCTTTGGAGGAGTGTGGGTTATGACAAGCTCCAAAAAGTTAAGGGAGCGACGGACATCTCCGTTTGCCTTTTCGGCAATATAGTCCATAGCAGGTTTTAAAACCTTAATCTTTTCTTCAAAGTCTTTCTGAACAATCTTTATTCCGCGTTTTAGAGCAATGCAAATATCCTCAGGACTTACCGCCTTAAACTCAAAGACAACGCTTCGGCTAAGGATTGCATTATAAATATAAAAATACGGATTTTCCGTTGTACTTGCTATGAGGGTAACCTTGCCGTTTTCTATGTATTCAAGGAGAGACTGTTGCTGTTTTTTATTGAAATTCTGAATTTCGTCAAGGTATAAAAGAACACCGTTTTGGGACATAAGTGAATCTGCATCAGCGCAGATATTCTTAACATCTGTAACAGACGCTGTTGTAGCATTGAGCTTATAAAGAGTTCGGTTACT
>JAZOAF010000007.1:0-3612 GCA_045595345.1 Clostridia bacterium | reverse complement strand
TTCCATCCATTCTGTCGGCTCATAGTCCTCAATAGCTACGGAAAAATGCTCCGCCCCTCTTCCTGTTACGCGGGTTGCTTCTTCCAGAATTTTCTGAGCAAACTCTTTCTTTTCTTCCTCTGTTCTTCCTTTGTACCATTTTACAACTATATGTGGCATTTAATTTTCCTCCTTAAGCCGATGGGAAATGACCCCCATAAGCCTTAAACTTGTTAAATTTTTATTCTTCAAATTTGTCGTCCTCGTAAGGCGCCAGCCTGACTTCGTCCTCCGCATTCAAACTCTATAAAATTTTCCAGCGTTTAAGGTCGAAGAGTTTAAAAACAATAAATTTTGATGAAAGATAAAGAAAAATTTACAAATAATACTGGCGTATATTTGTAGATTTTTCTGCCGTATTACGCGAAATTTATGTTTTTAAACCTTATTGGGTTCGTTCCCCATCGGCTTAAATTCAATATTGTCAAGCTGAGAGCGAAGACTCATTTTAAAGGACTCGATATATTCTCTTCTAAGAACCGCCTGCTCCTCTTTTTCCGCCTCCGTAAGCTCTGCTTCCCTTGATTTTCTTGCAAGTTCATTTATTCTTTCAATTTTCTTCTTATCCATTATTCTGCCTCCCCAGGTATTGGCTTTATCTCTATTTTGTATTTGTCATAAAAATATTTTTTATTCATCTTTTTATGCCCTATGATTTTGGAAACCTCAGACTTTTCGCAAGGAATTTCTCCGTCAAAGTTCCCCTTGGCAATCATATCTTCAATCTTCCTCCGCCAGATATGCCCCTCGGCAATCTCGCCGAAAGCAGGGTGGTACGGGCCTTTTATAACGCTTCCATTTTTTAAGTCCTCGCTTTCGTGGAGACCTATCCTTAAAATTTTAACGCCTTTCTCCCTGAAAAGCTCAATAATCACGGACGCAATCTCCGCCGCTTTTTCCAAAGAATATGGCTCATAATCCATTTTTTCAAGGGCAGTTCCCGATAGAACCAAAGTTGGATAAATCCTTGTTGAGTCGGGATTTAAAGAAATTATATCCTTTGCGGTTTTGATATCCTTTTCCTCGTTTGAGCCATACATTCCAATCATCATTTGAAGACCCAGCGAAAAACCCTTTTCTTTTATCATTTTTGAGGCTTTTACGGTATCGGCAAAGGTATGCCCTCTGCGGTTTATTTTAAGGACCTCATCATCAGAGCTTTGAGCACCAAGCTCAATCTCCGTAACCCCGTATTTTTTAAGCAGATCCAGAATTTCCTCTGAAATATAATCAGGGCGTGTTGAAAGCCTTATTCCGTCTACTTTGCGCTCAAACTTATTTGCCACCTTTAAAAATTCTTCCTGCAAGGAAAGGCCAAGCCCCGTAAAGCTTCCGCCGAAAAACGCAATCTCAATTTTGGCATTTTCTTCTGTGTTTTCAAGGTATTTTTTTATCATTCCCTCCGCTTTTTGCGGGGTCATATCCGAGTCTTTCCCCGTTATTTTCTTCTGGTTGCAAAAGGCACAGTCATTGGGACATCCCAGGTGCGGAATGAAAATCGGAAGATTATATTTTCTCATACCATTCATTTCCCCGTTGCCCTCTTCAAAGCCTCTTTTGCCGCCATTTGCTCGGCCTCTTTCATACTTTTGCCCTCGCCTTCGCCCATAACGGCGCCGTCAACCATAACGCTTACCAAAAATGTGGGGCTGTGGTCAGGACCTTTTCTTTCTTTAAGCTTGTATGAAACCATACCTCTTCTTTTTTCTTTCTTCTGGTAATAGCTTTGAAGCTCCGATTTGTAATTCGTCAAATCAGCAGGTTTTATATCCTCGAAATCGTCTTTGAATACAGAGAGAATCCATTTCTCTGCCTCCTTAATTCCGCCGTCATAAAAAATTGCTCCTAAAAGAGCCTCAAAGGTATCACAAAGAATTGACGCTTTATACTGGCCGTTACTTCTCGATTCGCTTTTGCCGAAAATAATTTCCTCCGAAAGGCCCATTTCCATAGCCTTCTGGGATAAAGATTTTTCACAGACCAATGCCGCTCTCATCTGGGTTAAATCCCCCTCGTCAGCTTTTGGATAAACCTCATAAAGCTTTTTGGCAACAACGAAAGACAAAATGCTGTCCCCCAAAAATTCAAGGCGCTGGTTGCTTTCTGTATTATTTTCGTTTGCATAAGAAATATGAGTAAAGGCGCGTTTTAAAAGCTCTTTATCTTTAAATTCATAGCCGATATTCATATTTTCCCTCCTTAAAAGAATGAGCGGACAAAAATTCTTGCCCGCCCCATTTGCTCTATAATTAAATTCTTTCCTTTATGTATTCAACAATATCTCCGATTGTTGAAATGTTGCCGGCTTCATCGTCGTCGATTTCGATTTTGAACTCGTCCTCTAAAGCCATCATAAGTTCAACGATGTCTAAGGAGTCAGCTTCAAGGTCATCATTGAAAGATGAATCCATTGTAATATCACTTTCATCAATACCAAGCTGTTCAGCAACAACAGCTCTGACTGTTTCAAAAATATCCATTAAGATAATCCTCCCTTAAAGTAAAGACTTTTTATTTCCCTCATACAATATCATATTTTACCATATAAGTCAAGAAATTTTTATTTAAAACTGAGGAGTCCCCAATTTTTCTTTAAATAGTCAAATCCTGATATGAGTGTAAGAAGCACCATAACAGCAACAAGGACTGCCATAACCGCATAAGGAATAACAATTCCAAAGCCCTGTAAGATAAGGTCAACCATAACTAAAACAATAACCCCTATCTGCGCAACTGTTTTGGACTTTCCGCCCATACTTGCCGCAATAACCGTGTTGTCGGTCAGAGCAATCATTCGTATTCCCGTAACAATAAGCTCACGGGCAATGATAATTATAACTGCCCAGCCGGGAAGATAAGGTATACCTTTTTCCACAAAGCAAATAAGCGCTGAAATAGTTAAAATCTTATCTGCAAGAGGGTCAGCAAGCTTGCCAAAGCTTGTTACCTGATTATTCTTTCTTGCAAGATGGCCGTCAAGCTGGTCAGTAACTGCCGCTATAACAAAAACCAAAAGTGCCCAAACCATATTATACGGGATAAATGAAACTTCAAACAAAACAACAAAAATCGGTATGAGTATAATTCTGAGTAATGTAAGCTTGTTAGGTAAATTCATAATTTCTCCTCACTTTCAATCTTCTTTATATTCCGTGCCGAAAAGGTCAAAAGCCATTGCCTGCTCAATTTTAACCTTTACCATTTCCCCTTCGGGAATTCGTCTTTCCGCCTTGAAAAAGACCTTGCCGTCAATCTCAACGCTGTCAGCATATGTTCTGCCGTAGTGGCTTTTAATAATTTCGTCAAAGCCTTCGACTAAAACAGTCTGAACTGTGCCCACTTTCTTTTCAGAAAGTTCTTCGGAGATTCCCTCCTGCAAGAGCATAATTTCATCCTGTCTGTCCAGCTTTTTGTCATTATCTATCTGCCCGTCAAGACGGGATGCGGGGGTTCCTTCCTCCTGAGAATAAGCAAAAACTCCAAGGCGGTCAAACCTTGCTTTTTGGACAAATTCATAAAGCTCGGAAAATTCCTCTTCCGTTTCTGAGGGAAAGCCTGCGATAAGGCTTGTTC
>JAZOAF010000006.1:0-2431 GCA_045595345.1 Clostridia bacterium | reverse complement strand
ATGTCCGAGATTTTAAATCTTGGCGTTCTTTTGATTATTGCCGCCTGCATATCCTTAGCTTTCGGCGGTCTTGCCGCATTCACTGCCGCAAAGGCATCTGCGGGGTTTGCCAAGAATTTAAGACAGAGTATGTTCTATAAGGTTCAGAATTACAGCTTTGAAAACATTGATAAGTTTTCCTCTTCTTCCTTGGTAACAAGAATGACAACGGATGTTGCCAATGTTCAGATGTCCTTTATGATGATTATAAGAACTGCCATAAGAAGCCCTCTTATGCTTATTTTCTCAATTATTATGGCATACATTATGGGCGGTTCTCTTGCCACCTCATTTGTTATCGTTATTCCGATTTTAGGCTTCGGTCTTTTCTTTGTAAGCCGAAAGGCAATGCCTGCTTTCCGCCGTGTTTTCAAAAAATACGACAAGCTCAACGAATCAATCGAGGAAAATGTTCAGGCAATGCGGGTTGTTAAAGGCTTTTCAAGAGAGGATTATGAAAACGAAAAGTTTGAGACTGCCGCAGAGGACATTAAAGACGACTTTACAAAGGCAGAAAGAATTGTTGCTTTCAACGGCCCTCTTATGCAGCTTTGTATGAATATTAACTGGATATTTATCCTCTTAATCGGCTCTAAAATGGCTATAAATCATCTGGGCGGCGTTGATGTGGGACAGATTTCCGCTATGCTTACATACGGAATGCAGGTTTTAATGTCCCTTATGATGCTTTCAATGATTTATGTTATGATAACTATGTCAGCGGAATCTGCTAAGCGTATCTTTGAAGTTCTTGATGAAGAATCTTCCCTTACCGAAAAGGAAAACCCTATTTTAACTGTTAAAGACGGAAGCATTGACTTTAACAATGTGAATTTCAAATACTCAAAGAAAGCAAAGCGCAACTCCCTTTCAAATATTGATTTGCACATAAAGTCAGGGGCAACCGTGGGAATTATCGGCGGAACGGGCTCGGGAAAATCCTCCCTTGTTCAGCTTATCCCCCGTCTTTATGATGTAACCGAGGGAAATGTTATGGTTGGAGGCGTTGATGTTCGGGACTACGGTCTTAAAGTTCTACGCGATAATGTTTCAATGGTGCTTCAAAAGAATCTTCTCTTCTCAGGGACTATAAAGGAAAACTTACGCTGGGGCAATGAAAATGCAACCGACGAAGAAATTATAGCCGCTTGCAAGCTGGCTCAGGCAGATGAATTTGTTTCTCTTTTCCCCGAGGGCTATGACACAAAGATTGAGCAGGGCGGAACAAATGTTTCAGGCGGACAAAAGCAGAGACTTTGCATAGCAAGAGCTCTTCTTAAAAAGCCGAAAATTCTTATCCTTGACGACTCAACAAGCGCCGTTGACACAAAGACCGACGCTCTTATCCGTGACGGTTTTAAGAAGTTTATTCCTGAAACAACGAAAATCATTATCGCTCAGCGTATCTCCTCCGTTATGGGCGCGGATATGATTATTGTTATGGAAAACGGAACTATTTCCGACATTGGAACTCACGACGAGCTTATGAAATCAAGCGAGATTTACCGTGAAGTTTACGAAGAACAGACACATGGGGGTGACGAAAATGAAACAAGTAAGTAGAGCACAAAAAGGACGCCCCGATTTTAAGAAGGCTAAAAAGGGAACTTTGGGAAGAGTTATAAAAACACTCTTTAAGTTCTATCCCGTTTTAGTCCCCTTTACAATATTTTGTATTCTGTTCTCCGCAGTTGTTGCAGTTATTCCTGACTTCATTTTGCAAAAAGTCCTTGACTGCATAAAAATTAACAGCGAGAGTGGTTCATGGGCAGTTGCCAGACCTGAAATTCTTAAATATCTTATTTTCGTGGGCATTCTTTATGCCATCTCCCTTGCATCTTCCGTTGTTAATACACAGCTCACTGCTGTTATAACCCAAGGGTTTTTGTCAAAGCTCCGTATTTCAATGTTCAAGGGAATGCAGAGACTTCCTATCCGTTATTTTGACACACACAAGCACGGAGACATAATGAGTCATTACACAAATGATATCGACACTCTCCGCCAGCTTATTTCCCAGTCTCTCCCAGCACTTTTAAGAGCAGGCTCCGTTGTTATCGGTGTGCTTTTCGCAATGCTTTATTTCAGTATCTGGATGACCCTTATCGTGCTTTTGGGCGTTGTTCTTATGACCATTGTCACTAAAAAAGCAGGCGGCGGTTCTTCAAAATATTTCATTCGTCAGCAGATGTCTCTCGGACAGACAGAGGGATATATTCAGGAAATGATGAACGGGCAGAAAGTTATCAAGGTTTTCTGTCACGAGAAAGAATGCCAGAAAGACTTTGACAAAAACAACGAGGCTCTTTATAACGACAGCAAAAAGGCTCATTCCTATGCCAATGTTTTAGGCCCGATTATTCAGAATATCGGTAACATTTTATATGTTATT
>JAZOAF010000005.1:0-6058 GCA_045595345.1 Clostridia bacterium | reverse complement strand
ATCCTTTGCAGTAACATGAACGATACCGTTTGCGTCAATATCGAATGTAACTTCAATCTGTGGAACACCGCGTGGTGCCGGTGGAATATTGTTAAGGCTGAATCTTCCGAGAGTTTTGTTATAAGCCGCCATTTCGCGTTCGCCCTGAAGAACATGAACCTCAACACTTGTCTGGCTGTCAGCCGCAGTTGAGAATACCTGACTCTTATTTGTTGGGATAGTTGTGTTTCTGTCAATAATCTTTGTGAAAACGCCGCCCATTGTTTCAATACCGAGAGAAAGCGGGGTTACATCAAGGAGTACTAAATCTTCAACCTCGCCTGTTAAAACGCCACCCTGAATACAAGCACCAAGGGCAACACATTCGTCAGGATTGATTCCTTTATGAGCTTCTTTGCCAATAAGCTTTGCAACAGCTTCCTGAACAGCAGGGATTCTTGAAGAACCGCCAACTAATAATACTTTATCAATTTCGTTTACACTAACACCTGCATCTGCAATCGCCTTCTTTGTAGGAATTAAAGATGCTTCAACAAGGTCAGCTGTAAGTTCATCAAACTTCTGTCTTGTAATTGTGATATCTAAATGCTTAGGACCGGTTGCGTCAGCTGTGATGAACGGAAGATTAACATTTGATGTCATAACGCCGGAAAGCTCGATTTTTGCCTTCTCTGCCGCTTCTTTAAGTCTTTGAAGAGCCATCTTATCCTGCTTTAAGTCGATTCCGTTTTCCTTCTTGAATTCTTCAGCTAAATAATCGATAAGCTTCTGGTCGAAGTCGTCGCCGCCTAAACGGTTATTTCCGTTTGTTGCAAGAACTTCAAATACGCCGTCGCCGATTTCAAGAATAGATACATCGAATGTACCACCGCCAAGGTCGTAAACCATAATCTTCTGGTCATTATCTTTATCAAGACCGTATGCAAGAGCTGCCGCTGTTGGTTCGTTGATAATTCTCTTAACTTCAAGACCTGCAATTCTGCCGGCATCCTTTGTCGCCTGACGCTGAGCGTCGCTGAAATATGCAGGAACAGTGATAACCGCTTCTGTAACCTTTTCGCCAAGATAGCTTTCCGCATCAGCTTTAAGCTTCTGAAGAATCATAGCAGAAATTTCCTGGGGTGTGTATTTCTTATCGTCAATATCAACTTTAAAATCACTACCCATTTCTCTCTTTATAGAGATAATTGTTCTGTCAGGGTTAGTGATTGCCTGTCTCTTTGCAACCTGACCAACAAGTCTTTCGCCTGTCTTTGTAAAAGCAACAACAGATGGTGTTGTTCTTGCACCCTCAGGGTTGGCTATAACGGTAGGTTCCCCGCCTTCCATAACAGCAACACAAGAGTTTGTTGTACCTAAGTCAATTCCTATAATTTTTCCCATAATAAATCTTTCCTTTCTATGATAAATAAAATATTAACTAATTTGAAACCTTAACCATTGAATGGCGAATTACTTTTTCTTTATACATATAACCTTTCATAAACTCTTCGCTTATGGTGTTCTCATCAAATTTCTCGTTTTCATCATGCATAACCGCATTATGCTTTTCAGGGTCAAACTTTTCCCCCACAGCAGGAATTGCCGTAACATTAAGTTCGGTTAAAACATCCTGAAATTGTTTATCAATCATTATAACGCCATCGGCAATCGCCTTTGTATCTGCACCTTCCATTGTCGGAATAGCTCGTTCAAGAGTATCCTTAATGAGCAATAATTTTTCAATCGCAGTGCAAATTCCCATTGAGAAAAGTTCTTCTTTTTCCTTAGCAGTTCGCTTCTTGAAGTTTTCAAACTCCGCCGCGGTCCGAAGCATCTTATCTTTGAGAGCCGAAACCTCGCTTTCAAGCTCCTCTTCTCTGGAAAGCGGCTTAATTTCTTCCGCCGTTTCTTCTACTTCATTTTCCATTGTTTCTTCAGCAATTTGTTCTTCTGTATATTCTTTGTTTTCCATTATTCTTCTCCTTCACTTCCGGCTTCTAAAAGGGCAGAAATCGGCTCGTCTCGTTTGCCGAATTTGTCCCCCAGAACATCGCTTAACTGATTAGTAAAATATTCAAGAATAGATATAATTTTTGAATAATCCATTCTTGCAGGGCCAACAATCCCGATTACACCGCAGAGCTTATCAGATACTCTGTATGGCGCTAAAATAACGCTGTTTGTTTTAAGCTCTTCAACTGGAACTTCATCTCCAATCATAACTTTAATTGTCCCGTTATTAGGCATTGCACTTATGAGCTGAGTTAAATTTTCTTTGTTCTCCATCGCGGAAAAAATTTCTTTAACTTTTTCTATATTGTTATATTCAGGAAAAGAGAAAATATTTGATAATCCCTCAACAAATATCTGTTTTGTATCAATTTCTGAAACCGCCTCATGAACAAGTTCCAAAACCGAGGTTAAAATTTCAGGATTTTCTCCAACTGCACTCTGAACTTTCATAATATTGTTGAGGTTTATGCCTGACAATGTAAGTCCTGATAAATTCTCGTTTAAAATTTCGTTCAGATGCTTAATGTATTCCTCGCTGGTTTCGGTTTTAAGTCTGAGAAGCTTATTCTTAATAATCCCTGATTTATCAGAAATTATTACCATTATCGCTCCCGGGTCAACTGCAACAACCTTTATATTGTTTACCAAACCCGTTTCCGCAGTAGGCAAAACACCTATTACAGGAAGTCCTGTTATATTGGAAAAAGTTGATGCAACTGCACGGACAATTTTATCAAGTTCTTTCATTTTAAGTTCAACTGCATCCTGTAATTTTTCAACTTCTGATGCTGTAATCTCGTATTTCTGCATAAGATTATCAACATAGAGTCTATAACCAAGAGTTGAAGGAACGCGGCCTGCCGATGTATGAGGCTGAGTCAAAAGTCCCATTTCCTCCAAGTCTCCCATTTCGTTACGAATGGTTGCCGCGCTGAGATTGAGGTCAGATTTTTTAGAAATACTTCTTGAACCAACAGGTTCCGCTGTGTTTATATAATCCTCAACAATCGCTTGAAGAATAACCTTTTTTCTTTCATCTAACGCCACAAATCTCACCCTTCCCTTCTATTTGTTAGCACTCAAAGAAATAGAGTGCTAAAACATACCTCTACTATATCATCAGCTCCGCATTTTGTCAATAGATTTCGGGGTAAATTTTAAAAATTTGTTAATTTTATTTCTTTCCCTTTACTTTAATGTAAAAATATTGTATAATTATGGAGAATAATAACTTTTAAGGGGTGAACAACATGGCAGAATTAAGATATAACCCTCTGCTTAACGATTGGATAATTATCGCATCTCACAGACAGGACAGACCTCAGATGCCAAAGGACTGGTGTCCGTTTTGCCCGGGTTCCGGTAAAGTTCCGGACAGCTATGATGTGTATAAATATGATAACGATTTTCCTGCACTCTCTCAGAACCCTCCGGTACCTGATGATGTTGCAACAGACTTCTTCAAGGTAAAGCCGGAATACGGAAAATGTGAAGTAGTTTTATACTCCCCCGAGCATACTACTACCCTCCCGCAGCTTCCTGTTGACCATATTGAGAAGCTTGTTTCTCTCTGGCAGGAAAGATTTACAGAAATTTCAAAGGACGAAAACATCAAATACATATTTATGTTTGAAAACAAAGGAGAACCTGTTGGCGTAACTATGCCTCATCCGCACGGCCAGATTTACGGTTACAGCGTGATTCCTAAAAGAATCAGCGAGGAACTTTCCAACAGCAAGAAACACTTCGAAAACACAGGAAAATGCCTTATTTGTGACATTTTAGAGAATGAATATAAAGAAGACAAGCGTGTAATTTGTGAAAACGAAGACTTCGCAGTTATTCTTCCTTTCTTCTCTGATTATCCTTACGGAATTTATATTATTTCTAAAAAGCACAAACAGAATATAACAGAATTCAATGATACGGAAAAACATAATCTTGCTAAAATCTTAAAGGAAGCGACAGGAACTCTTGATGCACTTTTTGATATATCATTTCCTTATATGATGTGTATGTATCAGAACCCTGTAAACGGAGAAGACACAAGCGATTATAATCATTTCCACATCAAATTCTATCCACCTATGAGAAGTGAGAGCAAGATAAAATTCAACGCATCCAGCGAAACGGGTGCCTGGGCATGTTGTAACCCTACCGCCCCCGAAGATAAGGCTGAGGAGCTCAGACTTGCTCACAAAAAGTTTCTTAAAAAGCAATAAGGAGGAATTAACAATGAATGTAGTGGATATCAAAAAACAGTTTATTGAGCTTTATGGCGGCACCGAAGATGACCTCCGAGTTTTCGCATCTCCCGGAAGAGTTAATCTTATCGGCGAGCATGTCGACTATTGCGGCGGACCGGTTTTTCCAGCCGCTCTTACAATGAGAACAACTATCGTTGCAAGAAAAAGAGATGACAGAGTAATCCGTCTTAAAGCAACTGACCTTGACATTATGATTGAAACAACAATCGATGATATGGAAGAGTTAAAAGGCAAAGTTAAATGGGGAGATTATCAGATCGGCGTTGCCGTTGAGCTTAAAAATGCAGGCTATGAAATCTGCGGATGCGACCTTCTTTATGATGATACAACGCCTCACGGCGGTGGCCTCTCTTCTTCCGCTGCTATTGAAGTTTCAACCGCTCTTATGTTTGCTACATTTTCTAATGAAGCAAAAGGTATTACCGAACCTGTCGATATGATTGAAATGGCTAAGCTTGGCCAGAAGGCAGAGCATAACTTTATCGGCGTAAAATGCGGAATTATGGACCAGTTCGCTTCTGCAATGGGAAAGGCTGACCACGCAATATATCTTGACTGTGCAACATTAAATTACGAGCACATCCCGCTTAATCTTGGCGAATACTGTTTGGTTCTATCTAATACAAACAAAAAGCACTCCTTAGGCGCTTCTAAGTATAACGAGCGCAGACACGAATGCGAGGAAGGTTTAACCGCTCTTAAAACAGTTCTTCCAAATATTATTCAGCTTGCCGATGTTTCTGTTGCAGATTTTGAAGCACACAAAGATGTTATAAAGAACGATATCGTAAGAAACCGCATTGAACATGTTGTTTATGAATGTGACAGAGTTCACAAAAGTGCTGATGCTCTTAAATCAGGCAACCTTGTTGAGTTTGGTAAACTTATGAACGGTTCTCATCGTTCGCTTCAATATTTATACGAAGTTACATGCGATGAGCTTGACCTTTTAGCAAAAGAAGCTTTAAAAATAGACGGAGTTTTAGGTTCAAGAATGACAGGTGCCGGTTTTGGCGGATGTACTGTCAGCATCGTTAAAAAATCTTCCGTTGATAATTTCATTGCAACACTTGGTAATATTTACAGTAAGACATTTGGCTTTGACGCTTCTTTCTATGTTTCTGAAATTGGCGAAGGCGGACACGAAATTAAATAACTTATCAAAAACAAAGCCTCAGAACGAAATTCGTTTTGAGGCTTTTTGCTTTTAAC
The DNA here is from genome assembly GCA_045595345.1 of Clostridia bacterium. Taxonomy (GTDB): domain Bacteria; phylum Bacillota; class Clostridia; order Monoglobales; family Monoglobaceae; genus SIG454. The sequence continues at coordinate 584 of JAZOAF010000005.1, read as the reverse complement.
TTGCTGATTTTTTAGCGGTAACTCTTTTTACAGTACGAGCTTCCGGTTTTAGTATTTTTTCAGGTGCTTTACCGTCAGTTATACATTCCTTATGGAAAATAAGTTTTTCAACATTGCTCTCCGATGGAATTTCATACATAACATCAAGAATAAGAGATTCAATAATGGTTCTTAAACCTCTCGCTCCCGTCTTTCTTTCGATAGCTTTCTGAGCGATGGCTTCAACAGCTTCGTCGTCAAATTCAATCTCGACATTATCCATCTCAAAAAGCTTCTTATATTGTTTTATAAGAGCATTTTTAGGAGTCTTTAATATTTCTTTAAGAGCTTCAATGCTCAACGATTCAAGAGTTGTTACGATAGGAAGTCTTCCTACGAATTCAGGGATAAGGCCGAATTTAAGCAAATCTTCCGGCTCTACCTGTTTTAGAAGCTCTCCTGCGTTTCTTTCCGTCTTGCTTACCACTTTGGCGCCAAAGCCCAAAGTTTTTGACGAAATTCGGCTTTCTATAATCTTGTCAAGGCCTTCAAAAGCCCCTCCGCAGATAAACAGAATGTTTGTTGTATCAATCTGGATAAAATCC
>JAZOAF010000004.1:0-2849 GCA_045595345.1 Clostridia bacterium | reverse complement strand
CCTTTCTGTAAGGAAATTTTCTCCGATGCAAAGGGTGCTTCTTCGGATATGACTTATAAAATCGACTCAGTAAATCAAGTTGACCTGATTAAAAATACTACAAGAGAAGCAATCTCTCTTGAAAGAAGACGCGAAAGAATAAGAAAACGACGTAGGCAAAGAATTATTGGCTACGGAATTCTTCTTGGACTTTTAGCGGTTATAATTGCTGTTATTATTGGTATAGTGTCTCTCTTTGTTGGACTTTTCTCCGACAGGACTGAATATACCACAGTTTTCCATTCTGACAATGGAATGGAATTATATTTTGACGAAAATACTGTCACCCTTACGGATGAAATAATAGCTACTGAGGCAAGCGACGAAATCTCTCTTGAAACGGAGGGAATTGTAAATCGCTCAGCGGATGGAAAGGTTACTTGCTTCTTAGATAAATATGATGCTAGGAAGAAGCAGGGAACACTTAAAGTTATCGTAAAAGATAAAGTTAAAAAAATCAAAACAGTAGCTGAAAATGTCAACGGAGGCTTTTTGGTTTCTGATGATGGCGAGCATATTTTATTTATAAAAAGCGGAAATATAAAGGGTAACAGAGGGGAACTCTGGTATTCAAACAAAGGCAAAAAAGCAGTTAAGATTGCAGATAAAGTTGATAAGGATAAGGTAATATTCTCTGATGACTTTGAGAAGGTTTTATATATAAAGAATTATAACTATAAGACTTTTTACGGAGATGCTTATGTGGCAACTATCGGGGATTTCTCCGAGAAAAAAATTGATACAGAGGTTCACTCTCTTTATATGACCTTGAACAACGGAAAAACTTATGTTTATTCGAAAAACTTTGACGACGATAATGAAACCTATGACTTATATCTTAATCATAAGGGAGGTAAAACCTGTATAGCAGCAGGCTGCGGAGGCACACCTGTTTTATCTGAAAACGGCAAATATTTGTTCGCATGCGGAGATAAAAACGGCGACAGATATAATTTATATCGTGTGAATGTTAAAAAACAGACGCCAGAAAAAATCGTTTCAAATATGAATGAAATTATAAAAGTTTCTGAAAAAGGAAAACAGGTATTTTATTCCAAGCTCTTTGAAAACAGCGTAGGAGATTATTATATCTGGTCAGAGGGCGAAACTGAGTTAAAAGTTGCGGACGGCGTTAAGTATACAAAGAAAAATCAGGTTGCCGTTACGGAAGATTTTAAAACAATAGCCTACATTGCTAATTTTAATGAGGAAAAATTTGGCGGAAGCTTATATTACTGCGAATACAAAAAAGATAAGGTTAGTGTTCCGGAAAAAATTTCTGATGATGTCTACGACTGCTATGTTTTAAATAACGGCAAAATTGTTTATAATAAAAATTACAGTAGCCGTAATAAAAACGCACAGCTTTACATCTATGACGGTATTGAAGATGAGATTAATAAAGAGATTAATCCGCGTCTTTTAAGGGTGTTTGATGACAATATCGTTTGCGTATATGATTTCAGTTCAAACACAGGAGGAAACCTTTATCTTATTGATGAGGATATGGGAGAACACAAGCTTCTGACTGATGTTTATGGCTTTGCACAGAAAGAAAACGGCGAATTTCTCGTTATTAAGAATAAGGATTCTATAAACAACAGATTTGATTTATATGAAACCGCTCAGCTTAAAGAAACTCGTCTTATCAAGAAGGATGTTGAGGGAATTATACTTTATTAGAAGGTGATTTTATCAAAAGAGTTGGGATTTTAGGCGGAACATTTTCGCCTCCTCATATGGGGCATCTTACTATGGCTAAAACAAGCTTAAAATCACTTAATCTTGATGAAGTGGTTTTTATTCCGTGCGGAAATCCGCCTCATAAAGAACAAAACAGTATCTGGGATGCAAAATTCAGGCTTGATATGACTAAACTTCTTATTGAGGATGAAATCGGCTTATCGGTTTCCGATATGGAAATTCAAAGTAATGAGAAGAGCTATACGGCAAAAACCCTTGCGAAGCTCAAAGGGGAAAATCCTGATACACAGTTTTATTTTATAGTCGGCGCTGATTCTCTTTGCTATATGGACGAGTGGAAAACTCCCGAAATCATTTTTGAAAATGCAGAAATTATTGCTCTTGGCCGAAAAGGGTACAACGAAAAAGTTGTTAATGACTACATAGGGCTTCTGCAAGAAAAATACGATGCAGTAATTCATAATATTTTTATGGAGAATGTCGACATCTCTTCGTCGGAAATCAGAGAAAAGCTCAAAAAAGGCGAAGATGTGTCCCAATATACCGGCGAGAAAATCTACAAATATATTTTGGAGAATATAAATGAATTTTGATGAAATTCTTGAATATCTTAAAGTAAATCTGAGCGAAGATAGATTTAAGCATACCATGGGGGTTGCCGAAACTGCAAAAGAACTCGCTAAGGTTTATAGCTGTGACTGCGAGAAGGCTTATTTTGCGGGACTGTTGCACGATATAGCCAAGGAAAAATCCTTAGAAGAAATGCAGTATATTGTATCAAGACACTTTTCGGATATTGACGAGATGACTTTAACTTCCAAGGCGCTTCTTCATAGCGTTGCCGGGGCGTGTCTTTCGAAAGAACTTCTTGATATTGATGATGACATATTTGATGCTATTTTATATCATACAACGGGAAAGGCGGATATGAGTCTTTTTACAAAGATAATCTATATGGCTGATTATATTGAGCCTATGAGAAACTTTCCCGGCGTTGAAGAAGTTAGAGAACTTGCTTTTAAAGATATAGATTTGGCAATTATAAAATCTTGTAGCAATGTTATTATACATACGGTAAATAAAGGTCAGGCTGTTCATCCAAACAC
>JAZOAF010000003.1:0-7803 GCA_045595345.1 Clostridia bacterium | reverse complement strand
AAGCTTTAAGTCTGATTCTGATTTTTTCTGCTGCCATTTTAGACCCTCCTTAAAAATTTCCGAGCAACTCTTCGTTTTTGCTCGCTTTTTTAATCCGCTGTGTCGGGCGTTTCTCACAGCTATATAATAAAACCCGAACCTTTTAAGCCCTTGGGCTGACGGTTTCGGGGCAACAGACATAATTACCTCAGGAGCGACAGCATACCACTCCCGTCGGAAATTTTGTTCTGTATTAAGTTAGAAAGTGACCTTTCCGCCCGCTTTAGAAAACCGGACAATCTCCTCCGGAATTTCCAAACTCCTTGATAAATCAAGGGTTTGCCACCTCCGGAATCATCGTATGTCTTTGTCACGCCTAATTATTATACTACACACCCCTGAAAAAATCAAGGTTTTTTTCAAATTTTTTCTTCTATTTATATTAAAAGGCACTTTTCAGGGCAAAAAAAGGGGCAAAACCCTGAGATTTTGCCCTTTTTTTGTTTATTATTACTAACCGTCGCCGTATTTTGCCTGAAAAGTTTGTTAAATTTTAACTCTCTTTCCGCAGACACAGCTGAACTTACAATACCTGCAAGCGGAATAATCTTTGGCGTTATAGGGATTTATCTCAATCCGTCCGCTGACTATCTTCTCCGCAGTTTCTTTTGCCTTTTCCTCGGCGTTTTTAATTCGGCTTTCCATTTCCTCTCGGGACAGAGCGCTGGACTTGCCGTGAGGGATATAACCCTTTCCTTCCGCTTCTCTTTGGTCCATGCTTAAAGGCAAATCATTTTCGTTTAAGATTATACCTTTAATCTCTATACTCTTCTGCCGTTTCTTTTCCAGCTCAGTCTCGTCAGGTTCGCTGTCAAAACCAAGAAGCGGTTCACCCATATGAATATACATCATTCCCGACGGGGTTGCCCCAAGGTTATCCCTTGCAACACTTGCATAAACAAGAGGCTGAATCTGCACGCCCACCTTTTCAAGGTTTTCGTTGGTATCTTTAACGGAAGATTTATAGTCTACTATGTTTATATACTTCTCTCCGTCAATCTCTGCCATATCAATTCTGTCAATAAAGCCTCTTATGGATGCCTCGCAGTCTCCTGCCATAAAGCGCATCCCCTCAAAAGGACCGTCCTTGCCGATTTCAACTTCAAAGCCGTATGGTCTGAAACAGCTGTTGGCATAGAACTTGACAATCTCCCACGCCGTCGCCGTTGCAACCCCAATCATACGGAAAGCAACATAGCGATAGTAAGGGGAGGTTTCATATAAAAGTTCGTCGCTTTTCTGGGTTATCTTCTTTGCAATCTCAGAAATATCTCTTTTGCAGTCCTCATAGGTTATCTTGGAATAATCCGCATCCTTTTCTTTAAGCCCTCTTAAATAAACTTCAAGAGTTTCGTGCAGGATTGAGCCTGTGTCGTTTGCCTCGAAACCTTTTTTAAGACGCTCTTTGGCAAAGAGACCGTAGTTCATAAAATACGCAAAGGCGCAGGAGTTATATTTCTCCAATTTAGAAACGCTCAGCATAAGCTTCTGACCATAGAGTTTTTTCGCCGTTTGCTCTGAAAGCTTTTCCTCAGGGGAATACGCTTTAAGGGATGCAACATATTCGCTAAGCTCTTCTTTTAAGGTTTCGTCCTTTGCAAAATAGTCATAAATCAGCTTGTCCTGAGAAGAAAGCTTGTCAGTCTCCCCCTTAACTTTTACCAAAGCACAAAGGAGAGCTTTAAAAATTTCTCTCGGGGAATCAGGAAGAGCATCCATTTCTTCAATTCGGTTAAGATTCGGGAAAAGGGTTAAAACTCTGTCAACAATCTCAGAGCGGATTTTCGCCTTACCCTCTTTGTCCCCCAGCGGTACTGACAAGAACAGCATCTCTTGCGGGGAGGCAAGGACATTATAGATAAGGTTTTGTTCTTCCCGTCTTTTAAAGTCCGCCGTGGGAGCAAGTTCTATTCCATACTCAGAAAGAATATCTCGTTCTATATCGGAAAGCATACCCTCCTCAATATAGCCTTTCGGGAATACTCCGTCGTTAAGCCCTAATACAAACACGACTTTCGCGTCCGACTTCCTGAAAGTATCAATTTCCGCAAAGGTAACCTGGTCAGAAAGCGGCGGAGCGATATTTATCTTGATTTCCGCAAAAGCTTCCCTTATTATTTCGTAAAATTTTTCATAGGTTATAAACTCATCGCCCATACACTGTTCCATCTGGGAGATAACCGAAGAAAAGTCATTCCACGCCCTTGTATATTCAAGAGCTCTGTCGCTTTTGCCTTTTTGGTTGAAGTCATCAACCCGCTTTGCCATAAGCTCTCCTAAGCCTTCTGCTTTAATATAGGCAAGGAGGCCTCTGCAAATATCCCCTACCCGCTTTCTTCCTTTTATACTTTCAGAAAGGTCGAGGATTCTGTTGACGCTGAGGCGTTTTACTTTATTGACAACCGTAAGGTCTATTCTCTCTTCATCGGGAGAGAAAGTCCAATCTTCTTTACTGTTCCAATATTTATGGGTTACATTTGACGCCAGAATATAGTTTTCAAAAATGTCCGCTTCTTCTCTGGTGTAATCACCATTTGAAAAACTTACAACAGGCATTATTCTCTCATAGGAAAAGCCATAGGCCAATATTTCAGCCACCGCTAATATCTTTCTTATAAAAACATTTTTGGAAAGACTCTTTTGCTGGTTTATGTAGCAACTTATTCCCATTTCGGAAAAGATTGCCGAAATGGACGCCTTATAGCTTTCCGTGTTTCTGGCAAGGATTAAAAAGTCACGATGCTTATAGCCTTTCTCTCTGCAAAGAGAGGAGATAAGCTCAGCGCACTTTTTCGCCTCGTCATAGCTGTCCTTGGCAGTTATTAATGAAATATTTTTAGTTTCTTCCTTATATATATTATAGGGATATTTAAAATAATTCTCTTTAAGGTGGTCAAGCTCAGGGTTTGTTCCTTGCTTATTATTAATAAGAAGGCTTTCCCCAACGCTGATTCCCGTCGTCTCTGCCTCTGCCTTTATTTTGTTATAGGTATAGACAGAAGAAGCGAATATCCCGCCTGTGTCGGAAATGGTATCTGTGCAAAGAGACACAGTCACATCCGCCGTCTTCATAAGCTCGGTTATTGCAAGATGCTCAACGGGGGTAAAGCTTTTAAATCCCGAAATAAAAAGCTCTCCCTCAAAAAGACCGCTTTTTATAATCCCTGGGATTGCAGAGATAAGATTCTCCTCTGCGTCGGAATACTTGCCCTTTATGAGATTATTATACTCCTCATAAATGAGGGCAATATCAGAGAGCTTTTTGGAAAACTCTGTTTCGCAATCTTTTTTGGACGCCTCTTTTAAAGCCTCGGGCGTAACGCCGTATCTTTTAAGCTCGGAAATAAGCTTTGCCGTCATTTTGGCAAAGCCTCTCTGGTGGACATTCCTGCCGTAATACAAAAGGCTCTTTTCAAGTTTCTGCATCGTTCTTTCCGCAACGAAAAGCTTCCCTGCCTTGTCGATATATTTAAGACGGAGAGGGCCGACCTGATTAAAGACCATATTGCAAAGCCTTGAAAAAGTCAGAACCTCAACCAAAAGCTGAGACGAAAGGCCGAGAGTCTTAATCATTTTTTGCTCTTCGTCAAGGGACGCCTGTTCAGGCACAAGAATGAAAGACTTCTTTCCGCCACCTATATTCTCACGGATTTTGTCGTATATATATTCAGTTTTTCCTGAACCTTTTTGCCCATAGATAAATCTTAACATTTTTCTCACCTAAGACCATTTTATCATACCAAAAAAATTTTTGCAACAAAAAAGCGAAAACGGAAAAACCGTTTTCGCTTTTGTTTTTGTTTTGTTTAGATGATGCCCTGAGCCATCATAGCTTCTGCAACTTTCTCAAAGCCTGCAATATTTGCACCTGCAATGAGGTTACCTTCCATACCATAACGCTTTGCAGCACTGCTGCAATTGTTATAGATGTTAACCATAATGCCGTGAAGCTTTTCATCAACTTCTTCTCTGCTCCAAGAGAAACGGGCACTGTTCTGGCTCATTTCAAGAGCAGAAACCGCAACACCGCCAGCATTAACAGCCTTAGACGGAGCAACGACAACACCGTTTTCGATGAAATACGCAACAGCCTCAGCAGTTGTTGGCATATTGGAAACTTCTATGTAATACTTTGTGCCGTTAGCAACAATCTTCTTCGCATCTTCAAGCTGGACCTCGTTCTGTGTTGCGCAAGGAAGAACAACATCAACCTTAACACCCCATGGTTTTTCGCCCTTAACGAACTTAGCACCGAATTTGTCAGCATAATCTTCTACCTTATCGCGACCAGATGCTCTCATTTCGAGCATATAAGCAGCCTTTTCTTCTGTTATGCCGTCTTCGTCATAAACATAGCCGTCAGGACCGGAAATTGTAAGAACTTTACCGCCGAGCTGGTTAATTTTAAGAACTGCACCCCAGGCAACATTGCCAAAGCCGGATACTGCAAAAGTCTTACCCTTAACGCTTTCTCCGTAGCTCTTTAAAACTTCATCGCAGAAGTAAACTGCGCCAAAGCCTGTTGCCTCAGGACGAACCAAACTTCCGCCGTAAGAAATGCCCTTACCTGTAAGAACAGCATTTTCGAAGTTATTGCAAACTCTTTTATACTGTCCGAAAAGGTAACCGATTTCTCTTGCGCCAACACCAATGTCTCCGGCAGGAACATCAACATGAGAACCGATATGACGGGAAAGCTCTGTCATAAAGCTCTGACAGAATCTCATAATTTCACCATCGCTCTTACCTCTTGGGTCAAAGTCACTGCCACCCTTACCGCCACCAATTGGAAGCCCCGTAAGAGAATTTTTAAATATCTGCTCAAAACCTAAGAACTTAATAATTCCAAGGTAAACTGACGGATGGAAACGAAGACCGCCCTTGTAAGGTCCGATTGCGCTGTTGAACTGAACACGGAAACCCCTGTTTACCTGAACATTTCCATTGTCGTCAACCCACGGAACTCTGAAACTGATTGTTCTTTCAGGTTCAACTATTCTTTCAATAAGTCCTGCCTTTTCATATTCAGGATGTGCCTCAATAACAGGCTCTAAGGATTCTAAAACCTCTTCAACTGCCTGATGGAACTCAGGTTCGCCCGCATTTCTCTTAATAACGGTTTCCATAACCTTCTTAAGATACTCGTTCTTTAACATACATATACCCCTTTTCTGCCTTAGCCGGCAAAGAATAAACTATAAAAAATATAATACTACAATTTTTTAAATTTTTCAAGAGTATAGAAAAAATTTTTTAAACTTTTTTGAGCTGTCCAAATTATATCCCACTTGTTTTGTTATAATCAAGATATAGAAAGGTGGTAATGATTTATGAAAAACACAAAAACAATTTTTAAGCTTTTAATTTTTGCAGGTATATTCATTCTTTTAGGAACGGCAGGGGCAAGCGATTTAGAAAAAATCAAAGCTGCGGAAATTCTTCCAAACGCCCTTTTCAGTTTCTCTCTTATTTTAGTCGGAAGATGCGGTCTTGCTGTTTTAAAACTCCTAAACACTAAAAGGCGAAGAACAGTAACTACCAGAAGAAAAGCACAGCACGAGTTAGCTCACGCAGCATAAGGAGGTTTATTATGAAAGGTTATAACACTCAGGACGGATATATGGGTTTCATTGAAGGGGCGTACATACTTTTCGCCTCAGAAGCTGATTATCTCGAATACTTAAACTAAAAAGGAGCGTTTTAAACGCTCCTTTAATTTATTAAAAGCATAAATGCCGTGAGAATTATCACAAAGGCAAAATTATATAATGAAAACATTCCTATGTATTTAAGGGTTTCCCCAGGGTTGTGTTTAATATATTCCCTGAAAGTTATGAGTGACGCAAGGGAAGAAATCAAGGTCCCTGCCCCGCCGATATTTACCCCTAAAAGAAGTTCTCTGTAATTTTCCGTAAACTGAGAAAGTAGAATTGCCGACGGAACATTGCTTATAAACTGGCAGGAGATAACGGAAAACACCATTGTTCCTTTTTCTAAAAGGCCTGAAAAAACTTCTCTTACCGCATCGACTCTTGCCATATTCCCTGAAAAGATAAAGAAAAAGGCGAAGGTTAAAAGGAGAGGATAGTCCACCATTTTAAGCGCCTTTCGGTCCACCCACAAAAGCACGGCAGGAATTACAATAAGCCCCCACCAATAGGGTATGCCCCTGAACACTATCAGAATGGAAAAGGCAAACAGCAAAAGATATAAAGCGGTTTTTCCTCTCGGGTAACCGACTTCTTCCTCTTCCAATGCCAAAGGCTCGTTTTTGACCGCCACAAAGCAGATAAGGGTTATAAGCACCACAGACAAAACAAAAGGAGGTGCCATTATGCCCATAAACTCCATTGTTGGAATATGGAACTTACTGTAAATATATAAGTTCTGGGGGTTGCCAAAGGGAGTGAGCATTCCGCCTAAGTTTGCCGCAATGTTTTGCATTATGAAAGTAAACGCCATATACTTTTCTTTATTTGCAGTAACCAGAACAAAATAGCCAAGGGGCAAGAAGGTCAGAAGTGCCATATCGTTGGCAATAAGCATTGAGCCAATAAAAGTTATATAGACAAGGGCAAGGACTGCCGACCTTGCAGTCTTAAACTTTTCAACTATCTTCCTTGCAAGGATATAGAAAAACTTTATATTTTTAAGGGCACAGACAGTTGCAAGGACACAGAATAGACAGGTCAGGGTCTTAAAATCGAAATAGGAAACATACTCTTTGTCTGGGCGGACAAAAAAGCTCGTTGCCGCCGCCGCCAAAAAGGCAATTACCATAACAATATTCTTTCTTAAAAACCCTGTTATTTCTTTTCCTTTTGTCATTCTTTCGTTCCTTTATACTTCAAAAAGTGAAATCTGGCTTGTTTCAGGGAGAGAGTCAAGGCATCCGTTCTGCGCCAGAGTTTCCATAACGCTTTTGTTTATCTTAGCTCGGTTTTTAAGGTCCTCTCTTGACAAGAATTCGCCGTTCTTTCGCGCCTCAACAATACTTTCCGCCGCCGCAGTTCCAACACCGCCAAAGGCATTAAGCGGCGGAAGAATTTTCCCGTCAACCTTTAAGAACTTCTTTGCGTCGGACTTATAAAGGTCAACGGGCAGAAATTCAAATCCTCTCTGATACATTTCGTGGACCAGTTCCATAATAGTAAATAAGCTCTTTTCCGTTGCCGACAAATTCTGGGCGTGTTTAAGTTTTTGCATTTCCGCAACCAACGCCTTATCGCCCTTTGCCATAATCTCCGCGTCAAAAAGGTCGGCTCTTACGGTAAAATATGCAATATAGAAATCGATTGGGAAGTGAACTTTAAAATATGCAACACGGAAGCCCATCATAACATACGCCGCAGCGTGAGCTTTCGGGAACATATACTTAATCTTTTTACAGGACTCAATATACCAGCTTGGCACATCGTTTGCAATCATAGCGTCCTCATATTCTTTCGGCATTCCCTCTTTTGCCGCTCTTCCTTTACGAACAAACTCCATAATGTTAAATGCCATTTTAGGTTCAAGACCTTTTAATATGAGATAGGTCATAATATCGTCACGAAGACCGATAACCTCTGAAAGTGAGGCAATTCCCTTTTTAACCAAATCCTGAGCATTGTTAAGCCAAAGATCTGTTCCGTGAGAAAGACCTGCGATTATGACAAGCTCATAGAATGTGGTTGGGAGCGTATCAAGTAGCATCTGACGGGTAAAGGATGTTCCAAACTCAGGGATGCCGAAGGTTCCGACCTTACTGTCGATTTGTTCAGG
>JAZOAF010000002.1:0-4540 GCA_045595345.1 Clostridia bacterium | reverse complement strand
GAGAGATATTGCCGTCTTTGCCCCTACTCTTGAAACAGATGTTATCATTTCAAAGAGATTCTTTTCTTCAAGGGTGGAAAAACCGTAAAGGTCCATTATGTCTGAGGCTGATTTAAAATTAAGGAATGTATAAAGTTTTCCTGTTTCCCCAACGCTTCCAAGTTCGTCGAGAGTATTTTTGCTGGCAAAAATCTTATAGCCAACGCCTCCGCAATCAATAACCGCAAAGTTGTCCGTTTTAAGAGCAATCTTTCCCATAATATAATAGAACACTTTTTCTCTCCCCCTTTTAACCTACATATAGAGTAATTATACCATATTAGTATTTAAATTACAATATTTAATTTCATATTATCTTCGACTTTTTTCGATATTTTTATTGACATGTTGAAATTATCGTGGTATAATAATCAAGATTTAATCCCAAAGATGCTTTCAGGATTGCATAAGACTGATTGCTGAGGGAACTCTGGAGAATCTCATAACGAGTGCCGAAGGTGCAAGGCGAAAGCTGAATCTCTCAGGCAAAAGGACAGGGGCAATCTAAATTTAGATTTCTTTTCGTTTATGAAACCGGAGTTTTTATGCTCCGGTTTTATTATTTTTGTAAAAAATTTATTTTATTATAAAGGAGAAATTGTTATGTCAAACTTTTTTAGTGCACTTGCCGAGTATAACGGCGTTGTCAACACTTTTATCTGGACAACTCTCGGTCTTGCGCTCTTAATCGGAACTGGTGTTATAACAACAGTTATCACTAAGGTTTTCCAGGTAAGCCATATTGGCCTCTGGTGGAAAAACACAATCGGAAGTCTTTTTAAGAAAGAGGTTATCGGCCATACAAAGGATAAAGGCTCTATCTCCCCTTTCCAGGCCCTTTGTACTGCTCTTGCAGCAACAATCGGCGTTGGTAATATCGCCGGTGTTGCATCTGCTATCTGTATCGGCGGACCTGGTGCTATCTTCTGGATGTGGATTGCAGCATTCCTTGGAATGATGACAAACTATTCCGAAAATGTTTTAGGTATTTACTATCGCCGCAGAAATAAAGACGGCGAATGGTCCGGCGGTGCTATGTATTATTTAGAGGACGGTCTTGGCTCTAAAAAGGGTTGTAAGCATATTGGTAAAATTCTTGCGGTTATTTTCTCAATCTGCACTCTTTTAGCATCCTTTGGTATCGGCGCTATGGGACAGATTAACAAAATCGTTATCAATATCGAATCCGCTTTCCCAATCAAAGCTCTCGTTGACATTCCTCTTTATGACGGCGTAACTTTATATTCAGTTATCATCGGCGTAGTTTTGGTTATAATCGCCGCTTTAATCGTTCTTGGCGGCCTTAAAAGAATTGCAGCTTTCGCTGAGAAAATCGTTCCATTTATGGTTGTTTTATTTGTGGTTGGCGGTTTAATCATTATAGGCGTTAACTATGCAAACATCGTCCCTGCATTTAAAGCAATTTTCGTTAACGCATTAAACTTCAAGGCTGCTGCCGGCGGTGCTATCGGCGTTGCTATTGTTCAGGGCTTTAAGCGTGGGGTTTACTCAAATGAAGCAGGTCTTGGTTCCTCTGTTATGGTTCACGCCAACTCAAACATTAAAGAACCTGTTAAACAGGGTATGTGGGGTATCTTCGAAGTTTTTGCAGATACAATGGTTGTTTGTACAATGACAGCTTTAATCGTTTTAACCTCAGGTGTATATGACCTTGGAACAAATACTGCATTAACCGGGGATGCTACAATGGTTGCAGACGCGTTTAACTCTGTATTCGGCTTTGCAAACATCGGCGGAAGATTTATCGCCATCGCAATACTCCTCTTCGCTTTCACAACCGTTCTCGGTTGGGACCACTATGGCTCTAAGGCTTGGGAATACCTCTTCGGAACAAAGACTGTTAAGCTTTATAAGGTTATCCACTTAGTTATGATTATGTGCGGTGCGCTTATGACATCTTCTCTTGCTTGGGATATTTCCGACACATTCAACGGCCTTATGATGATTCCTAACCTTATCGGCGTTATTGCTCTTTCCGGTACTGTTTTTGCAATTACCAAAAACTATGTAGACAGAAAGAAAAAGAACAAGGATATCACTCCAATGCTCTCTGTTTTCCCTGAAATTCAGAAAGAGGCTGAAAAAGAAATCTAAAACAAAACAATTGAAGGGTGTAGCCTGAGGCTACACCCTTTTTTTATAACTCACTTATAATCTGTGCTATTGCGCCCTCATTATTTGAAACCGTAACCTTATCCGCAATTTCTTTAAGGGAAGGGAGAGCGTTGCCAACCGCAACACCTACATCTGCCTCTTTTATCATTGTAAGGTCGTTTTCAAAGTCCCCAAAACAAACAACTTTCTTTGCGTTCTCCCCTAAAAGAGAGCGCATTTTTCTTATGGCGTCGCCTTTACCTGAGCCTTTATTCTCCATTTCGAGAAACTCTTTATAGCTTCGGTTAAAATCAAAATCCTCGCCGTATCTTTCTTTCATTTCGCAAAGCATTTTAAGGCATTCTTCCTCGGTTTTATATACGTAAACAATTTTATAAATATCTTCATTAACAGGAACATCCTCAATCTTATGATAGAGATTTCGCGCCGTATAGATATATGCGCATAAGCAACCGTCAACATACTTCTTAACGCCATCCATCTTGTCCTTATTTATAACATTGGAATATACGATTTCCTCTTTTCCTGTATCATAAATCATCGTCCCGTTAAGGCACACAAGATATGTGTTGATTTTTATTCTGCCTTTATAATGCTCTCTGATATATGAGCCGGTTCTTCCCGTTGCAACAGTAAAAAGACCGCCCTCTTTCATATATTCCTCTACTGCTTTAAGATTTCTCTCTATAAGCTCGCCCTTATCGTCTACGAAAGTTCCGTCAAGGTCTGTGCAGATAAGATATCCGCTGTATTTCCCCATTTTGTTTCTCCTATTTCTTTTTGCTTTCAAAATAAGTTTTTATATAATCCGAAACAGGAGCAACAAGACTTTCAATATCCGCCCCCGATGTGTTTACGCAAAGGTGGTAGTTCTTCTTGTCTCCCCACTTTTCAGTTGAAACAAGCTCGTGATACTTTCTTCTTGCACTGTCAACCTGCTTGATTTTCTTTTCCATTTCTTTATCGGTAAGCTTTTCGCCCTTCGGATGATGCTTTTTACATCTCTTGATTTTCGCATTCATATCAGCATAAACAAACAGATTAAACGGCTTATATTTTTTCAGAACAACATCGGCGCATCTTCCTACTATAACAAAATTTTCTTCTCTTTTAGCGATGCTTCTTATTGCTCTTTGCTCTTTTGCGACAAGGCTTACGGCGCTGTTGCGGAAGATTGAAAGAGACGAAAAAGTTTTGCCGAAAGAGATAGGATACTCCTGCAAAAGCTCTTTTTCGGAAAGTTCATTTACTTTCTCATTGTTCTGGGCAAGATTTAAAATAATATCTTTATCATAATAAGCCCAGCCAAGACTTTCCGCAAGTCTTTTCCCGATTTCTCGTCCGCCGCTTCCGAATTCACGGCTGATTGTTATAATCTGCATAAAATACGCCCCTTACTTATATAAATAGAATCCGTTTCCTTTAATTCTCTGAGACTCAGAGAAAACAATAAACGCCTTGTCGTCTATTTCGAGAATTTTCTTCTGAAATTTCTCGCTTTCGCTTTCTTTAAGCGCACAGAAAAGCATCTGCTTTTCTTCGTTGGTATACATCCCCTTAACATCGATTAAGGTTACACCTCTTGGAGATGTTGCAACCAGATATTTTGCAATTTCTTCGCCTTTTTCCGTTATAACAAAGGCAATCCTTGAAACATTAAGTTTGTTTATTATAAAGTCAATTGAATAGCTCGAAAGAATGAGAGTTAAAATACCGATTAAAACAAGCTCAATATCCTTAAACACTATAAGTGAAACGGCTATAATAACTCCGTCAACAAATAAAAGCATTCTTCCGATTGGAACATGGGCAAACTTGGACTGGATAATTCTTCCTATAATATCTGTTCCGCCTGTTGATGCTCCTGCCGCAAAGCTCATTCCTATGCCAAAGCCGTATAAAACTCCGCCAAAAATCGCCGCAAGCATAATGTTCTCGGTATAAATCGGGAACAAACTGAAAATCTCCGTCCACACAGACAAAATGCTTATCCCAAAAAGAGTTTTGAGGATAAATGTCTTTCCCAGAACTTTAAGACCCAAAAGCAAAAACACTATATTGATTAAGAAAAAGCTCAAACCCGGCTGTATGCCGAAAGTGTGGAACAATATAGTGGATATACCCGATGCTCCGCCCCCTACAACCTTGTTGGGAGTTAAAAATGAGCCAATGGCAAAACCCGTTATAAGTGTTCCCAAAATTGTTACTAAAATCGAGGACCTTTTCTTCATAGCCATCTCTTCCTTATCCGATAATTTATCCCCCACATAAACAGAGGCTTTTTACCTTAAATATACACTCTAATTATATAACAAGATATGGATATTTTCAACCCTTTTACTTAAATAATTTGACATTATTTTTG
>JAZOAF010000001.1:0-1522 GCA_045595345.1 Clostridia bacterium | reverse complement strand
CCTCGCCGTGAGAGATTGGAACAGTATAGATGTCTCCAACCTGAGTCTTGGAAAGCCAAGGAGATTTATTTGATGCAATTCTTGTTCTGACAAGCTTTGACTGGTGTCTTGAAATTGTGTTAAAGGTAAGTGTCGGGCTGTCTTCATCAGCGTCAACAATCTTTCCGTAAGGAACAAGACCCAGTTTGATAAGAGCCTGGAATCCGTTACAGATACCAGCCATAAGACCGTCTCTGTTATCGAGTAAATCGGAAACCGCTTCTTTGATTTCAGCACTTCTGAAAAATGCTGTAATAAATTTACCTGAACCGTCTGGCTCGTCTCCGCCGGAGAAACCGCCCGGAACGAAGATAATCTGAGACTGTTTTGTTTTTTCGGCAAAAGCCTTAGCTGACTCTGCTATTGCCTTAGAAGAAAGGTTGTTTATAACAAAGATTTCCGCCTCTGCCCCAGCTCGCTCCATTGCCTTTGCTGTGTCATATTCACAGTTTGTTCCGGGGAAAACAGGGATTAAAACTTTTGGCTTTGCAACCTTGATAGCAGGAGCAACTCTTTCCTTTGCTTCATAAGAGAAAGCAGGAATTTTGTCAGTCTTTGTTTCAATGTTGCACTTGAAAATCTTTTCAAGTCTGCCCTCATAGATTTCATAAAGGTCAGGGAGTGCGATTTTCTCGCTACCCTTTGCGATAATTTCCTCAGCAGTAGTTTCGCCAAGTAAAATACCGTCTAAATCAGCGTCTGTTTCAATAATGAACGCGCCGTAGTTGTAGCCGAATATGGTTTCTTTTGAAACTTTTTCATTAAACTTAAAGCCGATGTTATTTCCCATTGCCATTTTAAGTATTGCCTCAGCAACGCCACCGTAAGTTGGAGTATAAGCTGAATAAACCTTGCCATCTCTCATAAGAGAAGTAACTTTATCAAATAAAGCTTTAAGGCTATCTGCATCAGGGAGATTGTTTTCGTTGTATTCAGGGCTTAAAAGGTAAACCTTGTGGTTTGCACCTTTAAATTCAGGAGAAATAATGTTCTTTATTTCATCCTTTGAAACAGCAAAGGAAACAAGAGTCGGAGGAACATCAAGGTCCTCAAAGGTTCCGCTCATGGAGTCTTTACCGCCGATGGATGCAATTTCAAGGTCCATCTGAGCGTCAAATGCACCGAGAAGTGCCGCCGCAGGCTTGCCCCATCTCTCTTTCTTGCCGTTTGGCTTTTCAAAGTATTCCTGGAATGTAAGATAAACCTCATTAAAATCAGAGCCTGCCGCGATAAGCTTTGAAACTGATTCAACAACAGCTAAATATGCACTGTGGTATGGGCTCTTTTCTGCGATGAATGGGTTATATCCCCAAGCCATAAGTGAACAGGTCTTGGAGTCCTTTTTCTCCATAGAGATTTTATTAACCATAGCCTGAATAGGTGTTCTCTGGTGCTTTCCGCCAAATGGCATAAGGATTGTTCCTGCGCCGATTGTGGAGTCAAATCTTTCGGATAAGCCTCTCTTTGAGCAAACATTAAGGTC